>CADDYX010000090.1 GCA_902810735.1 Verrucomicrobiota bacterium | reverse complement strand
ATCATGGACACCACTCTGCAGACGCGTCGCCAGTTTCTCCGCACCTCCGCACTCGGCGCGGCCGCTGCCTGGACGCTCCCGGTGTTCCTCGAAAAGACGTTTTTCGCGCTGGATGCGATGGCAGCGGAAGCAACCACACAGGCGACGACCGGCAAAGACGGAACGATCCTCGTGGTGCTGCAAATGGCCGGCGGTAACGACGGGCTGAACATGGTTGTGCCCTATGCGGACGACGCCTATTACCGCGTGCGACCGAGGTTGGGATTGCACACCGACAAGGTGCTGAAGTTAAACAGCTACTGCGGCCTGAACGCCAACCTGAAGGGCCTCAAATCGATCTTCGACGATGGAAATCTGGCGGTCGTTCAAGGTGTCGGCTATCCGAATCCCGACCGCTCGCACTTTCGTTCCACCGAGATTTGGCAGACCGCGAGCGACTCAAACCAGAACGTTGCTGAAGGGTGGCTCGGCAGATACTTCGACAGCTGTTGCTCAGGCGCTGATCCGACAGTCGGCGTCGCGATCGGCGACCGAACGCCGGAAGCGTTCACTGCGAAAACACCGACTGGCGTCACCTTCGCTAAGCCGGAGCAGTTTCGATGGCAACCGCTTGCCTCGGGTAACGAGCACATCTCGCAGGAAGAAGTCTTCTTTCGCCAACTCAACGGCATTCCGACTGACGAGGCGCCCGCACCGGCCGATGGTGAGTCGATCAGCGCGCTGGCGGGTCGTGCAGAGAACGATCAAACCGCCCTCGATTTTCTCCAGCGCACAGCGCTCGATGCGCAGATCAGCTCGGACAAAATTCGCGAGATCGCGCGCAAGTACAAATCGACGGTGCCGTATCCGCCGAGCGGTCTTGGGGCCAGCCTGAGCCTGATCGCGCGCATGATCGCCGGTGGCCTGCCAACGCGCGTTTACTACGCGAGCCAGGGCGGGTTCGACACCCACGCCGGACAAATGCACGCACACGACCGGCTGATGACGCAATTCAACAACGGCGTTGCCGCCTTTGTCGCCGATCTCAAGCAGCAGGGGAACTTCGATCGCGTGCTCCTGATGACGTTCAGCGAGTTCGGTCGGCGCGTCGCGGAAAACGCCAGCGGCGGCACTGACCACGGCGCAGCCGCGCCGATGTTCGTCATCGGCGGCGCGGTTAAGGCCGGGTTGTTCGGCAAACATCCGAGCCTGACCGAGCTCGACCGTGGCGATCTCAAGTTCAACGTCGATTTCCGAAGCGTTTACGGAACGGTGCTGAGTAACTGGCTCAAAGCGCCGAGCGAGAAGGTGCTCGGGCGGAGGTTTCCTGTTCTGCCGATCGTGCGTGGCTAAACCGCGACCCGTTCGCTCCGCACTTCGGCAACATCGCTGGCGATGCGCCGGCTGGAGCGATAACGCCAGATCGCAAACGCGACGAATAGCAAATCGGCGACGACGAAGCTCACGACGTAAGTTTCGCCGCCGATCCCAAAGCCGTAGCTGTGCAGTCCTTTGCCAAGAACAAAGTTGACGCCGTACCACGCCATCAGAACCGCGAGGAAACAGACGACGCTCGCCACGACGAGACCGAATTGCGTCCACCACCCTGCCAGTCGGCCGTGCAGCGTGGTGATGTAGCAGAGCAGCGCGATCAGCGCCCACGTTTCCTTCGGGTCCCAACCCCAGAAGCGCCCCCAGGAATAGTTCGCCCACACGCCGCCGAGAATCGTGCCAGCGGCGAGCAGCAACACGCCGAGCTGCAGGACGCGGTAAAGCCAAAAGTGCATCGGCGCGTCGCTGCGCGTATCGCGCGGATTGCGCGCGTAGCGGAAGAGCAGGATGTGACCAAAACCCATCGCGAGCGCGAACGCGGCATAGCTCAACGTGATCGTGAGCACGTGGATCGTGAGCCAGAAATTGTCGCGCAGCACCGGCACGAGCGGATCGATGCTCGATGGCATCGCAATTGGCATTTGGAACACAAGCAGCAATGCCGTCAGCGTGACCGGCAGCGCGGCGAGCAAATAGACCGGCGTGCGATACCGAGCGAAAAAGATCATCCCGAAGAACGTCACCGCGAACGAAACCCAGATGATCGACTCATACATGTTTGTCACCGGCGGGCGACCGCCAATCAGGCAGCGCAGCACGATTCCAGTCGCGTGAAATGCCAGAGCGGCGACGGCAGCAACAACTCCGAGTTTTTGCAGCGTCGTCAATTTGGCTACCGCTGTAGTGGCCGCGGTTTGGGCGACGCGGATATGCGCGACGAGCAGCAGGATAAACGCGAAGCCGTAAAGCCAGATCGCGCGGTAAAATCCCTCGAAGTGGTTTGAGAAATACTCGAGCCGGAGCTGAGATTCAGTTGGGTAGATCGCGGGGCTGAGCGCGCGCAGATTCTCCCGCGTCTGCCGCGCAGCAGAGCTGAACGCGAAAGCATCGCCGCTGTTGTAGGCGCGCATCATTTGCGTCAGCGAAGCCATCGCGGGCGCGAACTGCTGCTCGGTGTAAGCGCCGCTGATCGCGCTCGGATCCGGCACCATCCACGCATCCGTCGCCTTCTGCGGAGCGGGAACGATGAGCAACGCGCTGCCGTCCAACACATGTGACAACAGCGCGAGCCGATCGCCGACGCTCAGCGCTTCCTGCTGGACGCGATCGAGCTCTTTCTCCGCGCGCTTCAGCGCGTGCGCTTCGTTGCCGATCCGCTGCAGCTCCGCCGAGCCGCTCAGCTGCGCGAACGTGAAACGGCGTTGCTGTTCCGGAAGGCCAAGCTGCGTCTTCAACTTGCCGAACGAGACCAGCACCATCGGCTCGTTTTTCCAATCGTGCGTCTCCAGCAGCGCTGAGAGCAGGAAATCGCTCGCGCGCCAGTGGCGGCCGTTCTTGTCGGTGTAACTCGAGCGACCAGTGATCTTCGTCAGCGTCTCACGCGCGAAAGTATCGACCGGCTTGCGCCGGCCGCCATCCTGAATCGCGAGCAGCCCGAACTGCTTGAAATCAAAGCCGCTCGTGTCGGCGGCTGGCGCGGGCTGTTGCGCTTGCCCGAAGGCATTTGGCGTTCCGAGGCAGCCGAGTGCGGAAAGCAATATGACCGCTGCGCGTTTCATCCTCTGCCAACGTATCGGAACGTCGCCGCTTACACAAACAGGTCAGCCGAACCCGCCTCACGGCGCGATCGTCAGCGCGCCGTCGTTCGCCCGATCAAGCGACTTCAGATACGCGATCAGCGCATCGATGTCGCTCTCCGAGAGCTGCGACGTTTTGCCATGCGTGTTCTTGATGACGTTCACGTTGTTCGCGGCGAGTGCGGGATTGATCTGTCCATTCACCACCAGAGGCGCGAGATTGCTCGTGCCGAGCTGGTCGATTTGCGACGTGCCGTCGGAATTCACGGCGCGCGGATTATCGAGGCTGACGTAAACCGCTCCTTTCGCGTCGCCGGCGAACCCGCCTGAACTGTCGGCGAAGGTCACTGGCACCTGTGTCGGCAGCACCGGCGCGGCTTGCGAGCCGAGACCTGCACCGGTCGCGCGGCTGTGGTCGGTCCGAACGGTGCGGAAGTTCAGGCCACGCTCTCCCGGTTTGAGCAACGGCGAATCAGGCACGAGCAGCACTTCGCGCAGCGTGTGCGCCGCGCCGTGATGCAGATAACGCGGCACCGCGTCCCACAACGCGCGGAGATGTTTCGTGTTCCGGCTGGAGAAATTCTGCGGCGTGCCGACGTCCTGCGGTTCGCCGAACGCGGTGAAGAAATAATCCGCCTGCGGGCGATAAAACGGGCCTTTGCCGTCAACGGTGTCTTCGCTGATCACGCCCGGCTCGTGGATGTTGAAGTCTTGGAAGGAATCGTTCGCGACGCCGTTCGCCATCGTGTTCCCATTATGATGGCAATCCGCGCAACCGGCGCCGCCGGCGGAGACTTTGCCGGTGAAGAGCTGACGACCGCGCTCGATCTGCGACTGCTCGGTTTTCGACGCTGTTTGGCCTAACGGATTTGGAAAGAGCCGCGTTTCGTTTTGCGACCAGAGGATTTGCAGATACGACATGTCGTAATAGCCGACCTGCTTCGCCTTCCCGCTGAGCTCCGGCCGGCCAATCGCATTCGAGTTCTGCAGCGTCTTCTGCAGCACGAAATTCTCGCGTGCTTTGAACCGCTCCTCCTGCGTCGCCTGCGGAAACAATGCCGACGGCGTCCGCTCCGCGCCGATCACTTCGCCGTTGCACGCGGAAGCGTAAGCCATGAAGTCGTTGTTCAAACCTTCGTACCACTCCGGCCAGTTGTCGGAGATGTCTTTGTTCTGCGGGCAAACTTTCGGGCCGCCGACCGCGTTAGCGGCCACATTCCACTGGCAGCCGTCCTGCCGGCCATCCCAATGACAGAAGCCGCACGATTTCTGCGCATCGAAGCCGCCTGGTGTGAAGCCGGCGAGCGGACCGTCATCCGCGTAAGCTGAGGTGAAGAACCACCGCAGCCCCACTTCCTCGTCGGTCGCAAACAATCCCGCGCCTTTGCCGCCCTTCACTGGATCGGGCGTGCTCGGCGTCACGCCGACGGCGAGATAACCTTGCCGACTCAGCGTTCCATTTGCATCGACGCCGAGGAACGACACGTCCTCCGTCTGCATGTTCGCGACGTAGACAGTCTTGCCATCCGGCGAAACTTCGATGCCCTGCGGCGTGATGCCTCCGGTGAATTCGAATCCCGCCGGCGACAAAATCCCCGATACATCGACCGGCGTCTGGTTGATTCGGAACACTTCCACCTTGTCGGAGTGCAGCATGCTGACGAAAAGGAAACCGTTGCGGATCGTCATCTGCTCCGGGCCGCTGCCGCGGATCAACCGCTGCGCATCGGTATGATCGTGCAGGTCGACGACCTGACCCGACGTGACGAGCATTGAATAGTCGCGACCTTTGTCGACGTAGCGATAGACGAACTGGTTCGTCGTCGTGTCGAAAATATTCAGCTCGCTGCCGATGTCGTCGAACGTCGTCGCCTTCGTCTTGTCGGTCATCACGGGCGTGTAGCCGAGCGGCTGGCCGTTGTTCTTGATCGGAACGCCGTTCGCGTTCGTTGTCGGCATGCCGTGGCCGGTTTCTCTGCCGTTCAACGCGGTGTTCGTTTCCTGGCCGGACACGATTCCCCAGCGGCCGGCGATTTTCACATCAGTCGAAAGCCCGCCGACCGGCAGAACTTTCGTGAGCGTGTTCGCATCGGCGGCAACGTTGATTGCGGCAACGGTGTGACCAAGCGTGTTCGCGACGTAGAGCGTCTTGCCATCAGCGCTGAGTGCGAGATCGCGCGGGTTGGCACGATCCAGCTCGGTCGTGCCGGTCGGGATCTCAGCGATCTGCGTGAACCGCGGGCCCGGATCGACCCGGAACGCGCGCACTTCGTCTTTGTAGCGATCGGTAATGTAGAGCCGTGTGCCGTTGCTATTAAAGATCGCCTTCTCCGCGTAGGTGCCGGTCGGGAAATCGCCGATCACCGCGTCACTGCCGGTGTCGATCACGGAACCGAAGTTTCCGTATTGGTTCAGCACGATCACGTACGGCCGCGGGTAGATGTTCGTGTTTAGCGGAGACACTTTAACGCCGATCGGACGCAGCCCGCGCGAGACGCCGCTCGGCCGCAGATCGATCCACTTGGTCACCGCGCGTGTGCCGGTGTTAACTACCGCTACGCGCCAGTCCGGGTAACCTTCGCGACCCGGCAATGTCGCATACAGTTTCCGACCGTCCGGCGTCAGCGCGAGCGCGCGCGGCTGGCTGCGGAACGGTTGTTCGCGATTCGGCCAGAGCTGGCTTCCGCTTTTTACCTGCGGGTTGTTCGGGTTAATGCGCGTGCCGGGGTCCGGTCGGCCGTCGATGTAGCCGGCGCCGAACATGATCTTCGTGTAACGCTGCATCCCGCCGCGTTCGCCGGCCGCTTCCGGCCCGACGATGTTCTTCACCGGATCACTGTTCGGGCCGGTGATGATCTTACCCTGCGAATCCGTTTTCACCGCGGTGGTGAACAATCGCAGCGCGAGCGGCGCTTCCCCGCTCGTCGCGAGGATTTGGTAACTGAACGGCGCAGAGAGCTGCGCGCGCGCGGTGGCTTGCGCGCGAAGTTTTAGCGCCGCGCCGGAAGCAACCACGAGAGTCGCCACGCCGGCGAGAAGAAGTCTGCGGGAGAAGGTCATGCGACGACCGTAAGAAACCGCCGCTGCATCGCGAGTCGGCAACGGTAACACAGTTGTTACCTCGCAAGCCGCGCGATACGATCGCCCCGCGTGGACGAATTCAGTTATCTCTCCGTTTTGCTTTCAGTCGTAATCGGCCTCGCTGTGACCGAGATTCTGCAAGGGTTCCGGAGGCGGATCGTGTTCGCGCACCGCGTCCGCAGCTATTGGCCGGTGCGGCTCTGGTCGGTCACGCTGTTGCTGGTTTGCGCGCAGACCTGGTGGGCGATGTTCGGGTTGCGCTCACGTCACACCTGGACGTTCGACGAATTCCTCATCCTGCTCGCGCAGGTGATCGTCCTCTACATCGCCTGCGGTCTGCTCTACCCGGAATTCGAAGGAACAGAAACGATCGATCTGCGCGCGCATTATTTCGCGCAACGTAAACGCTTCTTCAGCTTCATCATTGCCGCGGCGCTCATCAGTATCACGCGCGACCTCGTGCTCTCTCACTCGCTGCCGAATCCGAGGAACCTCACGTTCCACGTCGTCTACATCGTCACGGCGGTCGTCGCGATCATCACCGCCAACGAGTGGTACCACAAGGCGCTCGCGCTCTTCATGGCGGTTGCGTTCGTGAATTACATCACGACGCTTTTTGTAAAGCTGCAGTGAGAACAAGCGAATGAAATCGGGATTCCTGGACAAGCTGATCGAGCGGCTTGGCCGCGTCGGACCGGAAGAGGTGCAGCACTACCTGCTCCGGCTCGCGCAGGAAAAAGGGCTGATCGAGACGGTGTTCAATTCGATCCAGGAAGGAATCATCGTCACCGATGCATCCGGGCGCATCACCTACGTGAACAACGCCGCGTGCGAGCTGTTCGGGTTCGACAGCGACAGCTCGGTCGGTAAACGCCTCGACGAACGCGTGCCGGGTCTCGATTGGTCTGCTTTGTCCAGCTCGGCTGGACCGGTCACGCGGGACATGGAAATCTTCTACCCGGCAAACCGCTTCATTAATTTCTACGTCGTGCCGCTGGTGATGGAACGTCGCAGCGACAGCAACGGCGTCGATGAAATTCGCCAGCCGGTTGGTCGCGCGATGATCCTGCGCGACATCACGCAAACGAGGCGCACCGCGGAAAAGACGATCGAGTCCGAGCGGCTGAACGCGCTGACGCTGCTCGCCGCCGGCGTCGCGCACGAGATCGGCAATCCGCTCAATTCACTGCACATCCACCTGCAGTTGATGGAGCGGACGGTGAAGAAACTCGACGACCACACCCGCGGCGAGCTGCAGGAATCGATCGACATCGCGCGTTCCGAGATCAGCCGTCTCGATTCGATCGTGACGCAATTTCTCCGCGCGATCCGGCCATCCAAGCCACAGCTACACCGCGAGAACATCAACGCGATCCTTGACGAATCGGTGCGCTTCTTCGCGCCCGAGATCCAGGACCGCGACATCGTTGTCGAGCAGGAGCTGCGCTCCGATCTGCCGATGCTCGAGCTCGACCGCGACCAGATGAAGCAGGCGTTCTACAACGTGATCAAGAACAGCTTCGAGGCGATGAAGCGTCACGGAATCCTGCGGATCCGCACCAACATGGACGACACGCACGTGCTGGTCACGTTCACCGACAGCGGCGGCGGAATGTCCGCTGAAAATCTCAGTCGCGTCTTCGAGCCGTATTTCACAACCAAGACGGCGGGTTCAGGTCTCGGATTGTTGATTGTGCGACGGATTGTGCGCGAGCACGGCGGCGAGCTCGCGATCGAGAGCAGCGAAGGAAAAGGTCTTACGCTCACGATCCGCCTGCCATACATCGACAAACGCGTGCGGATGCTCGAAGCCGGCAGTGCGACGAACGCGAGCGTTTAGCTGTTAATCCTTCCGGCGAATTGTTCCGGCGCCGGTTACTCGCTTTTCAACTGTTTTGGGATCACCAGCGTAGAGCACCTTGCCGGCGCCGGAAATTGCGACACGCAATCTCTCCGTTGCCATAACCTCGGCTTTTCCCGCTCCGGTGATCACGAGCTCGGCGTTCTGCGCTCGCAACTGGTCGGCATCGAGTTTGCTCGCGCCCGACATGCTCGCGGTCAGCGCGTTAACTGTGCCGCTGAGTGTTGTCGTGGTCGCGCCGGTACCGTCGAGGTAGAAATCCCGTGCTGTGATATTCGCAGCACGGAGGATAACGGCCCCATGCAGCGCCGCACCCGACAGAGCGCTCGAGGTGAGGCGGACGCGCAGTTTACGCGTCGTGCGCAGACGATCGCGCGTCTCGAGCAGGAGTTTGTGGCTGCGCACGGACGCATTGACGTGCCGCTGCAGGTTTTCATCCGTGGTGATCGCGAGCGCGGGCGCGCCCGGCGACCATTCAATGTCAAACGCGCCATGCGCTTCGATCGTCGTGAAATCGCTGATCGGCCGGTTTTCCGTGGTGATATGCCCGTTGCCGCGAATTCCCACATCGCAGCTGGAAAGAAGGGTCAGCGCCGCGACGCCGAACAACAGGAGCTTCGCGGTGAAAAATGGGCGGATCGTGATCGTGTTCATATCTGCTGTCTACAAAAGTGAGATGCGCGTGGACGGCCGTTCGGATTCAGAAAATTTGCATGCATCGCCCGATCTCCGATCCGCTGCTCAGAAGTGTTTTGGGTGCCAGTTCGGTTTGCTCAGGCTGCCCTCGCCTTTGTATTCGAAAAGCTTGTAGACCGGCGTCAGCAGCAAGCCCGGTCCGCTGCCGCTCACTTTGATATCGAAGTCGAGGCGGTCTTCCACATACCGCACATCGCCGTGCCCAACCATGCCAAACAGCCTGCCTGAAACCTTGAAGTCGTCGGTATGAATCACGCCGCGGTCGACCGTGAAATCCGCGGTCGCCTGGTGCGCAACACTGTAGCCGGCGCCGGGAATGATCGCGCCGAGCAGCGACGACAACGGGCCGAAGATCGGAATCGCAAAAACGTTCCCTTCGCTCACCCGCAGTTTGCCCGCACCTTTGATCGAACGTGCGTCGTCACCAAATCCGCTCCAGTCAAACGAACCGGCGAGGCGCCCCCGCGCCGATTGATATTTGAAGTAGAGATCGGTCAGCTTCGGGAAATCGACGCTGTCGAGCACGAGGTTCGCCCGATAATGGGGATCGCCTTTCGCGAGTGAGATATCGGCGCCACCGCGCACCACGCCGCCGAACAGCGTGCCGGCGAGATCGGAAATCTGCAGCCGGTCATTCGTGAAGAGCAACCGTCCGGCGACTTTGTCGATCGGCAGAGTCTTGCCCAGGAAAACGTACTCCATTCCCGTCGGCGCATCGATGAGCAGCTCGAGATGATCGCCCGTCCCGCGGTGGAACTGCACCACGCCATTCGCGGTGACACTCGGGATGTTGTGAAACTTGTAAGGCGCGACCTCCTTGAACAGCTTTGGTTCGATCCAGACGATCGCATCCGTCGGTCGCAGCGTCGTTTTGACGTTGGCAAGTCGCACCTCATGCTGCGCGAAATCGTAAGCGCACGATCCCGTCCCGGTTCCCTCGTCGCGCGTGATGCGGAAGTCGTCGAAATGGATCGCCTTATCGGCAAACCGCAGTCGCGTCGTCATGCTTTTCATTGCGACGCCGCGGAACCGTGCCTGACCGCATTCCGCCATGCCGTCGCCGGTCCAGCTTTCCGGCGAACGCGTCGCGCCACGCACCGACAGCCGCAGGTGCGGTGAGCGTTGCCATTGCCATTCTCGGATGACCTGGGCGGCTTCGCCGGGAAAGACCGCGCTGATCGCCGCCGGATTGAGGGTGCTCTCGATGTTGAACCGGAAATCGCCCGGCGCATCGAGCAGGTCCGCCGTCAACTCGCCGCTCTCGTGGCGCAGCCGCACGTTGCGCAACATGGTGCGCGTGCCGTCCCATGCGAACTCGGTCGCTCCCTCCGCAAACCCGACGCTCTTGCAGGCGAAATTCGACGCGGAGATTCGACCGATCACCGACATCTGCGGCGCCGGTTTGCCGGGCCTCGCAGAACCGGAAATTTCGACCAACGGCGGCGTGGTAAACGCAAAATCGGAGACAATTTTGCCGAAGCCGATCGCGCCGAGAAACTGCCGCAGGTTGGTGCTGCTGCGAATTTGAAACTCCGCGATGCCGTCGCCGCTATTCCAGGTCCCACGCGCGCTGAAATTTCCAGCGTTATCGTGCCACTCGCATTGCGAGACGGTGAGCTTTTGCTGCGCCCATTCCGCGATCGATTGCACGTTATCAATCGAATACGCGCCGCGCGCGATCCGGTCTGCGCGAAACACCGCGGTGCCCCTCGCCCCGGCGGGATCAGACAGATCAGCCGAGAATTTCAGCTGCACCGACGGCGCCTGTTGCGGAAAACTGCAATGAGCGATCTCACCGACGATGCGCTGGAGTAATTCCAAACGGTTCCGCCATTCGTCACCATTCGTCGCGGCGGGCGGACGATACGCACTGATCTTGATCAACTGGCCGCTAGCCAAGATCCGCACGCCATCCAGATCCCCTTCCGCCTCGCTGACGTAGATCTGGTCCGGCGGGAAAAGCACATGCGCACGGAAGTTCGTTATCCGCGCGCGGTCCGGCATGCCGGCACGCGGCGGAAGCGGAATGGTCACGCGCGCATCGCGCACATCGAGGGCATTGATGAACGGCTGGTGATGCATCAGCGCGGCGTAGTTGATGTCGACCGAGATTTCGCTGATCGCGCCAAGCACGTTATCGCCGCTGCTGAAGTCGAAAATCCGCACGTCCTGCGCGACCAGACCGCGGAACGGATCGAGCGTGAGCCGGCTAATCTCCGCTCGAATGCCACGCTTGCGGAGTTCCTCGGTAATCCGGTGACGCCATTGCTGGCCGAAGCCACGCTTGCCGAGATACAGACCGAGAATGGCGAATGCGATCAGCGCAAAAAACGCGACGAACCGCAGCGCGCGGATGGCTTTGCGGCGCGCGATAATCCGCCCGCGATAATGTTGCCGTGCGAGCGACGGCGGAGTTGGTTCCAGAACAGGAGGCGCCATCAGCTTCCACTCCTACAAGAATGAAATTCCACTTCAAGAAAGGCCCGCTGCGAAACGGGTGCGCGATTCTCCTCGCTACCGAGCGGCGCGGCTCTCGGCGCCGTGTGAGAAGTAGCGATACATGATCGTGGGCGAACCCGAAGCGCCGGCTCGCTTCAATTCGGACTCCGCTGCGGCATCCGCTTCGGCTGGCGATTTGCCATAGCCGACAACGAACACCTCTTTCCCCGCCGCTGTTTTCGCGCGCGCGACCGCGAAGTGCCCGGTGCGGTCGCTCGACGAAATCACTTCCGCACGCGCGAGATCGTCCCCGGCGCGGCGTTTCAGATCGCGCATCGCTGCGTCGCGCGCCCCACTTTCGTCCTTGTAATCACCGGCGCCTTTGGACGACCCCGAGCAGTAGTAAGTCGCCGCTGTCCAAAGGCCCTGCGCATTGTACGCCACGGCGACCGCATCACCGCCGCGCGCGCGGTCGCAGAAACAGGCGGTCGCGATGCCAGCCGCGCAGACGGTCAATCGAATGGTGAAGTGTGCGCGCAAACTAGCTCAGCCGTTGTTCGTCCCAATCAATCAGGTCCGCGATCGCCAAAATATCCGTGCGATCAGCGATCCCGTGCTTCTGCTTTTGCTCGTCGAGCAGCGGGCTCGCGAAATCGCGCCAGCCCAGTTTGGACAAAAACCCATTCCAAACCCGAATGTCACCGTCGTTTAGTCGCCGCCCGTTCTCGAAGCACCAGTCGAGAATCTCTTCGTCCGAGCCGCC
>CADDYX010000089.1 GCA_902810735.1 Verrucomicrobiota bacterium | reverse complement strand
ACCCAAAGACGCGATGCTGCTGCGCATCTACATCGGCGAAAGCGACCGTTGGGAACATCGGCCGCTCTACGAAGCGATCGTGGTGAAAGCGCGGGAACACCAGCTGGCCGGCGCGACTGTTTTACGCGGGCCAATGGGCTTCGGTGCGGCGAGCCGCATCCACACCGCGAAGATCCTGCGTCTCTCGATGGACCTGCCGATGGTGATCGAGATCGTAGACAGTGAAGAGAAGGTGAACGCGCTGCTGCCGGAACTCGAAAAGATGATCGGAGGCGGATTGGTGACGCTCGAAAAAGTGCAGGTCCTCCATTACCGGCACGAGAACAACGCATCGGTCTAACGCGCAGCTGAGTTCGTGGTTAGCGGGTGACGTCCGCTAGCTCTTCGTGGACCGCAGCGGTAAACGTCGCCTGTCTCCAACGCGCGCAAGGCACATGCGGCTCCGGGTTCTACTAAAACCAATGCGCTTGACCGGCGCGCAGCGGGCACTATCGGGGGCGGATGAACGAGACGAGGCGGACGCATCTCGAGGCCATCCCGCCCGTGCCGGCGATCCTTGCCGGCATCGTCAGCGTCCAGGCCGGCGCGGCGCTGGCCAAAGGCCTCTTTCCCGCGCTCGGGCCAATCGGAACGGTGGGGCTGCGGGTCGCGGAACAAAAAGAAGAAGGATGAAGGCAGAGTTAAGAACTATTCATTCTTCGCGCGCTTCACGATCGTCACGAAGATCGCGGTTAGCTCTTTGCATTCCTGCCGCAGCGGGGCGAGTTTTTCCGCGCTGACGATTCCCGCTTCTTCGAGCAGCTCCAGCCAATACGCGCTCTCCTCGAGTTCGCGCAGCGAGTCGCCGCATTTGGCGACGAACTCGGCTTTGCTCCGGGCGCGAAACGCCTCTCGATAGTTCGCGCCAACGGACGTTCCGGAGCGGAGCAGTTGCTTCCCAAGCACCTGTGCCTCAGTGGTCTTCGGCAGCGCTGAGAACATGCGCACGATGCGAACCGCAAATGTCTTCGTCCGGTCGCGCAGGTTCGACTCATCCTTCTGCATTCTTCCTTTTTACTTCAGGCCGAGCGCGATGCGAGGCGGCGGGCGGTGATTCCGTATGGCCTCGTCCTGGGCACAATGAACATCGTGTTTTACCTCTCGCTCTCACGGATCCCGCTCGGAGTCGCGGTCACGGTAGAGTTCGTCGGGCGTCTGGCGGTCGCGGGGTTCGGATCGCGGCGGCAGAGTTAGGCAGCCAGGTCCATCTGATGCAGGTCCTCGCGTGAACGGCGAGCCGCGATATAGCGGGCGTATTCACGCACTGCAGAGCGGTGCTCGAGCCGCCGCATCACCGCGTCGCGATGCAGATCGATCTTGCGAGCGCCGCGTTTTGTCAGGTGCCAGCCGCCGCAGACCTGGCAGTGGTAAACAGTCAACCCGGGGATCTGCCCGCGCTGGAGATGCCGACGGAGCAGGTGATTGAGGACGGTCCGCGCGGCTTTCTTGTCCGCGTGGTAGGCTTTCGCGCGGCAGCGCAGCACCGGGTACGGAGTGCCGAAGTCCTC
Source organism: Verrucomicrobiota bacterium (assembly GCA_902810735.1). Taxonomy (GTDB): domain Bacteria; phylum Verrucomicrobiota; class Verrucomicrobiia; order Chthoniobacterales; family UBA10450; genus CADDYX01. The sequence goes on along the minus strand of CADDYX010000089.1, from coordinate 10,598 downwards.
GATCTGTTCTGGTGCGGGCATGCCGATTCTCTCTGAAAGAAAGAAGCGTGCCTCCGACGACCTACATCGCCGCAGAGCGCTCCGATAGTTGGCAGGTGCTTACTGCAGTCGCGTTCGCGCCTGACGGTGTGCAACAAAAATGCGCCGGAAGAGAATCACTCCTGCGGCGCTCGGTTGGCGGTCGTTAGCGAAGCCTTAGGCCACCATGATGACGGCTGGATTGCTCCAGGCGCCGGCGCCTTTGACGTTGCGCGCCCGGACACGGACCCACACGTCTTTGCCGCGGGTCAGCCCGGTGAATAGGATGCTGCGCGAGTTCGGGAAGATGGAGGTCTCGCTCCAGCTCTCGCTGTTCGGATCGACCGTCCACGTCGCACGATCTCATCGGTTCCGTTCCGCCGATGGTCGCGGCTAAAACGGAGGCGCTGCCGATGTGCGCCCGGGCACACGGGTTCTGCACCACCACGGTCAGCGCAGGAGATCAGTCGGATGCCGGCGCTCGCGAACGATCTTCGCCGTTTGCCGCGTTTTTCTGTTCCACCGCGGGCGTTTGATTCCGCGTTCCGAAGTTTAACTGCCGGTATTGAGGTTTGATGCCGCGCGCCCGAGCGTTTGCCCCGCTGCGCCGTGGGTTTACCGGCAGCTCCGGAGGCCTTATGCACGATCCGGAAACGATAGCGCGTTAGTTCCGGGGTTTTGGACGGTCGCTCAGAGGTTTTCCGTGGCAGTTCAAAGCTTTTATGCGTTGCGCCAAAGCTTTTCGTTGTCGCGCCCAATGGCTTTTCTGTTGCTGGCGAAGTTTCTTTCATGGCTCCGAAGCTTTTGGTTATCGTCGCCGAAATGTTTTGAATACGTCCGTAAGCTTTTTCGCGACGAAATAAGGATTGTCTGCTGCGCATGAGACTCTTCCCGTCGCTCGCACAACCTTGGTTGTCATTCCCAAAGGCGTTTCGGTAAGGCCCAAACCCTTCGTTGTCGCTGCCAAAGGTGCTTGCGTGCCAGCCAAAACCTTCGGTGTCACTGCGAAAGGTTTCGCCGCCGCTCTCAAAAGCTTTGTTGTCGCAACAAACGGTTCGTCCGCCACGCGCTTAACATCAGGCGTTGCGTTCGTCATTCGCTCGCCTGCAGCTTGCCTTGCCCGTGGACGCCATGGGGGGCCAAGGCCAGCACGCACCCCAAGATTCCGGTGCTAATCGCAATCATCAACAACAGACCTACGAAGGCGAAGGAGGAGGGACGAAGGAAGAATGGAGCGGCGCCGGGCGCCGCGACACGGACGGGGCGCAAAGAGTATGCTGGCGCGAGCGCGGGAGCGTGAGTGAATTATGAATTCTTGGTGCGCTTGACCGGCGCGCGGCCCGCACTATCGCGGGCGAATAAACGAGCCGCAGCGCGTACGAGGCGCTCATCGAGACGGACGGCTTTCTCACGTTCTTCCGTCAGGCGACGCCGATCGACGTCATCGAATCCAGCCGCATCGGCTCGCGACCGGCGCGCCGAAGCGGGCAGCAGTCGCTGGACGATCTCCGCGCAATTCCGTGGGTGTTCAGCTGGAGCCAGGCGCGGTTTTATCTGCCCAGCTGGTTCGGGGTGGGAAGCGCGCTGGAGGAATTGATGAACGCTGATGCGCCGGCGTTTGAGCTCCTCTGCTGCCACGCGTCCACCTGGCCGCCGCTGCGTTATCTGCTCATGAACGTCAGCACCAGCGTGCTACAGGCGGACCTCGCGTTGATGGGCGAATACGCGGAGTTGGTCGACGAGCAAGCCATTCGCGAACGCGTTTTCGGCGTCATCGAAGCGGAGTTCGATCGCACTCGGCGTATGGTCGAGAAAGTGTTCGGCGCCGATCTCTTGGCGCGGCGGCCGCGACTGTCCCGCGTGTTACAACTGCGACAGCCCGGGCTCGAGATGTTGCACCGCCGCCAGATCGACTTGCTACGGCGCTGGCGCGCGGCTGAGCACACTGGCGACGTCGCGAGCGATCCGACATTCATCGAGCTGCTTGTGACGGTGAACGCGATCGCCAGCGGCTTGCGCACCACCGGCTAGTCGGCAGCCATCGCATCAACTTCGCTCCGTTCGGCCGGCAGTGGCGCTCGCTTGAGGATGCAGACAAACTTCCATTTCTCACGCCCAGCGGACGAGACGATCGGACCATTCCTGCCAAAGCTTGTTGTTACCAGCGAGACCCGGCATGCCAAGAGCGATGAGCGAGGCGCGGAGAGAAGCGAGCGAGCGACTCCATGCGTTGCTGTCAAAGATGAAATCGGGTTCAACTGACCGGATCAACCGGCGGCTGCCTGCGCGGCCGCCGACGCAACGGGACGCGGCCGCCCGCACCGTCTCGGGTGCGAGTGCGGTGTCCCGCTCAATCACTGCGCTGATGTTCACGTCCATGAGATAGCTCACCATCAAAGCGGTAAGCAGAGCGCGAGTGTCAGTCGCGTGGAGGTGGCGGATGCCCGCTTCGCGCAACCGCGGAAGGAGGGTAATAGCGAGTTGGGCGTGGCGCAGGAGTTCGGCGCCAGTCACCGCGTACTCTGCGCCGAAAGCGGAGAGCACGCGATTCCCAAGCTCCGGTTGCGCCTGCCATTCCCGTTCCAGAACCATGGCGTCGGGCAAAAATTGAAACTCGGCCGAGAGCTGCCCGCCAAGTCGCGATGGTCGCATTCCCGGGTTGCTTCGGCAGACGAAAACCTGAGGGGTTATTCCCCGGTCGGCCATCGCGACAAGCTCGGCTTCGAGCAAAGGAATGCGCGGATCCGGCCACTCATCGACCAGATACGCGACCGCTGACCTGTTCGCCGGATCGCTGCGCATTACAGGCTTCGGCGGATTTTCGTGCCGGGCGCGAGCGAGCAACTCCAGGAGTGAAGGCACGGTCGCGGCGATTTGAAACTGCTGTTCAATTCGCGCGCGCGCCGCCCTCCCCTGCGCGACCCGAAGCCACGGTTCCCGCATCAGCGTGGCGAGAGCATCTGCCAGCGCAACGGTGTCGCATGGCGGCACCAGAATACCGGTCCTGTTGTGGATCACTGCTTCCGGAATTGCGCCTACCAAAGTGCTGACGACCGGCTTCGCCAGACCCATCGCGTCCAGAATGGTGGCGGGGAAGATGTCGCTCGAGGCGGTTTCATCGACCACCGCCGGAAGCACGAAAATGTCGCAACCGCGAATCTTCTCGCGCAGTGTCGCGCCGCGCATGCCGCCGATGAGCCGGACGTAATCGGCGAGACCGAGCTCCTGAATCTTCGCCAGGAGCGGAGCGCGGAGCGGCCCGTCGCCGACGATCTCGCAGGTGAAATCCAGGTTTCGCCGGCGCAGCTCGGCGGCCGCCTCGAGTAAATATTCGAATCCCTTGAGCGGCATGAGCCGCGCAACGCTCAGCAGCCGCAATGGTTCCGGGCCTTGGACGCCGGGCTCCGATACGACGCCGAGACGCGTAAGATCGATGCCGTTATACACGCGGTGAATCTTTGCCGCCGAATCGGGACACCGCGCCACGAGCAGGCCGCGGCTGTAATCGCTCTCCGCGGCGATGAACTCGGCCGCGGCGCAGATCTCGCGCAGGAGGTCGTCGTTCCCGAGTTCTTTCATGAACCATTGCCCGTGCGCCATAAGGCTGAAGGGCAGCCCGGTCAGCTCCTTCACGAAGAGCGCGGTGTGCGCGGCGCAACCGGCAACGTGGACGCGAAAATGTTCGACGCCTTGCCGGGAAAAGAGCCTCGCGAAAAAGAGCGCTTCGCCAGCACGAGCGAGCGGACTCGTCGTCGCTTTGAACTGCTTTTTGTGACGGCGGACGAGCTCGTTCAGCCCGTCCCCGGAAGCGCGGGCGTGGCGTTCCCAGGCGGCGAGCACGTTCGGCGGAGGCGCGTAGGAAACAGCGCCCTCGAGAAGCTCGCCTCCCTCGGGCGCGAACGGTGTAAGCGGCGGATGCACCGAGCCGATCGTGATCTCGTGTCCCAACCGCTGGAGTTCCAGCATCTCTTCGACGTCGCAGGAGCTAGGGCCGGGAACCGGGTAGCGGGAATAGAGGTAGCCCAGCTTCATGTGCGGTCGCTCATCCGAGGAATCGTGACCCTATCAGGAAACGCTGCCCTGCACATCGTCCGCATCTTGAAACGCAATGCGAGAACCAACAGTTTCGGATTAAACGGAGCTGATCGCCTGGTCGAAGTGTAATCAGGCGACGGCGGCGCGACGGGTTCGGCCTGTGAGCGTTCCGCTGTCGCGATTGGAAAGGCACTGCGCTTGACCGGCGCGCGGCGCGCCGTATCGGCTGCGGATGAAGAAGACAAGGCGGGCGCATCTCGCGGCCATCCCGCCCATTCCGGCGATCGTCGGCGGCATCGTTAGCGTCCAGGCCGGCGCCGCGCTGGCCAAGGGCCTCTTTCCCGCGCTCGGGCCGGTAGGAACCGTAGGACTGCGCGTCGGCCTCTCTGCGATCATGCTGGTGGCGGCGTTCCGTCCGAGGCTGCGCGCGTTGTCGCCGGCGCAGTGGCGGGCGGTGATCCCGTATGGCCTGGTGCTGGGGACGATGAATATCGTTTTTTACCTCTCGCTCTCCCGGATCCCGCTCGGCGTCGCGGTAACAGTGGAGTTCGTCGGCCCGCTCGCGGTGGCCGTGTTCGGATCGCGGCGCGCGGTGGACATCGCGTGGGTTGTTTTCGCCGCGGCAGGTATCGCGCTGATCACGCCGTGGACGGGCGGTGGAACGGACCCGCTCGGGGTATTACTCGCACTGGCAGCCGGCGGGTGCTGGGCCGCCTACATCCTGCTGGGCGGGCGGTTGTCGCGGTTAATGCCCGGAGGCGCATCGGTCGCGACGGGAATGGTGATCGCCTGCTTTGTCGCGCTACCCGTCGCCTTTACAACCGGCGGATTCGCACGGCTGACGCCGCCGTTGTTCGTAGCCGGCATCGGAGTGGCGCTGCTCTCGAGCGCGATTCCTTACACGCTGGAGATGATCGCCCTGAAAGGACTTCCGGCACGCACCTTTGGGATCCTGATGAGCCTCGAGCCGGCTGTGGCTGCGCTACTTGGTCTGGTGTTCCTGCACGAGCTGCTCTCTTTCCGTCAATGGCTGGCCGTGGCGCTGATCATCGCCGCGAGCACGGGATCCACCCTCACCTCGCGCCGCCCCGCGCCTCTTGGCGGAGGCGAGCCAGGAGAAGGGTGGCAGGGAGGGTGATCGGGCGCTGACGCCGAAGGCAGCACTGACGGGGCGGATCACGTTTTTCGAAGGAACGCCGATTCGGGTGCGCTTTCGCTGGGCCGAGTTAAGATCGGGCGCGCCGCGCTGGGAGCAGGCTTTCTCGCGCGACGGCGGTAAGGAATGGCAAATCAACTGGACGATGGATTTCATGAAGCTCGAACAACGCGAAACGTGCTGTCCGATCGTGGAGCTACGCCAATACACGTTGCATCCGAATATGCGCGACCAGCTGATCGCGCTTTTCGAACGCGAGTTCGTGGAAAGCCAGGAAGAGGTCGGAATGCGGATCATCGGCACGTTTCGCGATCTCGAAAATCCCGATCGTTTCGTCTGGTTGCGCGGCTTTCGGGACATGGAATCGCGCGCTGCTCAGCTCCAGCAATTCTACGGCGGACCGGTTTGGAAGGCGCATCGCGAGGCGGCCAACGTCACGATGATCGATTCCGACAACGTGCTGTTGCTGCGCCCGGTTGCGGGAACAGCCGGGTTTGACCTGACGAACGCTGTCCGACCCGTTTTCGCCGGAGGCAAGAGTCCCGCGAACGTGATCGTGGCGGTGATCTATCACTTGAAAGCGGGAGCGGAGCCTGCGTTCGCCGACCATTTCGACGCGTCGATCGCGCCGCTTTTGCGTGAACGCGGGGTTAAAGTCGCGGCGCAGTTCGTCAGCGAACATCATCCAAACACGTTTCCAGCGTTGCCGGTTCGCGAAGATGCCAGCGTGTTTATCTGGTTCACTTCCCTACCCGACCTGCAAGGAGCGCGCGCACTGCCGATGACCGAAATCGCGCCGGATCTTCGCGATCGCGTTATCGCCGAGCCGGAACTCCTCCTGCTGGAACCGACGGCGCGGTCGCTCCTGCGGAGCTGATGGCAACTGTACTCAAGTGACACGCTCTCGAGCGGTCGACACTTCCGGCCTTTCGTTCCTCAGCTGCGGCGCGCGTTCGAGGTCCCGCTTTGCAGGCTGATTTAACCACGCCGTATCCGTCAAAACGGTGACTCGGCGCTTAGCGCGCGTCGGGATCGCTTAAAATTTTCGGTGGCGCTGCAACTCGCCTGCCACTCTCCGTTGACGGCGCCTGTCGCAATCAAAACAACTTGGAAGGCATACGCCTTTTCAACGGCTTACCGGCGTTTCTCACGAGAAACAAAAATAACGTAATCGGCGGAGATTTTTTCTAATTCGAAGAGCCGCCGGTAGCTGTGACAAAATTCCACACATGCGAACGCGCGGAGTGCTCCGAATTGACCGGCATGAAACTGCAACCCGTTCACACGAACGTCACAGAAGCCAAAAACTCTGCGCGGAGCCGCGGTTCCGCCGTTGTTCGAGCGTTAGTCGTCGCGATGGGAGTCTGCGTGCTGGCGCAGGTCGCCGTCGCGCAGACTAGCGACCCTGCGAATAAAACCTCCGCGATGATCGCGCGAGGCGATATCGCGTTCGCCGCTCCGGGCCAGCCTGTGCTGATTGCGGAGGAGTCGGTGAAAACCTCGAAGCCCACAGACCTCCTCCTGTCAGTGACGGCAGAGTCGTCAATTATCACGCAGGTGATGACGACTGGCAGCGAAACACAATCAGCCGACGGCACTCTCGAAGTGTTCATCACGATCGACGGCCAGGTCCTGACGCAGCCCGCGCCGGCGCCGGTCGGTCCGGGCAATCCGACGCATGGCGACACGGCCGCGGTCGTGTTTGCGAACCAGGCGTATCGTCGCACGACGCAGCTCGGCGCAGACGATGACAGCGACACGATCCAGACCTACCTGCAGACCAAACATGCTTCCGGATTCAACTGGATGGCATTCAACGTCGGCAGCGGCACGCATCGAATTCAGGTCTTCGCGCGTTACACCGAAAACGAGACCAGCCCGGAAGCAACCGCGCAAGGCGTGATCGGAAACCGCTCGTTGATCGTCCAGCCGGTGAAATCGGCGGTGCGCGAGACGGTCGCGATCAACTAACCAGTCGGAAAATCGCAAAGCGATCTCCGCGCGCTGAGTGGCGCGTCGGAACTAATTGAACACCGCCCCTCGCCTGCAACCGGGCGAGGGGTTTTTCTGTACCACCTATTGTCGAGCGCCAAGTCCCAGCGCAGCTACCGCTGCGCAGCAAGCCGAGACGAGGCCGGCGCGAGCGGCTCGTAAAAGCGCAGCGCCTCGATGTTGCTACCGAGCTCGCGGAGCGGGTAGTAACCCTTCACCGCACCGGCGCCGGGATCGCGGATCAGGTAGTCGAAACCATCTTTGCCCGCGATGACGACGAAGTGCGTGACGCCGCTGCTGAAACGGATGCGCACGATGACGGGATTGCCGCGGGCGAGATTCGAATCGATGAGCTGATAGGAAGGCAAGTCCTCGTAGACGTGCCGGACGCGATCTGGCGCCCACCACGCCGCGCGGTCCCAGTAGAGCCAGCCCTCGTCGGTATAACCGCCGACCGCGGTGAGAAACCAGTTCAGCTGCTGCGGATCGGTGTTGATGCCGTAGGATTGGAAGACCATCGCGGCCGCCGCAACTGCGCAGCCGACGCTGCCGAGCGTGCCGTTCTCCTCCACCCCGCCGATCGGATCGTCATGCCATTTCTCGTCTCCCTGACGGAATGACGGGACCGGCAGCTCGAGTCGGTGGAAAAAATAACGGCCACCCCAGGGGCGCAGCGGGCGTTTCCATGTCCAATCCACGTAAACGGCCGAGACGCCCGCAAACAGGAGCAGGACGAGAACTAAAACGAGGCGCTTCAGAGGGCAGAAGCTAAGCGCAGCCGTGTCCCGCTTTCAACGCGCATCCGCACACTCTCACCAGCGGCGGCTCGGTCGTGAGGAGCCGAGCTATTTGTAAACCGTCTTCGGCTCTGGGCCGGCGATGATTTGCTGGAATCGCGGATTGCTGCGTAGCGGGTCCCATTCCCATCGGGTGCGCAGGTCAGAAAGCGTGATGCTTTCGTCGCCGTAGTCGACGGCGAACGGCGTAGTTAGCAGGCGCTCGACTTCGGTGACGGCTTTGTCCGTCTCGCCGCTGCGCGCGAGGACTAACGCGCGGAAGGCCTGGACTGATGCACCCTGGATGACATCCCGCGAAATAGGCAGTAGCTCGACGGCGCGGTCTGCTTCGCGCCGCGCGTCTTCCTTCCGGCCGAGCAACGCATAGAGCAATCCGAGCTCGGCGTGGCGTGCGGCATCCTGTGGTGCTTCGGCGACTGTTTTCTCCAGCGGAGCGCGAGCCGCTTCGAAATCGACGTGGGCGCGCGCGTTGTCGTTGCGAACCAGATCGATGCAGCCTTGCAGGTAACTTTTCGGAAGGGGAACGCCAGGTTGCGTCGCGATCGTGTCAACGCGGCAGGACGCGACGGCCCGTTCCGCCGCGGCGGGATCGCGATCCATCAAGCTCACGTCCCACCTCGCGTAGGTGACAATGCCGTCCGGATCGACGTCGGGCGGGATTTTGTCGAGCGCGGCTTTGATCGGCGCGGTGCTGCCTTTCCACAAGTATTCGACGTAGGCGCGCTGGATCATGACGTTCGGCGAATCGGGTGCGAGCGCGAGGACGCGATCCAGCCCGCGCGCGGCGTTCTCCCAATCGCGCAGGCCAAAGTAGGTTTGCGAGGCGTCGTAGATCGCAACCGAATTGCGCGGATCGATGGTGAGCGCTTTTTCGTAAGCGGCGATCGCTTCCGTCAAATGCCCTCGCCTCCGGTTGATCGCGGCGATGAAAAGACCGACGTCGCCGTCGTTTGGCAAAGCCCGCGCCGCCAGGTCCAGCTCGCGCAACGCGGCGTCGTAATCGGATTCCTCGTAATACAAATACAAGCCGAGCGCCAGATGGCCTTCACCGAGGTCGGGCTGGAGACGGAGCGCCTCATACGCTTCGGCACGCGCTTTGTCTTTGCGCGCCGCGGTCGGTTCAAACCAATGATAGATGCTGCTGACCGTGCTCGAGAGCCGGGCGTGCGCGAGAGCGAAATTCGGGTCGAGCGCGATCGCCTGCTCATATAGTTGCGCCGCCGATTCGAAATCGCGGAGCAGATTATCCGGGCGGGTTTGGTAAGCGCGTCCGCGAAGGTAAAGGACGTAGGCGTCCGGATTACTGGTCGCTTTGGTTTCCACGCGGGACTTTTCCTGCGGCGACAACTTCGCCTGGAGTGAATCGGCGATGTTCTTGGCGACTTCGCCTTCGACCGCAAAAATGTCGGTCAGTTGCCGGTCGTAGCTTTGCGCCCAGAGATGCGCGTCGTTGTCGGCTTGGATCAGCTGCACGTTGATGTGCACGCGGTCGCCGGATTTCTGAACGCTTCCCTCCAGCACATGGCTGACGCGTAATTGCCGCGCGATCTCCGGCAGATTCTCCGGCGCGCTGCTGTAGCGCACCGTGGACGTGCGCGAGATGACGCGCAGGCCGCTGATCCGCGACAGCGTGGTGATGATTTCATCCTGGACGCCCTGCGCGAAGAACGCGTTCTCCTTGTCGGAGCTGAGGTTCTCGAACGGCAGCACGGCGACTGATTTGTCCGCCGCAGTCGCGGCGGCTTGTTTCGGTGGCTCGCCTGATTTCGCTTCACGGCTGCGCGCAAATTGGAACGCGAGGAGTGCGGCCGCCGCGACCGCGACGGCGATCGCGATGCCGATCCATTTCCGTCCAGCTCCGGTTGTGTTCGTCTGCGGCCCGCCGACTTCGTCCGATCGCCTGATCCCTTCCGGCGTCAGGTCAAACGCCCAGGCCAGGATAAGCGCGACCGGGAATCCGAGGACGATGGCGGTGACAAACACCTTCATCACCCATGGCGGCGCTTCGAACGTCGGGAAGAGAATCGAGCCGGCCTGGATCAGGAGCCACGCGACGACAGCATAGACGACCGCAACGCGGTAAACCTTGCGCCGCTTGAGCTCGGCGAAAAACGTCCCCGGATCCATGGCAACGCCGCGAACGTTACTGCAACGGACTTTTCACTGCGATGAAAAGCGACGAGCGCGGAAGCGGATCGCGCACACAGCCGCTGACCACGCGCTCTGCAGCGGAACCTGCCCGATCCCAGGGCGAAGGCATTCGCACAACGGTGCCGCTGTCGCCGCCAACTAGGCCGGACGCTTTCTTCAGCGCGGCGGGCAATTGACGGCTACGCCGCCGCTGTGAGACTCTGAACGCGATGAGACTGATCGCGTTTTTGCTGCTGCTTACCTGCACAGCTTTAGCGTCGGCGCCGCTGAATGCCGCCGCTCAGGAAACCGCACCGCTGCAGGTGAACGCTCGCGTCTGGGTTGGTTCGAACGACATGGGAGCGTCATTCGAGCGCAGAATCCGGCCGGGTGATGCGATGATGTCGGCGCGGGTGCGCAATTTACCGAGCGGCGAGACCGCGCTCGTGTCCCTGCACTTCAACTACAAG
>CADDYX010000088.1 GCA_902810735.1 Verrucomicrobiota bacterium | reverse complement strand
GTCACTGCGACGGCGCTGACCGCAACTACAGCAAATCTGCGGCGCAGATTGTCCGAGGCGCCGGCCAATGCTTCCGCCGCGGATAGCGCCGCAACGAGGTGGAGCAATGGCAGCCATCGAAAGCTCCAGCGGAATACGCCTGCCATTGGCACCATGCAAAGCACGAGCACGATCGCCAGCAGCCCGACTTCCCACCCGACTCGCCGCACGAGTGCGCGCGGCGACAGGAGCACGCCCGCAAGCAGCACGGCAGGCGGCACGAGGCCGCCGGCCATCTCTGTTGCCGTATGCGGCATCAGGCGCGTGGAAAAGTCGGTCCAATTGACGGTCCAGTTCGGCAGCAACAGCGCGGGAAGCGCCTGCAGCGGCACGCGCCATTGCAAATGCGCGGATGCGTCCTGAGCTTCGCGCGCGGATCCGTGGAGATAATCTAGCAACGCCAGCCACGCGGGAGCGGACATTCCAACTCCGAGCGCCACGCCAGCTATTATCGGCCAGGCAAGCCACAGCCGACGCGTCTCAACGATCGTGCGAACCGCAATCCAACCGATCAGCAGCGCAAGCATTAGCACCGTGTAGGGAAACCCGCCGGTGATCACCAGGTAAGCGAATGGCGCCGGCCAGACGAACCGCCACTTTCCGCGCTGCGGATCGATTGCGCGTTCCAGTCCCCACCATGCCCACGGAATCCAGGCGAACGCGCCAAGCGCCCCGAACCAATCCGTCGCGCCCCAGCAAATAATCCAGCCATTCAGTGCCGCAACGAGTGCTACGACAAGCGCGAGAGGTGACGCGAGATTTCGACCACGCGCGAGCATGTAACCTCCCATGCCAAGCGCAAACAAGTGAGTTATCGAAAGCGCCGCCGCCTGCTGCGCGAACGCCAGCGGGAACTTCCAAATCGTGACGACAGCAGCGTTGATGAATATCGAAAACGTACCGTATTGAAACTCGCCGGCGAGATTCCCGCAGACCCAGGAGTATGGACTCAGCAACGGCAGCTGACCTTCCGACCAGCTACGCGCCATATCTGCGAACACCGGCAGAATCGACAGCTCGTAGTCGTCGTTCCAAAAGAGCAGCGGATCGTGCCAAAGGAGCACGAAGCAGAACAGAACGACAAGTGCGCCGGCCCCGAGCGCGCCGAACAGATCGGAGCGCGGCCGCGTCAAAGCAGAACCGGCACCCCTTCGGTCATCAGCAACACGCGATCGGCGATGCCGTGGTCACGTGCGGACGCGAGTAAACGCGCCGGAGGCTCTTCGAGTGGTTCGTAACCGAGCCTGAAACTGCCGTAATGCATCGGCACAAGCATTTTCGCGCCAAGTTCCTTGAACGCCTGCACCGCTTCCTCAGGGTTCATGTGCACTTCGCGACCGCTCGGCGGGTCGTACGCTCCGATCGGGAGCAGCGCGATTTCGATCGCGTGCCGCTGACCTATCTCGCGAAACCCAGGAAAGTACGCACTGTCGCCACAATGAAAAATCGTCCGGCCATCTGCCTCGATCACGAATCCGCCGAAGCCGCGATGCGCGTCGGCAAGAAAGCGCGCGCCCCAATGGTGACACGGCGTCATCGAAATTTGCAGCGGCCCTAGCTTGATCTTCTGCCAGTCCGCCATTTCGTGGACGGTCTCGAACCCGAGATCGTGAACCAGACTGCCGACCCCGACCGGGACGACAATCGGCTGGTCGGACGCGATTTTGCGCAACGTGCGGCGATCGAGATGATCGAAATGGGCATGAGTTACCAGCACGTAATCGATTTGCGGCAGATGATGGATCTCGAATCCCGGCGGCTTCAGCCGCTTGATCACCTTCAGCCATTTCGCCCAATTCGGGTCGACGAGCACATTAGTGTCATGCGTCTGGATCAGGAAGGAGGCGTGCCCGATCCAGGTGAGGCAAATCTCTCCGCGATGTACTTTTGGAAAACGCGGCACCACATAATCCTGCGAGCGCTTCGTGAAGAGCGACGGGATCAGGACTTCGGAAAGGAAATTGCGCCGGTGCCACGCCATCCCCGGCTTAAGCGTCACGCGCTTTGATCGGTGGCCGTCCGCGCCGTTGTCGGATGCGCTCGCGTGCTTCCGACGGCTCTTTTTTGAAAAAGGGATCGGCACGGTCGCGCAACGATATTAGCTTCGTCGGGTGACGCAAAAGCTTTCGAGAATAGCAGCAGCGCGGCCTCTGGATTTGGGCAGGCGCTGATTCCGAATTTCACCCGACGAATTTTGTGCCTGCGCAACCGCACTACGCGAGGATGAGTCTCATGGTTAGCTAGTAAGCGATCGCGGATATGGACGCGGCGAAGGCGTGGCCGCGGCAGCCATTCGTCGGGATTGCGCTCTCCGCGATCGCCGGCGTTCTGGCTGCTGACGTTCTGCCTTTCCCCGGCGAGATCGGGCTGGCTGCGTGCGTCGGGGGCGCCGGGTGCGCCGCCATTCTGGTTCGGCGTTCGCTTGTCACTTACGGATTTGCCGCCGCGGCGTTCTTCGCGCTGCACGAACTGCGATTGCACGACTCGCCAGCAGCAGCGCTGGCGCGGCTAACCGGCAACGCTCCAACGGCAGTCACGGTACGCGGCTTTGTCGCGACGCAGCCAAAGGTTTCCGCGCGTGGCATCGCGACATTCACGATTGCCCTTCGCCAAATCGAAATCGATGGCGTCTCGCACGCGACATCAGCGCGTGCGCTTGTGCGGTGGAAACAGACGGCGCGGTACGGTGACGAAGTTCATCTGTTCGGCACGGCCGAACCAATCCCGCCTCCGCGCAATCCAGGCGAGTTCGACATGCGCGCCTACCTCGCGCGGCACGGAGTGAATCGACAACTCTTTATCAGGTATCCGGAGAACGGAAGGATAGTTCGGCACACGACCGGCAATTTGATCATCGCTGCCGCCGATCGCACGCGTACCGCTCTGCAGGCGATCCTTACCCGCGACCTCGACGACTCGCCTGACGTGCAGGCCGCAATCACCGGCATGGCGCTCGGCGTTCGACATCAGACACCGCAGGATATCGAGGAGCCGTTTCAGCAAACCGGCACGCTGCACCTGTTCGCCGTGGCCGGTCTGCACGTCGCGATTGTTGCGCAACTTTTGTGGATTGTGGCGCGGCTTGCGCGGCTTGGCCGGAAATGGTCGACCGGTGCAATCATCGTGGCGCTGTTCTTCTATTCCGCCGTCACGGGTCTCCACACCTCGAGCGTTCGCGCGGCGATTATGAGTGCCGTGCTGCTGAGCGGCTATTTTGTCGAGCGAAAGGTCTTTGCATTGAACAGCGTGGCCGCAGCCGCCGTTCTGATTCTCTGCTGGGACACGAACGAAGTCTTCGGCGTGGGATTCCAGCTCTCGTTTGCAGTCGTGACGACGATCGTGCTGATCGCTGATCCGCTGTTTCGTTTGCTGCGCAAAACCTTTGCGGTCGATCCATTTCTGCCGCGCAGCTTGTTCAGCCGCTTCCAACGTGCGCGACAGGCGATCTGGTCGTGGTTCGCGCGCGGGCTGTCGGTTTCGGCGGCGGCATGGATCGGAGCACTCGTGCCGATGCTCGCGTATTACAACCTCGTGACGCCGATCTCGCTGATCGCGAATCTCGCGGTCGTGCCGCTTGCGTTTTTCGTGCTCGCCGCCGCATTGACATCCGCTGTAGCCGCAGCGTTTAGCGGCACCATTTCTGTCCTTTTCAATAACGCAAATTGGCTGCTGACCCGCGGCGTTCTCGCACTTGTTCAGGTGTTCGCGCAGGTGCCGATGGGCCACTGGTACGTGGAGCATCCGCACCGGCCTTCCCATGCGCTGCTGGAGCTGACCGCGTTAGATGTGGGCACTGGAGGCGCGGTGCACGTGCGCAGCGGTGGGCGCGATTGGCTCATTGATGCAGGCGCGCGGCGCGACTTCAATCGCACCACGCGTGAGTATCTTCGGTTCCGTGGAGTCAATCGGCTTAACGCGCTGCTGCTCACGCACGCCGACGCGGGTCACATCGGCGGGGCACGCGACGTGATCGACGTCTTCCATCCGCAAATGATCGCCGAAAGCGCTGCACCGGCGCGATCTGCGGTTAACCGCGAGCTCGCCGGCTATATCGCGTCGAGCACTGCGCATCACGAGATCGCCCGCGCCGGCACAGAATGGCGGCTTGGGCGGGATGTTCACGCACGTGTGCTATTTCCGCCCGCTGATTTCCGGGCGAGTTCGGCTGACGACCAGGCGATCGTGCTTCAGTTCTTCGCCGGCGGAAAATGCTGCGCGCTGCTGATGTCGGACAGCGGTGAAGCCACGGAACGCGCACTCTTGGACAGCGGTGTGGATTTACGCAGCGACGTCATCATCAAAGGCGCGCATCGCTCCGGGATTTCCGGCACGGCGGATTTTCTAGCAGCTGTTCAGCCGAAAGCGATCGTCGCAACTTCGCGCGACTTCCCTGAAAGCGAACGGCTCAAGGATGAGTGGGTCGCGAGCGTTAGGGCACGTGGGATTCAGCTGTTTCGGCAGGACGAGACAGGCGCTGTACGTGTGCTGGTTTTTCGTGGCGGCCGAATTGAAGTGCGCTCCTACCTGACATCGCAAGTCTTTCGCAGCAGCAATCGGTAAATCGGCGCGCCCGCCGAACGGAAGCGCTGCTCGAATGTCGTCGCCGGCACGATGTGGTCGTCTGACAAAAAACTTTCGAAACCAGCCGCGTTGCTGGCGCTTCTTGCAATCTGCTCAAAATAGTCGTGGTGGTCCGTTGCGATTCGAACGGTCCCGCTCAGCGCTAGAGCACGCGCCATCGCGAGGAAGAACGCGTCCGTCACGAGCCTGCGCCGGTGGTGCCGCCGCTTTGGCCACGGATCGGGAAACATGAGGTGAAACGTCGCAACCGAACCGCGCGCAAAGAGATGCTCGACAGCATGCGCGGCATCGGTGCGAAGCAGACGCACGTTTGTAAGCTGCCGCGCCGCAACTCTCGTGCAGGCCGATCGAATGCGTCCGGCGAGCCGCTCAATGCCCACAAAGTTGCGCCCTGGGTTCTCACTTGCGAGCGCCGCGAGGTAAGCGCCATCGCCGCATCCCAGATCGACTTCGACCGGCGCTCTGCCGCGAAACAGATGCGCAAAATCGAGACGCTGCGCGTCGCTCGGTGGAAGATACTCGACGGCGGCCGCGGCCGGTGAAAGATTTCGCGTGCGTGGCATTCGAGGGCTTCAGGTGATCGGCAGTCGCTTTTTCATTTTTGCTGTCGCGATCGCCGTTTCAACGTCGCGATGCGCAGAGGCTGGATCAGCTCCGAAAGTCGCACTGTTCGCGGGAGGTTGTTTCTGGTGCATGCAGCCGCCGTTCGATCACGCGCGTGGCGTGATCAAAACAGTCGTCGGTTACACCGGCGGCAGCGCAGCAGATGCGACTTACGACAAGGTGTCTGCACATCAGACGCAACATCGCGAAGCAATCCAGGTAACGTATGATCCATCACAGATCTCGTACGATCAGCTGCTCGATATCTTCTGGCACAACATCGATCCGACGCAGGCAAACGGGCAGTTCGCGGACATCGGGCTGAGCTATCAGGCGGCAATCTACTACAGCGATGATGACGAGAAAGCAGCGGCCGAGGCTTCCAAGCAGCGCCTTGCGGCATCCGGCCGTTTCAAAAAACCGATCGTCACCGAAATCCTGCCCGCGAAGCCATTCTACGCTGCGGAGGAGTATCATCAGAAATATTATTTGAAGAACCCGCAGGCATTTGAGGCATACCACGTCGGTTCCGGGCGAGTCTCGTTCCTCGAGAAGACATGGGGCAGATCCGCTGCGAACGCTTCACCGTCGCAATGAGCTGACCCAGCGCTTTAGGTCAGGGAGCGGCAGAAAGTTGATGATCCGGTCCGGTTCGATCTTCGCTTTGAGTGCCGCGGCTAGGCCAAGATCGATAAACTCAAGTTGCCAGGCGTGGTGCGCGTCCGTTCCTAACGAGACCCGGGCGCCGGCGCACCGAACCAGTTTCAGCAGCTCAACATTGAGGTCCTGACGATCCGGGTAGCTGTCGATCTCGACCGCTTTATCGAGCTTCGCCGCCTCCGCGAAAACGCGCGGCCAATCGGCCATCAAGCCAGCGCGGTAGTTGTAAACGCGACCACGTGGATGGCCGACTATGTGCAGCTCGGGATTGCGAAGCGCCGCAAGGTAGCGCTCTGTCTGATCCTCCTTTGTGCGCAACGCAGAGTGAAATGAGCCGAGCACAATGTCGAGCTGCGCGAGGCAACGGCGATCCATGTCCCCTTCCCCACGCGTGTTCAGGTTCAACTCCGCGGAGCGCAAAACGGTCACGCGAGGTGTAAGTGCCTCTCGATTCAATGCCTCAATCTCTGCTTCCTGCTGCGCCATCTGCGTTTCATCAATCCCGCCCGCGATGCTCAACCCTTTGGTGTGATCGGTGATCGCGATGTACTCGTAGCCGCGCTCGGCAGCTGCCGCCGCCATTTCAGCGACCGTCGCCGAGCCGTCGCTCCACTGTGTGTGCATTTGCAGGTCACCACGAAGGCGTTCGCGCCACCGCGGCTGCGCATCGAGAACTGCGCGTGCCTGCGCGAGGTCGAGGAAATCCCGCCGGATCAACGGCACGTCATCCAGCGCCGCAGGTGGGTCGTCGATCCATCTCTGTAGTTGTGAGGCTATAAACGGCCCGACGCCGTGCAGCTCTGTCAACGCGCCGCCCCGCTGAACCAGCGCTACCGCCGCGTCCGGCCAGAGGAATGCACTTCGTGCCGCGCGACGCAGCGCCCGCTGCCGAACGCCTTCCGCCTGGTCCGCTTCGCGAGATAAAAGCTCGGCGAGCTGCGAATTTGTCAGCACGCCTGCCGACGCACTACGTCGTGGTCACGGTGTCTCGCGCGCCGAAGCCTAGCCACAGTGAAACAACCGCAATCACGATGTGCAGCCAGATATCGTGCACGTTGTGCTCGACCATCCCGAGCAGCGGATGATTGCCGTAGAAGAAACCGATCAGCGCAACCAGCGCGTAAACGATCCCAAAAATTTGGAAGTACTTTCGCGATGCACCCGCGCCGGTGAATGCGCACATCAGCGCAACAATGCCGGAAGCGAGGTGAATGATGTTATGCACCGTCCCGACCATGAACAGGCCGAAGAGCATTCCGCCGGGCGCGAGCGAGGCAGAGAAGCCAGCGAGACCGGCTATGATGAAAAAGATGCCGAAAATAATTGCAGCTGTTTTGAGCATGTGTTCCTCCTGAGTTTCTGTCCCAGAGATACGCTTCTGCGCAGAAATCAGATGCCCGCGCAAGCAGATTACGCGAGATGGTCAGCGCATCGCGCGCTGCTCGTGGCACGAGCAGTGCTATTTAATCTGGCGCGAGCCAGGAACTCACCACTAAATAACCAAAGTTGACTAACGCTCCTTTGGCTTCGCAGCGCGACCTTCGGGTCGCGCTTTTTTTTACGGCTGCGGAAGCGGCGATAGCTGTAACATCGCCGCCATCGCTGGAACTGGCGGGCGCGGCAATTCCAACGACGCGAACTCATACAGCTCCGCCTGGTTCGCATCGATGAAATCGGCACCGCTGACGGCGAGCGGCTCTTTCAGGACTTTGCCAAGCTCCTGCGCAAGCACGATCGCGATCGCGCGCGCGTCGCGCGTGTAAACCGGCAACGGGAATGAGCCGGAATTGCGATCGTACCCGTATATGTTGCCCTCTGTCTCCCAGACGCAATACGCGTGGCCGGCCGGGTGATTTGCGAACTTAACGAGGAGAATCTTTGCCCAAAAATTCCGCTCGAGGCTGTGCTGCGTTTTGACGACGGCGAGATAATTGCACGCCGACACAACGCATCCGTTCAACGTAACGAGATCTTCCTCACCCGGAACCAGTGTGACGCGGTGGGAACAGGAGGTCAGCGCGAGCAGCGCTGCGGCGGCGAGGGGGCGGACAATTCTCAAAATTGACGATTTCATAAAGAGGGACCCATCCGTCACACCAGTGATTTACGAATGAGTATGGTTTTTATAGCACGACTGCGTCTCATTTGTGAAGTGAATTGTTTGCCAACCCGGCAATTTCATTGCGCCTGCTCGACGCGGTCGTACCGGCGGCGGCTTCCATCAGCTGCTTCGATGTCGAAGTGGTCCGCACTGGTGGCGAGCAGTTTGTCTTCGTCCTTTGATCCAGGCGGGATCCGCCCCATCGCGTCATGTTCATACGTGTAGAGCAAACGTCCTGGAAGGATCGACCACCGGCCACTCACGCGCGACACAGTCCGACTTTGCACTTTGACTTCGGCCCGGAATGTCCCGTCTGAAGCGAACACGTACTCGCAACTCTGCGCCGGGTCGGCGTACCGCCACCGCCCGATCAAGCGCGAGGTGTCAGGCGCGTGCTGCGTGGCACACGACACGCCGCTGAAAAGCAGGACGAGGAGCAGCAACCGCTGAAGCACGCCCAAACAACATCACGCCGGGCGCCAGCGGCAAGTGCAATCAGCGTTCGTGCGAGGATTCAGCCGATCTTGCGTTTCGTACGTACAACGCGGAGGACCGAACCGATCCTCCGCGTCACCACACGAACCGAATTGATGCTGCGCGCGTCCGCTTAGTTCTGCGCGACTAGGCCGCTCGCCACGCGGAATTTCTTGCTGCCGGCGTAGGCGTAGAGCGGCACATAATTGTGCGAACCGACTTCGTTCGCCGTCGCGGCGGTGTAATTGAAGGTCGGGTCGAGCACGTAAGTACCGCGGTCGGTTTCCCACGAAACCCACGCATGTGTCTGGCGGCTGGTCGGAGTGCGACGGCCGATCACGAGCTTTACGTTCTTCGCGCCACGCGCAACCATCCGCTGATAGAGCGCAACAGCCTTCGCTTTGCAGTCTGCGGGCGCGCCGGATTCCGTCTCCGCCGGCGTTTTCCAGACGGTGGTGAATCCGTATGGGATGGAGCGCAAATCGCCCATCCAGGCGTTGACCGCGTTGAGCGAAACGTGATTTCCTGCGCTTCCGCTAGCGGTGAGGACGGGGCGGATACGCGACATCTGGTTATCGTAAGGTGTGGTGTTCACCGCAAACATGAGCGCATCGGCGAACGCAGAGGTTGTCGACAGGCCGGCGAACAGGAGGGAGAAGAGAAGAGTTTTTTTCATGGGTTCTGTGTAGCTGCTGTAATTGTTATATTTTCTATAAGCAGCAGCCGTGCCACGATTCGGATTGCGGAAAGACTTTGCCTGAGGCCATTCCGTGCTGGCACGCAGCCGCCGCCCGTTCGGGAGGAAACGCTCAGTTGCTTCCCCATCTCGGCGGTCGCGACGCGCTGCAGAGAAACCGAGCGCGCAACAGCGGCGAGATTCGATTTCTAATCGGTCACTACCGACTCAACCGCAGCGCCAAAAACCCATGAAAACAACACGTTGCTTCTGTCACGCCGGACGCGCACAGCTCCGCGTTCTCGTCGCCGCTACTCTCACCGCTGCCGGCGTTTTGCTGGCCGTGATGAGCGCCGGCGAAATCCAGCATGCCGCGGTTAAGAAGAGCACGCGAACGGCTACCGGTCCCAGCGCAGCGGCGTCACGCGAAGGAGTAATCAATCCACTCGCGACGGTGAGACGCGTCCTCGCGTCCTACGGTATTTCAGCGAGTCCGCAGCGGAGGTTCATGCAGCGTGGCGCCGGCAGCGGCGTCGGCACACTCGCCCAGACTACGCCAAATCTGCTGCTGGTCGGCGGAGCCGTTGAGGCGAAAATCTCGCCAGCTCTGCGCGACATTCCGGCAGTAAACCCGTTCTCTGGGTGGGTCGAGCGTCCACAGGAGCCGCACCGGCCAAACTACGCGCCGCCAAAACCGCAAAACCAATCCGTGGACCCGGTGCTGCAAGTGACTGCTCCGGCAGCGGGAATGCCGCCAGTCGGCGCATCGTTTGAGGGGATGAACATCAGCGAAACGTGCAAAAATTGTCTGCCGCCGGATCCCGTGGGCGCTGTCGGGCCGCAGCATTATGTGCAGATGGTGAACTCCCACATCGCGGTTTTCGACAAGACGGGAAAAGTGCTAGTCAATGCGAAGCCAATAAACGGCCTCTGGTCGTCACAACCGAGATCCGAGTGCTTTACGCACAACAATGGCGATCCGATCGTCCTCTACGATCAACTCGCCGACCGCTGGCTCGTGAGCCAGTTCGTCGTGCAGGAAACAACTGAAAACTACGCGGAATGCATCGCGATCTCGAAAACGTCTGACCCGGGCGGCGCTTACTACCTCTACGAGTTCGACGAAAGTAACACTGTCTTCCACGACTACCCGCACCTGAGCGTCTGGCCGGACGCCTATTACATGAGCACGAATCAATTCCCGGGCGGTGCGATCATCGCGACGGCAGCGCCGGCCGGAGCGTGGGCTTTCGAGCGCCAGCAGATGCTTCAGGGCGCGCCAGCGAAATACATTTTCTTCGACGAAACCAGCCTCGTGACGCCAAATCCGACGGTCGCCACCTACACGCCGTTTGGTCAGCTGCCCACGCATCTGGAAGGAAAAACGCTGCCGCCTTCCGGTCCAGCGAATCTCTTCGCCGAAGTAGACGACGTGAACCAGCCAAACACGCCCCCGGACACCGGTTTTCACGATGAGATGCGCCTCTGGAAGTTTCACGTCGACTGGAACACGCCGGCAAATTCGACATTCGGCTCCGGCTCCACGGCGCCCGTTCCGGCGCCCGGCTTCCCGGGTCAATACGTCGGAAACGCCGGTGACCCCAACTTCGTCGTTCCGGTCGCTGACTTCGTATTGAACGAATGCCAGATCGAGAACGGCCCGAACGATTGCGTGCCGGAGAAATTTACATCCGGGCAGCCGCCACAATATCTCGACGTGCTTGGCGATCGACTCATGTTCCGGCTGGTTTACCGCAACTTCGGCGACCATGAATCGCTCGTCGCCAATCACACCGTCGATGCGGCGGCATTACCGTCGCCCGCCCCCTCGCCCAATTCGGGCGCCTCGCGCACCGGTGTTCGCTGGTACGAGCTCCGCAACGTCAGCACGAGCCCGCAGCTATACCAGCAGGGCACATTTGCACCTCTTGATCCGTCCGATCCGAACGGACCACTGTGGCGATGGATGGGCAGCATCACCATCGACGCGAACGGCAACATCGCGATCGGCTACAGCGCCAGCGGCCCGAATTACTTTCCGGCGCTGCACTACGCCGGCCGACTCGCGGGCGATCCGCTCGGCGAAATGACGCAAGGCGAAGCCGTGATGTTTCCCGGGCAAGGGATCGAGGCGAATACCGGCCTGTTTCCATTCCGGAACCGGTGGGGCGATTACAGCGCGCTCGTTGTCGATCCGACGGATGAGCAGACCTTCTGGTACACCAACGAGTACGTCGTCTCGACTCCGACCGACATTCTTCCCGTCGATTGGCACACTCGGGTCGGCAGCTTCAAGTTTGGGACGGCACCGACGCCGACGCCCAGCCCGCCTTCACCGACTCCCAAGCCGACCACTACGCCGACTCCCAAGCCGAAGCCGAACGGCACGCCCGAACAGCTGCTGAACATCTCGACACGCGCGCGAGTTCAGACTGGCGAGAACGTCGCCATCGGCGGATTCATCATCAAAGGCAACGGTTCGAAAAACGTTCTCCTCCGCGGCCTCGGGCCGTCGTTGAAGGCGAACAAGCGACCCATCGGCGGCCGGCTGATGGATCCGATCATCGAATTGCGCGACAAACACGGCGCGCTCATTGCCATGAATGACAACTGGAAAGACGACCAGGAAGACGACATCAAAGCGACTGGTCTCCAGCCGCATAACGAACGCGAATCAGCGATCGCTCGCCGCCTCGATTCCGGTGCCTACACCGTCATTATGCGTGGCAAAGACGACACGACTGGCATCGGCCTCGTCGAAGCTTACGATCTGGACAAGATTCCGGAGGTGCAGCTCGAGAACATCAGCACGCGCGCCTTTGTCGAAACAGGCAACAGCGTCATGATCGGTGGTTTCATCACTGGTCCGAGCAATCGTAGCAACACCTCCGTAGTCGTCCGCGCAATCGGCCCAACGCTCACAAGCAGGGGTGTTCCCGATGCACTGCAGGATCCAGTGCTGCAGTTGCACGACGCGAACGGCGCAATTGTCGCGGCTAACGACAACTGGGAGACTGACTCTCGGTCGCCGAAAGTGGCCGAGGCGAAGCTCGAGCCAAAAGATCCGCGCGAGAGCGCCTTGTACCGTACGCTGCCGAGCGCGCCGTTCACGGCGATCGTGCGAGGCAAGGACAACAGCGTCGGCAATGCAC
>CADDYX010000087.1 GCA_902810735.1 Verrucomicrobiota bacterium | reverse complement strand
GCCGTCATCATGGCGTGATCCTGGTTGTTGTACTTGTGCATGCCGTTGCGGCCGACGAGGTGCAGGTTCGGATAGTTCGACTCGAGCTCATCGCGCACCATCGCCACGTGGCGCGAGTAGTCGTCGTCGTAAACCGGATACGCCTTTTTCTGGCGAACCACCGTGCCATCGAGAATGTCGCCTTCTTCAGCAAGGCCGATCGTGATCAGCTCGCGCTTCGCCAGCTCGATCAGCTCTTCGTCTTTCGAATCCCATAAGCCATCGTGCTCGAAGCAGAAATACTCGAGTCCGTAGCACGCCTTGTCCGGGTCAGGCACCATCTCCGGCGACCACGAACGGAAGTTCTGGATCCGGCCGACCTTCACGCTCGGCTCATGGATGTAAATCCAGTTATCGTCGAATGCGTTTCGGTCTTTCAGGATCAGCATTACGGTCAAGAAGTCGCGATATTTCAGCGAATTCGCGGCGCGCTTTGCTCTGTCCGAGACAGGCGGCGTGATGCCGTTGATCAATTCCCGCATCGGGGCCGATGAGATCACGTGCTCGGCTTCGATCGCCTGCACGTTACCGGCGTTGTCCTTCACACTGACCGTCCACGTTTCTGTGACCGCGCTGTATTCGCAGCCGACGACCTTCCGCCCCATCTCAACTTTGCCGCCGAGCGCCTTTGTTTTTTCCGCGCACGCTTCCCACATCATGCCCGGGCCTTTGCGCGGATACTTGAACGAGTTGATCAGCGTCTTGATGACCTTGTTCGAGTCCTTCGGCTGCCTTGCTGGCAACAACGCGTTCTTGATCGCGCTCCCCAATGACAACCCTTTGATGCGCTGCGCTGCCCAGTCGGCGGAGATCTCTTTGCAAGGAATGCCCCAAACCTTCTCGGTGTAGCTCTTGAAGAAGGTGTTGAAGAGGCGCTTGCCGAACTGATTGCTCACCCAATCCTCGAAGTTGGTCGGGTTCTTCACCGGAAAGAGCCGCGCTTTGAAGTACGAGAGAACGCAAAGCGC
The DNA here is from genome assembly GCA_902810735.1 of Verrucomicrobiota bacterium. Lineage (GTDB taxonomy): Bacteria > Verrucomicrobiota > Verrucomicrobiia > Chthoniobacterales > UBA10450 > CADDYX01. Next base: position 11,440 of record CADDYX010000087.1, on the reverse strand, counting down.
CGAGTTGATCACGCCCAGCTTCCGCAGCGCCTCAAACGCCTTGAGCGGATATGAGAAAAACTTGCCGCCGTAAAAAATTCGCGACGAACGCGGCCGGTCGAGCATGTCGTCCGGCAGAATTTCATTCCAGAAATCGTTCACCTCTTTCGACTTCGAAAAGAACCGGTGGCCGCCGATGTCGAAGTGAAATCCTTTATACGTCGCGGTGCGCGAAATTCCGCCGACGTAGACCGGGTCCGCCTCCAGGACCGTCACGTCCACGTTGTTTTTTGCCAACAGGTAAGCCGCCGTCAGTCCAGCCGGACCTGCCCCGATAATCGCTACGTTTGTTTTCATTATTTCCTTAAGCCACCCACCCTCCCCGGGTGAAATTCCACACCCACCAACCCTCGAGCCCGAGCCCTGCCGCGCTGAGCAGCGCGACCGTCGCCAGCCCCCATCTTCGCAACCGTGGCGAGGGAGTGGGTAATTGATGCAAAAAATGGACGAATGCCAGCACGATTAGCGCGTGCACGCAGAGCTCGTAGCGAAGCATGCTCTCCATCTCCACCGACGCGACCCCGCTGACCGAGATGTAATAGATCACCGCGGCGGCGAAATAGAACCCGATCCGGCCGGCGAGATTCGTGTTGCGCCGAATGAACGGAAGCAGCTCGCCGATCGCGATCAGCACGAACAGCACCGCCGTGAGCGACATCGTGAGCTGGCTGAAGGCGAGCGGATCGTTGAAATGCGGAATGTGCCAGCGGTAGCTGGACGGCTTGAAGACCGCGGCGTAGTCGGGCGTGATCGCCCAGCCGGCTTCTTGCGTCAGCATGTACATGTCCCAGCGGCCCCAGCGGTACAGGCAGTAGGCAAAAAATCCGAGAGCGCCGAACGTCGCGCCGATCGTCAGCAAAATCGCCGCGGCGTAGCGGCGGAACCACGACCGAAGATCGCGGATGCCGGCCCAGCCGTGCTTCGCGACTGCGACGACCGCCGGAAACGCCGCGCACGGAATCCCGACAATCCGCGTCGCCGACATCACGATGCCGTGCACGACCGCGAGCAGCTTCGCCAGTCGACCCGTGCTCGTGCTCCAATACATGAAGCCGAAGAGCGCCATCATGAAGAGCGACTCCGAATACGCGGCGACGAGGAAAAACGCCGCCGGATGCGCAGCGATCGTCAGCGCCGCCCACCACCGCGTCGGAGCGGGCACATTCCAGCGTTCGCAGAAAAGAAAAAAATAGCTCCAGAACCCGACCGCCGCTGCCTGTGCCGTGATCAGCAGCGCGTTGTCTGTACTCAGGTGCAAACCGTGGCGCAGCGCCGCCGCGAGCGCCGGATAGGCGGGGAAAAACGCCACGTTCGACACTTCCATCATTTTGTGGCTGATCGGCGGCACGGTCGTCTCGTAGCCGCGGTCCACGATGTTCGCGAACCAGTAGCTGTCGTGCTGCACGAGGGTGGTGTAGCGCCATGCGAGCGGTCCGCGTGGCGCGATCAGCACGACCGCGATGAACAACTGCGCCAGCGTAACAAGCAGCCCCGCCACGATCGGGTGGAGCGAGGTTCTCGTTTGCTGCATCGGCGGGGAAACTGCGCGGGCAGAGGAAACGAAAAAGGTCGTTCCGTGGCAAGGCTTTGTCCTTCGTTCTGCACGTGCAGAGCGGAATCGCACCGGTTCGAGTAGCTGGACGCCCGTTTCCATTTCCGAGCACAATTGGACGGCGGCTCTCGTGCTTTATTCGCGCAGTGAACCGGAGGGGCTCAGAGGTGAATCGCGACCTCCGGACGCGATCATCGAGCTCGGAGAGCTCGATCCACCTAGTGCCCGCCCGTTACGGTGTAACCTGCATTGCGGAGATCCTCCGCGAGATCGGCCTCCATTTGCATCGCGGCGTCATACGGCATCGGGTTCAGGTGCTCGTATAAATCCGGCAACAAACGCACACCGTATTTCTCGACGACCCACGCCGCCTTGTAGCCGTGTTTGTGATTCTCGAACCGGTGCTCCGGCGGCAACCCGCTCATCCCGACGTAGACACACGGCTTGCGCGGATCGCGGTTCGGATTTGCGCGCATGATCGATGGATGCGACGCCGCTTTCCCATCGAGCAGAATCACATAAACGTTATGGTGAAACTCGCGCGCCGATTCCGGCTGCGTTGTTTTCCTTCTCCGCATCGTCGTGCTCGTGCTGTCGAATCGGAGTAACATTGGAAGCGAGCTGCGCGCAATCGAATGAAACGGATCGCATTCGTAGAAACCGAAGCCGATGAGCAGGAGTGGCTGGCCGCGAACCTTCGCGACTGCGAGCTGCGGTTCGCGTCCTCTCTCGAGGCGGGCGTCGACGACGCGGAAGTCGTGTCGGTGTTTCTGAACTCGCCGATCGACCTCGCCTTCCTTGATGCGCATCCGGCGCTGGAGCTGATCACCACACGCTCGACTACTTTCGACCACATCGATGTCGCGGAATGCGCGCGCCGCGGCGTGGTCGCCTGTAATGTGCCGACCTACGGCGAATACACGGTCGCCGAGCACACCTTTGCGCTGATTCTCGGTCTCGCCCGGCGGCTGCGCGAAGCGATGGACTCCGGCAAGAGCTCGGCTTTTTCCTACGAGAACGTGCGGGGGACGGAACTCCGCGGCAAGACGCTCGGCATCGTCGGCGCCGGCCGCGTCGGCCAGCACGTGATCCGAATGGCGCGCGCATTCGAATTGCGCGTCATCGTCGACGATGTCGAGCGGCAGCCAGGACTAGCGGCGGCGCTGGATTTCGAATACGTGGAGTTCGATGACCTGCTCGCCAGGTCGGACATCATCTCACTGCACGCTGCGCTGACGCCGGCGAACTACCACCTCTTTAACCGCGACACGTTCGCGAAATGCCGGCGCGGCGCGCTGATCGTCAACACCGCGCGCGGACGCCTGATTGACACCGACGCGCTGCGCGAAGCGCTCGATTCCGGCATTGTCGCGGGCGCCGGCCTCGACGTGCTGGAGGATGAACGCGTGATGCGGCGCGAGCCTTCAAAGATCATCCGCGACCAGATCGTCGAGCATTTGCACGCGAACTTCGCCCCGCGCGAGCTGCGGCCGGCGGACAACACGCGCGTGCAGGAACTTCAAACGCTCGTGCAGAATCATCAGCTGCTCACGCGTCCGAACGTTCTCTTCACGCCACACATCGCGTTCAACAGTGCGGAAGCGATCGAGCGCATTCTGCAGACGACGGTCGACAACATCCGGGCATTCGTCGCCGGCGCACCGATCAATGTTTTGTCAGCGAGCGACACGATGCGCGGCTGATCACCGCGCGCCGCGTTACAAGACGTGATACACCTCGACCAGAGCGACACCGCCGTTGCCGGCTTTGCCGAACGCCAGCGTGCGCCGATTTCCGCAAGTGAGAATAGACCGCTGATTATTTGAAGTCATAGAGGCAGGTTTGTTCGTCTGCGCAGCGTCGCTCGCCCATCGAGGGCGACTGCTACGGAACCGAGATGCAGAGACCCGCCCCGGTATTACCTCGAAAATGTTTTTTAACGCGAAGTTCGATTCGCCTACGGAAGTTCGGGCGCAGGCGTGACAGTCTCGCTGGTCGACAAAGGCAGAATCACTGCACTTTGTAGGCTTCGACGAGCGCCAGCCCGCTCGCGTCGTTCTTGCCACGCACGATCGCGGTGTAGTTACCCGGCACCAGCGTCGCAATGATCGCCGACTCGTGCTCATCCTTGGGCGCGAGGCCGGTCGCCTTGATCTCTCTTTCCTGAGTCTCACGCCAGTTGTCGTTGCTGATCACGGCACCATTTGCATCGTGAAGTTCGAGCAGCGGGTCTTTCAACGTGGGGCGAAGGCCGAATTTCCTCAACGTCGGGCCGATCGCACGAACGAGTACTTTGGCCGGCTCCTTTCCATCTACAATCACGCCGCCGATCATTACGTCGTCGCCGGTTTGGACGAGCCCGCGGGTGGAGATATTTCCGAGCTCGGCTGCCGAGGAGTCGTCGAGGTCGTATACTTCAACCAAGGCAATTCCTTTTTCGCCGTGTGCGCCTTTCACGATTGCGGTGCACTTGCTCAAGCCGGATTTGCCGACCGGTATTGTCGCCACAATCGCCGATTCTTTGTCGCTCTTCGGCTGGAACCGCGGCGGCACGCGATCCTTGCCTTGCCGCCAGTTGTCGTTGCTGATGATGCTGCCGTCCGGCTTGTGCAATTCGAGCAATGGATCGGAGAGCGCATCATGGATGCCGGCGTGCGCCAATGACGGCCCGAGCGCGCGGATGAGCACTTTTTTCGATGACCCCGCCGGCCCGGAGACGATAAAGCCGCCAATCAAAACATCGTCACCGGTCTGCACGCGCAATCGGGTGGAAATGTTGGCGAGTATTCCCGCGCTCGGTTGCGGCGCTTTGCCGCTGTTCGTTACCAGCATTCCGCTAGCGTCGAACGTGACGTGGGCATTCGAGCTGACGCTCGCGAATTTGCCGCTGACTGCGCCATACGCGAGCGGGCTGAATGTGTCGACGGCCTTAGGCGTATAGCCTTTGGTCGCGCGAACCTCGAGATTGCCGCCGAGGTTGGCGGTTCCCGTCACTTGCAGGAAATCGGAGTCGCCGGCACCAATTCCACCGTTCTCGACAATGAGAGTTCCGCCGCGCTTCTGCGTGAAATTGCCGAGCACCGAGATCGCGCCCGCGGAATGGCCGGGCGATATAAAACCATTCTTGTTTTCGACCGTGCCGGCGATCACTCCCGAGCCACTGACCACTCCGCCCTGAATTGTCAGCGGCGCGATGATGAGCAGGTTGTGGAGGTCGATCTCGCCGCCGGACTGGACGAATCCGGAGGCAGCGCCTTGCGCCTGCGTGATCGCGCCCGAGTTGGCACCGTTTGGCCGGACGCGAAGGCTTCCACCGTCGTTGGTGATCAAGCTGCCGCCGTCATTCGTGATCAGGCTGCCGCCGTCGTTGGTGATCAAACTGCCGCCATCGTTGGTGATCAGGCTCGCGCCGTCGTTGCCGATGATTGTCGCGCCGTCGTTCGTGATCAGGCTTCCTCCATCATTCGTGATCAGACTGCCGCCGTCGTTCGTGATCAGCCTCCCCTGATTGACGAAACCGGCGGCCGTGACGCCACGCGGCTGCGCGACCGGCGGCGGAGATGTGGGCGGCGGAGTTGGCTTAGGTTTAACACTGGGGCGGTGGAAAATGAAATCGCCGACGTTTTTGAAGAACGCCGCTACGCCATCGAAGAGCCCGTTGGTTTCCGCGTGGCTCGCGTTGCTCAGCACTGCACCACTGTTGTTCGTCACCGGCACAATTCCGCCTTTTCCGGTGATGCGGATCGTGCCGTAATTCGTCACTTGTCCGCTCATCGGCACGTTGTCGTCACCGACGAGCGAAAGTGTGCCGTGCGTGTCGATCGTCAGGTTGAGGTTGTGAAGTTGGCCGCCAGCGACCGAGAAAAATCCAGGGATCGTCAATCCGCCACCGGCGCCATCAATCGAACCGCTAAGGAGCGAAACTGCGAAGACGTTGACGTGTCTCGCGATCGATGCGCTCTGTCCGTCGATGATCGCAAGATCATTCTCGGCGGGCACGCCAATGTTGCCGCGATTGTCGCGCCAGTTTCTCGCGGTACTCCAATCGCCGGAGCGTGTCATCGTGAACACTTTTCCGCTCCGAGGCGGGATGCGGATGTAAACCGGATCGGCGTAGCCGGTAATTCCGCGCGCATCGGTAGCAAACGCCTTGATCACGTGATCCCCGGCAACATCCGCGACGTAATCGACGCTGATCCGCGTCGAGCCGCCGTCGTTCTCCGCGATCGTCGCGCCATCGAAAATCAAACCGACGCGCTTCAGCGATTTATGTTCCGGACTGGAGGCTTCCGCGCTGAAGTGAATCGGCCCTGGCGAGACAACGATGGGATGCTTTGCGTCTTCGCCGGATTTGCTGCCCGGCTCCGGCCGCGGCGGCGTAATCTCAACGTCCGGCGGCGTGCCGACGATCACATTGTTCACGCCGACGATGTTCGAGATGCTCTTCAAGAACCCTGGCGCGGTCGCGACTGCGCGGAAGTAAACCGCGTCGCCCGGCGGATACTTCGTGGTGTTGAGATAGAATTGTTTCGGATCGGCGAATGGGTGCATTTCGCCCGACTGCCCATCGCTTAAATCCGCCCAGCTGTTTGGGTCGGCCGGCGAGGTTGTTGCTTGCACGTGCAGATCCATTGCGGCCTGATCGACTGCGACATTGGCGTGGAAATTCATTTCCGCGCCGGGACCATTCGTCGCAATGAACAGCGTGGTCGCGCCGAGATGCGACTGCGCACCGGTCAAATCGAAGGGCCCAATGATGTTCGATTTACTGTCAGGGTAACCAGACGCGGTGGAGAGTGCGCGGAAATAGATGCCGCTCGCCCGCGGATAGTTGGTTGAGTCGAGGACGAACTGCGCGGTCGTTTTGTCGATCGTCATGTAGCCTTGGCTGCCATTCGGCAGGTCGACCCAGTCCGTCCGATCGTTGTTCGCGACCGTGTTGATCTGGACGCGCACCTTTAAGCCCGCAGGCGTCCCGCTTTGTTGTGCGGTAAAATGCAACGCTGTGTCCGCGACGCCGCCCGCCGGCGTGTCGCTGTCGTTCACGCGGAACACCGTTGCGGAAAGGCCGCCGTGCTCGGGCGCAGGCGGCGCTGGTGGCGGTGATGATCCTGGTGGCGGCGATTGTGCCCCAATCTCCAGCACAAAAATCGTGCTGAACGTCGTGCCATAAAGATTGCCGTCGCTACCGAGCACCATCTCTTCATGCGATGGCGCCTCGCTCGAGTTGCTGCTGAACGCATGCAGGGTTTCGAATGGTCCTCCCGGCTTGAGGCGGAAAATGGTTCCGTTTCCGTTGGCGCCACCGAGATCGGTTGTGCCGTAAAGATATCCATCCGGAGCGATGACGACCCCGCTATCCAATCCACCTCCGTCGCTGTCATCCTGCTGGGTACCGAAGTCATACAGCACGGAGACCTGCGTGCCGGCCGGCGTGCCGTCGGTCGTCATCTTGTAAACGGCGCCTTGGGTGGGGCCAGTGCTACTGGTTCCGTAAAACACTCCGGAGTTGTCGCGCACGAGAGCTCCACGCGACTCACCGCCCGTGTCTCGAGTAAAGACATAGAGCGTCGTGAAATCTCCGGCCGGAGTAAGCTTGAAAATTGTCCCTCGTCCATTTGCCCCGCCACTAAAGGTCGTGCCGTACAAGTTGCCGTCCGGCGCTTGCAGCATTGCTGCGGATGGATCGGCGCCGCCATCGTTGATACCTCCCGACTGGGGTGGAAAATAATGCACGGTGGTGAACGCCGTACCGGCGGCAGTACCGTCAGTCGTAAACTTGAAGAGCGTGCCGCTGCCGTTGATCCCGCCATCGCCCCCTTGGTAGGTGCTCCCATAGAACGTGCCATCGGCTGCCTGGATCAGCGGAGCCAGCGATCCGACTCCTTCGCTGTAATCCGGATTGAATGAATGGATAATCGTCACCGCACCGGCTGCCGTGATCTTGAAGATTTCACCCGCACCGCCAAGCGTGCCGCTCATTCCATAGAAATTGCCATCTGCCGCCTGCATCAGACTGACGGGATAGGAGACATCGCCCGCCCCGCTGCCAAATGAGTGGATCAGAGTGAAGACGCCCGCTGGCGTGATGCGGAAGAACGTCCCTTGATTCGCGGCGCCGCCCTGCTGAGCGATTCCGTAGAAATTCCCGTCCGCCGCGCGGACCAGCGGATTATTGATCCCGCTGCCTTCCGCCGAACTCAACGAGTGCAGCGTGGTAAACGTCTGTCCAGACGCGGCGTTCGCGATCGCGACACCGACGTTCAAAGCAAGGCCGACAACAACGCCGTAGGTCAGGCGTTTGTTCAGCCAGCGAGGCAGAATGTTTCTACTGCAGGGCCGAAAAGTGGCGCTTGGTTTTCTCATGCTCGAAATTGTCTTTCCGCACCGTGAGGTCTCGCTCGCTTGTCCGGCTGGGCCGATCTTTCGCACGCGGTTACTACCTACAGATGAGAAAAACCGCGCGATATTACCGGGAATGAGAGATTTTCTCGCGCCGCTCTTTGCATGTCTCTGCGTCAGCGTTGCGACTGCCGCGCCCGACGACGCCGCGCCGATCAAGCGCGATGCGGCGACCTTGGCGGATCGGATTAGCGCGCTCGCCGATCCCGCCGAGCAGGCCCGCGTCGCAGCCGCTGCCCCGGAAGCTATTCGCGGCAAACCGCTGCGCGACGCGATCGCAAATTGCGAATACCAGCTCGGTTTGAAAGGCGAATACGGCAGAGCGGAACGGCTGTGCCATTTGCTCGAGCGGCTCGGGAGCGAAGCCGGCGACGCGCGGACTGTTGCTCAATCGCAGGTCCTTCTCTCGTCTGTTTTTCGCGAGTACGGCGACTACACGAACGCTGTCGCCGCGCTCGACCGGGCGCTCGGCTACTACAAGGAACACCCGAAAGAGGTGGGAATTGTCGGCGTCTATCAAGGCAAGGGCATCACGCAACTGGACGAAGGAGATTTCGCGCATGCGCTGGTTAGCTTGCAAAACGCGCTCCAAACCGCGGAGCGCCTCAAGTTCCGCGAGGGCATTATCCCCGCGCTGAACAGCACCGGCGAAGTCTATCGCGAGCAAGGTCTGCCGGAGCGTGCGCTTGATTTTTATGCGCGGGCGCGGGCGGTCGTCGGCAATGACAGCGCCTGGAATATGGCGTTCATCTTCAACAATATCGGCCAGGCCTACGAGGCGATGGGCGATCGGGCTAAAGCGGTGGAGTTCATCGAAAAGGCGCGCGCCGTCGCCGATCAGAACAACATGAAACCGCGGGTGGCGACGTCGCTCGCGGTGCTGGCAAAGATCGCGAGAGAAGAAGGCCGCTTCGACGACGCACAGAAGCAGTACGAGCAAAGCCTCGCCATCAGCCGCGAAATCCACGATCTCTCGAGCGAAGGACGCGCGCTGCTCGGGTTGGCGGAGACGGCGCGGCAGCGCGGTAATCTTGAGGCGGCACTCGCGCGGGCGAAAGACGCGCTCGCGCTCTACCGAAAAACGGCGCAGCCGGATCAGATCGCCGCCGCTCTTACATCGGAGGGAAAAACACTGCGCGCGCGCGGCGATGCCGGAGCAGCGCGTAAAGCTCTCGAGGAAGCGATCGCCGAAACTGAATCCCTGCGCGGCATGCTCGCCGGAGCCGAGGCGGAATCAGAAGCGTTTTTCGAGAAACGCATCGCGCCATATCAGGAGCTTACCTCCCTGCTCGTCGAACAGCACGAGAATGTCACCGCGCTCGCAACCGCCGAACGGGCCAGTGCGCGCGTGCTGCTCGATGTCACATCGCGCGGCAGTTCAGCAGCCAGCGCCGCCGTTCTGACCGACACCGAAACGGCGCGACAACGCGATCTCGATCGCCACATCGCGGAGCTGAACCGGCAGCTCAGCAGCGAGTCCTCGACGAAAGATCTTGATGAGCATCGGCTCGCCGAAATTTCAGATGCGCTGCGCGATGCGCGGCATGCGCGCGAAAACTTCGATGCCGAGATTGTTGCCGCGCATCCGGAGCTGAAGCGCAATGCGCCCGCGCCCCCAATAACGCGATTGGAGCAGCTGGCGCCGCTGGTCTCCGATGGCCGCACAGCAGCAATCAAGTTCGCTGTCACCGACACTCGCTCGTACGCGTTCGTGTTGCATCGCGGCGACAATGCGGAAGCGCCGCAGCTCGATGTCGTAACGATCGAAGTTTCACGCGCCGATCTCGGCAACCGGGCCAGTTCGTTTCGAGCGGCGCTCGCGGATCGCTCTCTCGCGTGGCAACGACCCGCGCGTGAACTTTACGATCTGCTCCTCGGTCGCGCAGAACCGCTCTGCGCGAATGCGAACCGGCTGATCATCGCGCCGGACGGGCCGCTCTGGGAGGTGCCGTTCCTCGCGCTGGTCGACGCGCGCAATCGCCCGATTGCGGAAACGGCAGCGGTAAGTGTTGCGCCTTCGTTGTCGGCGCTGCTCGAAGATTCGCGCCACGACAGCAAAGCTCCGCCCGACAACGTGGCGGTATTCGCGAACCCATCCGTCGCCAACACGCCTAACGCGATCGCCGCGGCCACGAGCGAGCTGGTGAAGTCGCGGTGGCGACCACTTCCGGAAATGGAGAAGCAGGCGCGCGCAATCCAGCGCCTCTATCCGGATAACAGCGTGCAAACATTCATCGGCGACGCGGCACGCGAGGAAACAGCGAAACGCGAGCTGCCGCGCGCAGCGCTAATCGAGTTCGCAACGCATGGCGTGCTGAACAATCGTGCGCCGCTCTATTCGTACCTGCTGCTGTCGCAAAGCCACCTGGCGGCGGGTGAAGACGGTTTGCTGGAAGGCCGTGAATTGATGCGAATGCAACTGCGGGCACGACTCGCGATTCTGTGCGGGTGCGAGACTGCACGCGGCCGAATCGGCGCCGGCGAAGGCGTTATCGGATTATCGTGGTCGCTGCTCGTCGCAGGCTGCCCATCTACAATCGTGAGCCAATGGAAAGTGGAAGAAGCTGCGACCACGCCGCTGATGCTGGCATTGCATCGTGAGCTCCTGGCCGGCACGCCTAAAGACGAAGCGCTGCGCCGCGCTGCGATCGAGCTGCGGAAGAACGAACGCTACCGTCACCCGTTTTATTGGGCGCCGTTTGTCCTTGTCGGCGATCCGCGGTAGCGAGCTACGGTTGCGCCACGGAATTCCGGAGCGCCGCGCGAAGCTGGCCGGGCAGTGGTGAATTGTGGTTCTCGCGTTCGAGCTCGGCGAGCTCCGCATCCGCTTTGTCGAGAACGCCGAATCGCGCCTCGGCCAGTGCCAGTGCGAGGTGCGAGCGGGCAACGCGCGCTTTGATCCGGTTCAACTCTCCGCGTTCGTCGGTGCTGAGGACGCGGAATTGTGCCTCCGGCTCGGGAGGCGCGGGCGCAGTTGCGATCGCGCCGCCGTCACGCAGCGCCTGCACCTGCCAGGAATACGTTTCACCCGGCACGAGCGGTTTACCGGGCTGCCACGCGGTTTGGTTTTTCGGCACCTCCGCGATTTGCCACGGCTCGTCTGCGCCGCGCGCGATGATCGTAACGCGATAACTGGTTGCGCGATCGTCGCCGTTCCAACGCAGCTCGGGTGACGGATCTTCGACAGCCGTGCCGAGCGGCGCGATCGCTCGCAACGTCGAATCAGTGGAAGCATCGCCCGCTAGGTTGCCGCGAGTGCCGGTGAGCGTTTTCACAAATGGCGGCACGTCGATCTGGTTGTCGGTCAATGCCGACTTGAGCGACGACTCCAGCTCCGGCGGAAAGCCACGGCTGTTCAGCACCGCTCCGTCGCGGCCAATTTGTAATCGCCTCCCGTTGTCGCGCAGCACGAGCACGCCTTCCGGCGGCTGCAGAGTCGTGTTCCAC
>CADDYX010000086.1 GCA_902810735.1 Verrucomicrobiota bacterium | reverse complement strand
GCATCTGCCGACGATCCATGTGCCGGCAGGCGCCTACAATACCGTAAAGGCCAAGTTCACGTTCAACATCAGCTGGGATGAAAACTCAGGAAACGACGAGATTCTCACCGTTCTGAATCCCGATGGAAGCGAACTGGACTCAAGTGATACCGGCAATCCTAGCGAAACCGTAACTGCTGATAACCTTGCTGGCGGCACATACAAGGTGATTGCCTGTGGCTTCACGAATACGTCTCCGCAGTCCTACAACGGGAAGCTAACGATCACTACCAGCGCCGGAAGTTCCGGTCCCCCACCTCCGCCGCCGACGCCGGCGCCGACTCCGTCATTCGCCGGCGGACCTCGCTACATCAACTACGCGCCGCCTCCGGCTGTGGGTGAGAACGCCGGAGAGCCTTCAATCGGTTACAACGTGTTCACGAAGAGAGCGATGATGCTCGCCGGGCTGCAGACACTGCAGATCACGTTTCCCGAGCTCATCACGCCGTCCGGCACAATTCCGCAGGCGTGTCCTGCTGATTGGCAAGACGTTTCTTACCTGGTGACGAAGACGAAGTCAGTCGATCCGATCCTGTTTACGGACCAGAACACCGGCCGTACTTTCGTCTCGCAACTCGATAGCGTGACGCAGACTTCCGCCACAGGAGTGCTGATTGGTTTGAACAGCCTGATGGCTTACACCGATGATGATGGCGCGAACTGGACACCGGCGCAGGTTAACCCGCCGGATGGCAGCTATGATCATCAGACCGTAGGCGCTGGACCGTATCCGAGCATTCTTCCGCTGGGCATTAATCCGGTCTATCCGGATGCGGTCTATTATTGTGCGCAGGCCGGCGTCACCGCGTTTTGTTCTCGCAGCGACGACGGCGGGCTGAACTTCGGCAAGTCGACGCCCGCTTACAATGCGTTCACCGACGGTTGCGGTGGTATTCACGGCCATGTGAAGGTGGCGCCCGACGGGACGGTTTATCTGCCCGACCGCGGATGCGGCGGCAAACAGGCCGTCGCTGTGTCGACCGATGCGGGCACGACCTGGACGGTGCGCCAGGTGACCGGCAGCACACCGCCGCCAGGGATTCTCGATCCGTCCGTCGGGATCGCGAGCGACAACACCGTTTACTTTTCCTACATCAATGGTGACGGCCACCCGCACGTCGCGGTGAGTAAAGATCGCGGCCAGACGTGGATCAACGATCGCGACCTCGGCGCTTCACAAAACATCAAGAACGCCGTCTTCGTCGAAGCGGTCGCGGGCGATCCGCTGCGCGCGGCAGTTGGATTCATCGGCACGACACAGAGCGGCAACCACGAAGCTGCCGATTTCAATGGCACCTGGTACGCCTTCATTGCGCACACCTACGACGGTGGACTGACCTGGACGACGGTCAATGCCACACCCAATGCGCCGGTGCAGCGAGAAGCCTGCATCTGGAATGAAGGCGGCAGCAATCTCTGCCGCAACCTGCTCGACTTCAACGAAATCACCAAGGACGAAAAGGGACGCGTTCTCTACGGTTACGCCGACGGCTGCATTAATGAATGCGAAACAGGCGGGCCGAACTCCTACAGCGCGAAAGCGACGATCGCGCGGCAGGTCGGTGGCAAGGGTCTGCTCGCCGCCTTCGATCCGCCGGAACCGACAGTGCCACAGCGCCCATGTCTGTCGGGCCGACGCGATGATATGGCTTCGTATCTCACCTGGATCAGTCCTGACAATGGTGGGTCCGACATCACGTCGTACAAGATCTTCAGGTCGAACGGCGGAGGCCCCGAGACGTTAATCGGACACCAACTGGGCACAAAAAACAGCTTCACGGATCGCGACGTGAATCCGGCTGTTAAAAAATATACTTACCGCATCACCGCAGTGAGCGCGAAAGGCGAGGGACTGCCGAGCAACGCGGTCGATCTTTCGATTACTCCGCGCCTGGAGCCGACGGGCGCCTGCAGCAAGCCCGGCGTCACGGTGGTCAGCGACCCTGTCGGCGACGAGAGCGACGGCGTGACCGCGCACGACATCACTTCTGTTTCGATGGCTGAGCCGCTCGACAACAACACGACCGGAGCAGCGAGCAAGCTGGTCTTCACCATGAAGGTTGTTGACCTCTCGACTGTTCCGCCCGGCTGGCGGTGGTCGGTACGTTTCACAGTGGACGGAGTAAAGCCGCCGAACGATGCCACCGGCGGCCCAGCCGACGACTTCTTCGTCGCGATGAACTCAGATGGCGCTACCCCTTCGTTCACATGGGGTGTGACGAGCGTGCCTCAAGGTGCGGCACGCGTGTTCACCACCGAGGGCAATCTCGATCCCAGCAGTAAGATCGATGCCGATGGCACGATCACGCTCGTTCTGCCGAAATCGATAATCGAAAATCCAAAGCCGGGAACTGCCATAGCTATCGAGCTTGGCAGTGTCCGCGCTTACGGGCTGACTGGCGGCACGAATGAAACGATTCCCGACACGACCGGCGGCGGCGGTTACGCGCTGCGCCCGGCGAACCTGTGTCTCCCGAATACCGCGCCGATCGCGCGACTAACGAGTGACGTAGATGGTGGCGACGATCCGTTGACCGTGCATTTCGACGGCAGCTTGTCTTTTGACCATGATTTCATCGACACGATTGCCAAGTACACCTTCAACTTCGACGACGGCGGCGACGACGTAACGCAGCATTCGCCGGCTATCGCCCACACCTTCAAGAATCCCGGTGAGTACGCGGTGCGCTTGGTCGTAACTGACTCGCGCGGCAAGGTCAGCAGCAACACAGACCAACGCATTATCACCGTCGGCGCCGAGCCCGGCGGCACGCCGCCTCCGTCGCCATCACCGTCGCCATCGGGAACGCCAATTGCATCACCGACGCCTGGAGTTCAACTGCGCAACGTTTCCGGCCGCGTCGTCGTGCAAGGCGGCGATAAAGTCGGAATCGGCGGTTTCATTGTCCAGGGAGGAGTGAATAAACGCGTCATCGTGCGCGCCCTTGGACCTTCGCTGAAGGATCACGGCAAGCCGTTGGCGGGAACGCTGCAGGATCCCGTGTTGGAGCTGCGGGACGCTGCGGGGAACGTTCTCAGCAACGACAACTGGCGCAGCAGCCAGGCGGCCGAAATTGAGCAGACGGGTCTCGCGCCGCGCGACAACCGCGAAAGCGCGATCGTGAAACGACTGCCGCAGGGCGAATACACAGCGATCGTGCGCGGCGCCCAGGGCGGTAGCGGAATTGCGCTCATCGAGGTGTTCGATCTCGATCCGCAATTTGGTGCGAGCGAGCTCGGGAATTTGTCGGTCCGCGCGCAGGTTCTCACCGACGACAACGTGTTGATCGACGGATTGATCATCGGCAGCGGGACGCCGAAACGCGTCGTGCTGCGCGCAATCGGCCCTGACCTAGCGCGGAGCGGAGTACACGGCGCCCTGCGGAATCCAACCCTGACGTTGTATGACGTCAACGGCACCGCGATCGCCCATAACGACGACTGGAAGAACGCGCACAACGCGGCTGAAATCTCGGATGTCCACCTCGCACCAAAAGACGAGCGGGATTCGGTGATCCTGAAACGCCTCGGCCCGGGCCATTACACCGCAATTGTACGGGGCGCGAAAGGCGCCACCGGGATTGCGCTTTCCGAGGCGTTCAAGCTCCAGGACTGAGATTCGCGACGCGAATACCGCCGGCCGCAGACGGCGACGCTGGCGGTGTTCGCGTTCACGCGATCAGGACTTCGGCGCGCGGCGAGCGCGGAAAAAGCTTTGAATGAGCGAAGCGCATTCATCGCGCAGTACGCCGGAGGTGACCTCGCACCGGTGATTCAGCGTCGGCATTTGTAACAGGTTGATCATACTGCCGGCTGCGCCGCCGCGATCGTCGCTACACCCGAAGATGAGACGCCGGATGCGCGCGTGAACGAGCGCGCCCGCGCACATCGGGCACGGCTCCTTGGTGACGTAGAGATCGCAATCGGCTAACCGCCAATCACCCACCGCGGCTTCCGCTTGCGTGATTGCGAGCATCTCCGCGTGCGCAGTCGCATCCTTCAGCAGTTCAACCTGATTCTGCGCGCGCGCGATCACCTTACCGGCGCGAACGACGACGCACCCGACCGGCACCTCTTCTGCGGCAAATGCTTTCTCGGCTTGCCGCAGCGCTTCGCGCATAAAGGCGGCGTCGGTCGGTTCGAGCACGGCAGGAATGTACAGGCGGTTGGGCCAACCGCCTAGATGATCGCGTGACGCGCCCGGCACAACCGCGTCTACGCCCGGCGCCGAAATCAAAGTATGCGAAAGCTTTTGCTGTTTGGAATCATCTCGGTGCTGTCGGCCGCGATTGCGCACGCGGCCACTGAACAGCAGGTCGTCGATCAATCAGCGCAAATGCTGCGTGAGTTCCGCGCCATGCCGGAGCGTGGAATTCCGGCAAGCGTGCTGAGCAACGCGCGGGGCCTTGCGATCATAAAAGTTATCAAGGTTGGGTTCGGAGTCAGCGGCAAGGGCGGCGAAGGCGTGGTCGTGGCGCGGACCGGGCATGGCTGGTCAGGACCTTCTTTCGTCGGCATCGGCGGAGCTGGCTGGGGCGCACAGATTGGCGCGCAGGTCACTGATTTCATTATCGTGCTGAATACGCGCGCCGCGGTTCGGGCGTTTTCGCACAGCGACAACGTTCACTTGGGCGCCGACGTGAGCGCGGCCGCTGGTCCTGTTGGGCGCGACCTGCAGGCCGGTGTTACTCCGACTGCCGCGGTTTACACCTACAGCCGCAGCCGCGGACTTTTTGCGGGCGCGTCGCTGGAAGGCGCAATCATCTTCACGCAGAAGGATTCGAACGCGCGATACTACGGCCATCCTGTGAGCGCAGGCACGATATTGAGCGGCGGCGTCACTCCGCCCGCTGGAGCGAGATCACTGCGCGCCGCCCTCGGGCGCTAGACGGACAATTTCCTTTACATCAGCCGCTGGCGTTCGGCACGGTTCGGCGTGCGCGCGGCACTCCCGTTGATTTTGCTTTTCGCGTGTGTAACTACCGTGCGCGCCGAACCGCAGGAGCAAAAGCTCATCGATCGGCTGCTGCGACCGAACCTTTCGGTGACAAACCCGGCGCAAGGAAAGCGGTTTGCGAGCAGGCAATCCATACCGGCTGCTCAGGAAGAGCAGCGGCAGGTCACCGCTGGTGGCTCTGCGATGGAATCCGGGAAACAATTCGCCCGGAGCGGCAACTTCTTTGCGCGAATGTTCAGGACACGACCATTCCACGGGTCAAGTCGCCCAGCGGATCTGTCAACGAGATCCCAACAACAGACCGGCACTTTTGCGACCGTGAATTCTTCCGCGCCGCACACTGCGCACGAGGCAGAACAGCGCGTCGCGTCGCGGGAGTACACTGGCACGCGCGAATTTCTCGGACGCGGGAAAAGCCAGAAGGCACTCAGCGCACACGACACGCCGCTGACGATCGACGAGGTCCGTGAGCTGCTGAATCGAAACAAATAACACAGCGCCCGCTGGGAAGTGCCGAGCTGATGGATCCGAACGAGGCACTCAAATTCCTCAAGACAGGCGCCGCGCAGATCATCACCGAACCGGAGCTGCTCGATAAGCTTCGGCTTCGGCGCCCACTTCGCGTGAAGCTTGGCGTCGACCCGACGAGTGCCGATCTCCACCTCGGCCATACTCTGACGTTACGGAAGCTGCGTCAGTTTCAGGAGCTCGGGCATCAAGCCGTGCTGATCATTGGCGATTTCACTGCAATGATTGGCGATCCGAGCGGCCGCTCTGTTACCCGCCCTCAGCTGACGCGCGAAGAAGTGATGGCGCATGCAGACACGTACCGCGAGCAGGCGTTCAAAGTGATCGATCCCGAGCACACCGAGGTCGTTTTCAACGGAGAGTGGTTTCGGCGAATGGCGTTCGAAGATGTGCTGCGGTTAAACAGCCGGGTCACTCTGCAGCAGATGCTGCAACGCGAGGATTTCCGCGATCGAATCTCGAACGAGCAACCGATCCACGCCCACGAGATTCAGTATCCAATTAATCAAGCCTGGGATTCGGTGATGGTGCGCGCCGATGTTGAACTCGGCGGCACCGATCAGTTGTTCAACATCCTGCTCGGCCGCGATCTGCAAAAGCAGGAAGGCCAGCCGGCGCAAGTGGCGCTCCTCACGCCGATCCTGGAAGGCATCGATGGCGTGAAAAAGATGAGCAAGAGCTACGGCAACTACGTCGGACTGACGGAAGCGCCGGCTGAGATGTTCGGGAAATTGATGAGCATTTCGGATGAGCTGATGGAGCGCTATTATGCACTGCTGCTCAACCGGCCGCTCAGTCCCGACGAGCATCCGCTGGAGGCGAAAAAACGGCTCGGTTTCGAAATCGTGCAGACGTATCACTCGACGGCCGCAGCCAAGGCGGCGCTGGACGATTGGAATGCTCGGTATAGCGAAAAGCGGCTCAGCGACGCAGACCTGCCGATGCTCGGCGCACGCACCGCAGACGCCGTGTCGCTCGTTGTCGCCGCGTACGCGGAGGCGTTCCGCATCACGAAATCACGAAGTGACGCAAGACGCCTGATCGAGCAGGGCAGCGTGCAGTTGAACTCCGAAAAAATCAGCGATCTGAAGGCACAGCTGACCGTCAGGGGCGGCGACGTCCTGCGTCTCGATAAAACGCGCGCTGTTCGCTTTCGCTGAATCGCGAGCAACAAAAAAGCACGGAGCTTTCGCCCCGTGCTCTTCTGGTAAGTTATCTCGAAGTTTAAGCCGTCGCGGTTTGAAACGCCGGGATCATCGTTGCCCGCTCCGCCACTGGCGCCGCAATTCCCTCGAAGTGCGAGCGGATGCTGCGCAGCTCCGAGTTCAGGAACGCATCGACGAACCGGAACTTCCGATCGAGCCACGCAAAGAGCTTGTTCTTGATGTCGTAATGGACGGCGAGCGTCACCTCGGTGCAGTTCGGACGAATCGCGGTGAATTCAACAAGACCCATCAGGTCGATGTTGCCTCCCGTCGATTCGAACGCGAATTGCTCCGGCGAGTCGGTATCAGCCGCGAGCAGCACGGTGTGCGCTTCGAAGCCGAACGGTCCACGAAAGCTGAAATCGACCGTCTTCGATGAGGTGACCGTCGCTTTCGTCACCATCAGGAACTGACGGCGATAGGATTGGATGCTCGCGAGGCGCGATTTGCACTCCTCGAGCGACTGATTCATGTGCAGTGTTTTTTGTAGCAGCATAGACGTTAGGGTTGTCGCTGTATCCTTTAGCAATGCAGGTACCACCGGTATTTTACGAGGGAACGGCCGCTTTTGGTGCGCGGCGGCGTGTCAAAAAGCGTTACACTCGTGTTTGCTGCGCAGACACATCCGGAAACGGGCTTGTCTCCGATTAAGGCGCTCAAACTGCGCCTGTGGTGACGCCGCCGTTCAGGCCGCTGCAGCGCGTTGCGCCGCTACGGTCTGAATCATCGACTCGAAAATCCGGCGGCCGTCGCCGCTGCCGAGCCGTTCATCGCATGCGCGATCGGGGTGCGGCATCAGGCCGAAAACGTTGCGCTCGCGATTGCAGATCCCGGCGATGTTTTCGAGCGAACCGTTCGGGTTCGCCGCCGGCGTCGGTTCGCCGTTTTCGTCGACGTAACGGAGAATCACCTGCCGATTTTCATTCAACTGCCGGAGTGTTATTTCGTCGGCGAAAAAACATCCCTCACCGTGCGCGATGGGCAGCCGCAAAATCGTTCCCTCACCACAGCCGTGGGTGAAGGGTGAGTCTGCGACCTCCAGTCGGGTGCGAACGATCTCGCAGACGAAATGCTGCGATCGGTTCCGCACCAGTGCGCCCGGAAGCAATCCCGCTTCGCAGAGGATTTGAAATCCGTTGCAGGTGCCGAGCACAAGCTTGCCAGCAGCCGCATCGTTAATGACAGCCGCCATGATTGGCGAGAACCGTGCGATCGCGCCACAGCGCAGATAATCACCGTAGGAAAAGCCGCCCGGCAGTATGATCGCGTCGTACCCAGCCAGCGATTTCTCCTGGTGCCACACGTAATCGGCGGTAACGCCAGCGAAGCTATTCAGCGCGGCAACGCAGTCCTGGTCGCAATTTGACCCGGGAAACTGCACGACCGCGAACCGTTGCGGCATCACGCCCGTCCAGCAGCGGCCGCGAGCCGGCGCTCCTCGTGATAGTCGTTCACGACCAGCGCCGCGTGCACCACGCCGGGAACCCAGCCGAGCGCCGTCAGCAGCAGGCTGAGCAGAAAACTTCCGAGCCGGCCGGTCATCAGCACCGCGAGCGGCGGAAGCACGACGCAGAAGAAATAGCGCAACGCCTTCATGCGTGGTTCACCATTTCCAATCTGTAGTCCTCGATCACGGGATTCGACAGCAGGTCGCGGCAGAGGGAGTGCAGGCGTTCTTCGACTCCTCCGCTGTTTTCATCTACTTCGATCTCGAGGTATTTCCCAATGCGGACGCTCTGCACCTCCGGCATTCCGAGGTGTTGCATCGCATCACGAACGGCCGCGCCCTGCGGGTCGAGCACCGCGGCTTTCGGCGTGACGATTACTTTCGCCTTCATCACGCAATATTGCGTGACACCCGCCGGACGCAAAACACCTTACGCGTTCTCACGCACAACGCTCTGCGGCTTCTTGTCTTCGCGCATGCCGAGAAACACCGGCTGCCGTAATTTCCCGTCGCGCGTCCACTCGGCGAACTTGAGCTGGCAGACGAACACCGGATTCACCCACGTGCAGCGGCGCATCATTGCCGGCGTGATTCCCTGCACCCACTGACCGCCCTGCTTCGATGGCAGATCGGCGAACGGACAATCGGCGCGCTCTTCCTGCTTAAAGTTCTTGTGCAACGCCGCTAACAATTTCGCGTTGAAGCCGCTTCCGACCTTGCCGGCGAAGAGGAGTCGCTTCCCCTCATAATAGCCGACGAGTAAAGCGCCGAAGTGCTTGCGCGATCCGCCAGGCGGCGTGTACCCGCCGATAACGAATTCCTGCTGATTTACGCACTTCAATTTTATCCAGGCGCCACTCCGCCGGCCGGCTTCGTAGCTCGAATCGCGCAGTTTGCCGACGATCCCCTCGAGCCCGCGGCGCTTCACCTCCGCCAGCAAGGCTTGAGGATTCCCGCCAATCTCGCCGGACACGCGGATCGGCTCGTCGGCATCGGCGCAGAGGCGCGCCAGCGACTCCTTCCGGCTCGTCAGCGGCGCATCGACGAGTGAGTGTCCGTCCGCCTGCAACAGGTCGAACACGTAATAGTATATCGGCGTTGTCCCGCCTTCCATTTCGCGTGCCTGCAGCAGTTGAAATGACGAGCGGCCTTTGTCGTCCAGCGCAACGACCTCGCCATCAATGACACAGTCGCGGACCGGCAATTTCGCGACGGCCTCGGCGATTTCCGTGAAACGTGCGCGCAATTCGTTTTGGTTGCGCGAGAGCAGGCTCACCTTGTCGCCATTTTTAATCGCGAGCAGCCGGATACCATCGAATTTCAGTTCGTAAATCCAATCGCCATGTTGCGGTGGCGCGTCGAGCAGCTTCGGCTTCATCGGTTCGATGAAGCGCGGCTTGCCGGCGGGAAAATCACTGAGCTCGAGCCGCGTTTCCGGAGCTTTCTTGGTTCGTTTCGCGGCGGCGGCAGCAATGCGTTTCTTGAGCGGCGTCGCGTCCTCCATTCGATTGGATTGCCATTCGGCGTCCCTGGCCTGGGCAATCTGCTCCATCGTCCGCCCGGTCTTCACCGACTCGTCATCGCGCTTTTTCGGCATTTGCGGCAGGCTTTCGCCGCTCTTGAGCAGCAGCCATTGCGGCTTGTTGGCGTCCATGCGCGTGCGGATCAACGCCCATTCGCCGCGAGCCTTCTCGCCGTGCAACACGATGTGCATCCGGCCTTCACGCAACGCCTCGAGCGGTTTCTCGCCGTAGACAAAATAATCGCCGCGGTCCCATACCATCACGGTCCCGCCGCCGTATTGCCCTTCCGGAATCACGCCTTCGAAATCCGCGTACTCGATCGGGTGGTCTTCGACTTCCACTGCGAGATGCTTCTCCCCTTTCCGCCATGGCAAGCCTTTCGGCACCGCCCACGACTTGAGTACCCCCGCCATTTGCAACCGGAAATCGTAGTGCAAGCGACTGGCATCGTGCTTTTGAATCACGAAACGCGAGGCGCCTTTGACCGCTTTCGGCAACGGCTTACCGCCCTTCGGCTCAGCCGTGACCGAGAAATCGCGTTTCGCTTTGTAACGAGCAAGTCCCATCGGCGCTTTTCAGGTGTAGTGGCGCGTGTCCTCACGCGCAACTCTCTCGATCCGCGGCTGAGGTCAGCCGCCGCTCCACCAAAACGAAAACGCCACCGGAGTCGCACGGACTCTGGTGGCGCTTCGGTGAATAATTTTTCGGTTTAGCGCCGCTTGCTCGAGCTCTTTTTGCTCGAACGCGAACTGCCACGCGAACCTCCATTCCCTGACTGCGCCTCGGCGTTCACCATGCTTTCAGCGATCTCGGTCAGCCGTTTATCGGCGTCGCCTTCCTCCTGCAGCGTCTCATCGAGCAACTGCGCCGCGCGGTTGTTCCCGATGCGGTCGGCCCAACTCTTCACCGTGCCGTAGCTCGCGATCTCGTAGTGCTCGACTTTCTGGGCACAGCCGATGATGGCGGCGTCGAGCACGGCGTCCTCAGCATCTTCGCTCATCATGTCCTCCGCCTCTTCAATCAGGCCCTTCATCGCTTCACAGGTCTTAGCTTTGGCCTTGCTGCCAAGCTCTTCGAAAACGCGCTCCAGCCGACCTGCCTGGCGCTTCGTCACTTCGAGATGTTCCTCAAGCGCATCGCGCAGCTCGTCCGAGGAAGCCTTCCGCACCATCTTCGGCAGCGCTTTGATCAGCTGTTTCTCCGCGCTGTAAATGTCCTTCAATTCGTCTTCGAGCAAATCTTTCAGTGTTACCATTTTGGCCATGACAGTTCTCCTTTGGTTGAGTGACACCTCGCGAAATCGAGAGGCCGACGCGGCATCCGCGTCATAGTCTAGAACGCACGCGCGGCGCGATCTGCGCGTGTCGAAAATGCGCGGCTATTTCGTTCGTCTGGCCGGGTCGCTCACCCGCTATCCGGCCGCTACGCAAATCGCGGGCCCGGCGAGTCCATCCTACAAAGCTTCCGCCGAAGGCGCGGCTGCTTCGTTCCCGAGTGGTTCGCCGACCGAATAGCGCGTAAAGCGGCGGATGACGATGTTCTCGCCGAGCTCCGCGATCTTGGTCGAGACGAGCTCTTTCACCGTCTGGTCGGGGTTCTTGATAAACCCCTGCTCGAGCAGGCAAACGCCGCTGTAGAATTTGTCGAGCTTACCGGCAACGATCTTGTCGATCACATTCGCCGGCTTGCCCTTCACCTGTGCTTCATAGATTGCGCGCTCGGCTTCCACGGATTTGGCCGGAACCTCCTCACGACTGACGTAGAGCGGATGGGCCGCCGCGATGTGCAACGTGATGTCCTTCACGAAATCGCGGAAGTTTTCGTTCTTCGCCACGAAATCGGTCTCACAGTTGACCTCGACGAGCACGCCGACTTTGCCCTGCAGATGGATGTAGGAGGCGACGATCCCTTCCTTGGTTGCACGAGAAGCTTTCTTGCCGGCGCTGGCGATTCCTTTCGTGCGCAGCAGCGCTTCGGCCTTTTCCAGGTCGCCGCCGCTTTCAGCCAGCGCCCGTTTGCAATCCATCATGCCCGCGTTGGTCTTTTCGCGGAGCTGTTTGACAATCTGCGGACTGACTTCCGTGGTCGCCATGGCTGAGGAACTCGCGGTGCCGCGATCTAGGCGGAGACGCCGGCCATCTCGACCTGCTCACGCACACGCGCTTCGCCGCTCGACGAAACGATTGCGTCGACCAGCTTCTGCAGCACTACGCGGATCGCGCGAATCGCATCATCGTTCCCTGCGATCGGATAATCGACCAGCTCCGGATCGGCGTTCGTATCGACGATCGCAACCGTCGGGATGCCGAGCCGTCGCGCTTCGTTGACCGCGTTCATCTCACGCGTGGTGTCGATGATCACCATCGCGTCGGGCAAATTCGTCATCTCGAGGATGCCATCCAGGTTGCGGCGCAGCTTCGCAGCCTCGCGGTTCAGCGCGGCGAGCTCCTGTTTGCCCATCTTCCGGTAGTCCGGTGACTGTTCGATTTCCTCGATGTATTTCAGTCGTCCGATGCTCTTGCGAATGGTCGCGAGATTGGTCAGCGTGCCGCCGAGCCAACGCTGATTAACGTAAAACTGGCCGCAGGCGAGCG
Organism: Verrucomicrobiota bacterium; assembly: GCA_902810735.1. Taxonomy (GTDB): domain Bacteria; phylum Verrucomicrobiota; class Verrucomicrobiia; order Chthoniobacterales; family UBA10450; genus CADDYX01. The sequence goes on along the minus strand of CADDYX010000086.1, from coordinate 247 downwards.
CCGCTTCCTTGACCGCTTCCTGCGCCTGTTTCTTGCAACCGACGAACAAGATTTTGCCACCGCGCCGCGTTACTTCCTGGAGAAAATCGGTCGCGCGCTGCAATTGCCGCACGGTCTCGTCCAGATTGATGATGTAGATCTGGTTGCGCTGCTCAAAAATGAACGGCTTCATTTTCGGATTCCAGCGCTTCGTCTGGTGGCCGAAATGAACGCCCGCTTCGAGCAGCTCGGGGACTAATTCTGTCGC
>CADDYX010000085.1 GCA_902810735.1 Verrucomicrobiota bacterium | reverse complement strand
TTTCCGATTCGACGGCCAGCTGCTCGACCGGTCGAGATAAACGTCCCGACGCAAAATGGCTGCCAATCAAACCGACGAGCAGCAATCCGAAACCGGCGCCGATCACTTCCCGCTGTAAACGCCGCCTTCGTGCGATCGATTCGGTCAGCGGGTAAACACAGATTTCATAGGCCGGCGGGTAAACCGATCCGGGATTGAGGGGGTTGTAAAAGAGCAGATTCGGCGCGCCGTCGATCTCGACGTTGAAGCTCGTCTGAGCTTGCTGCGACGCCGCGATGACACGTGAGAGCTGGTCAGCCAGCGCAATTTGTGCGGCGCGCGGGACCGAGGGAAGATGCAACTGGCCTTTCATCCAAACTCCGCTCCGCATCGTCGGCCGCGCGCGCGCCGCGGCGGTTTCGTTGAGCGGAAATCCGACGACGAGCGCGGCGATCACATTGCCCGTTTCACTGGAGAAGATCGGCATGGCGATCACCTGGTCGACCCGTTCGGTCGCACCATTCTGCTCGCGAAATAGATAACCGATCTGCTGCTGTTGGGGCAGACCGCGGATCGCGAGCTGCGCTTCGTCATCAGGTGCAAGCGGGCCGATCGATTGCGCGTCGTCCGGCGGAATCACGGCGCCATCGCGTCCGAGAAAGCGATAGAAGCTCGCGTGCGACGACGCCGCGACATCTGCGGAGGCCGGCTCCATCAGGTCCCTCAATTCGTCGCGTGCGCTGGGATACAACAGATCGAGTGCGTTGTCTTCAAGAGCGGCGTGAATCCGCGGTTTCATTACCAGCGTACGACACCGCTCCGCCAATGCGGTGTTGCGCGATTCCTCAGTCGAATGCAGGGCCGCAAGTTGCGCCTCGAAATCACGCTGCAGGTCGCGCGCCGAACTCGCGGCCGCCGTCCGTTGAACCAGGTAAACGCCGACCGCGGTGATCGCCGACACCATCAGCATGATCGCCACGAATAACCGCACGCGGAAGCTCGTGAACCACGGCTTCGCGGTGGTGCCTCGAGCTTTCACGGGAAATCTACGTGGGCGGTGGCACCTTTCGCGAGGTCAACCGGGTGTTCGCGAGTCGTGCTGCTGTCGATCCAGGCTTTCAGCGTGTAATGCCCGGCGGGCACGCCGGCGAGTCGGTAATGGCCGTCTGGATCGCTCGTCGTGAAGTGCGAGCTGTTCAGCACGAGAATCAAACCGCGCATGTGCTCATGAATGTCGCAGCGCAATGTGACGAGCCCCGGCTTGTCGAACACCACCGCCGGCACCGGTTTTTCGTCTTTTCGATATCGCCCGAGATCGAATCGCTTCGTCGGCGAGTAGGAGAAGATGTTGTGGTAAGTGTCGTCGAAATTCGGGAACTCGACTTTTGTTCCGACCTGCACCGCGAGCAGCGCTGGATCGAAGGCGAGGTCTCTCTGTGCCACCTGCTTCACTGAGGGTGCGCTGTGCGTCGACGCGCCCTCCAGGTACACCACGGCGGCCGGTGGATTTGTCGCGAGAACGCCGCCGCGCGTCACGATGTCGTAGCGTTTTGCCATCACCGGCGCGGAGCGTGTCTTTGGCAGCTCGACGCGGCCTTCGATCGTCGCCTGCGCGCAGGTAACACGCGCGATGGCCACGGAAGCGGTAAGAATTGCGAGCGCCGCTCTCATGATCGAGCCGACGTTAACAGGCGAGCTACGCTGCGGGAAGTCCGAGCGTCACACGCGGATCTCTGCCGAATTTCCAGCCACTTAGGCGCCGCGCAACCGGAACGCCACGCGAGAGCAGAAGAAAATCAAACGTGCGGCCGAGCAGCGTCGGATTCGCAAGCATCTGTAGTTGCCGGCGTTCGCTTTCAATGAACGCGCCAACTTGCCCGGCAAAGTCGCTGATTAAGCCGGTGAAGAAATGGTGCTGATCGGTGAAGCCGGTCAGGTCCAGCCCTTCATTCGTCGCGCGCTCCACCAGGGTCGTCCAATCCACATGTGCGGTGATATCAACTTCGCCGACGCGAACAAGCGGGGATTCGTGCCGCTGATGACGCGAGTAACACTGCAATGTGCCTGAGCTGCGGTGCGGCGCGTAATGTTCGCGGCGCGGGTAGCCGTAGTCGACCGCGAGGAGGTAGCCGCGCACCAGCTTTTTCGCAATGCTGTGCATCCAGTCGTTCGCCGCCGGCCTGATTTCTGTCGAGTACTCTGGTGGAAGTTCCGGCAGTTGGGCGACCGCCTCGCGGAGAACATCGCTCGAGAGCGGTCCCTCCTCGAAGACGAACGTCCCCGCAGCCTCCGCGACATATCGTTCACGCCACCGTGAGCTGCCGCCACCGCGCCGGACGAGATGCACGGGCATCGCATCAAGCAGCTCGTTCGAGAAATGCACGCCCTCGAATGGCTCAATATTCTCGAGCGAATCGCACCAGCTCACATGCCGCTCGAAATCGCGCAGCATCTCTCGCTGGCGCTCGGCGAGAACCGGAAACGGCTCGACGATGCAGTAGCGCAAACTTTTCAAAAACTCGGGCGCCGTTTGCGTCGCGGCGTGCAGCACATCGGCGGCGAATTGCCCGGAGTGCGCACCCTGCTCGACAATCGTGAAGAGCGCCGGCGTTCCGAGATTCTCCCACATCTGCTGAAACTGCATGGTGAGGAGCGTTGCAAACACCGGGCCTACGCTCACGTTCGTGAAGTAGTCGCCGCGACGCCCGACAACGCAGCGGCCGGAGCTGTAATAGCCGTGCTGCGGATGGTAGAGCGCCTGCTCCATAAACCATGCGAACGTTACCGGCCCGTCATGGCGAATTTTATCGCGGATCAGGTCGCGCAGCTCGGGGTCACCAGATTGCAAAGAGAGCAAACGTCCAACGTCCCACGTCCAACGTCCAACCGTGAGTACCGGCTGAGTTCGACGTTGAAGGTTGAGCGTTGAGCGTTGAACGTTTGCTTTCCTCGCCGCTTTGCCTCGCATGCCAGTCTCCTACATCACGCGCGCGCCGGTGGAGCGTTTTCACCGCCGCTGGTATCAAAAGCCCGAGGCGTACGTGCCGGCGATCGGGTTGTTGCTGCTGATCGTCGCCGGCCTGGTCTATTTCTTCTATCTGAGCGCAACTCTCAGCGCGGAGGCGACAAAGTTCGATCTCTCCAAGCTTGAGCAGATGGAGTCCGCCAGCGTCATCGTCGATCGGAACGACAAAATCTTCGGCCAGATCTACGTCGAGAACCGCGAGACAATTCCCTACGACCAGATTCCGCGCGATCTGGTGAACGCCGTCGTTTCAATCGAGGACAACAAGTTTTACGAGCACAACGGCTACGACCTGATGGGCATCATCCGCGCGGCGCTGAAGAACGTCACCGCGGGTCACGTGCGACAAGGCGCCAGCACCATCACCCAGCAGCTCGCGCGCAATAGCTTTGCGCTCAAGGAGCGGACCTTCCGGCGCAAGCTGCTCGAGATCTTTCTCGCGCGTCGAATCGAAACGCGTTTCGGCAAGCAGAAGATCATGGAGCTGTATCTAAACCGAATCTACTTCGGCGGCGGCTTGTACGGCGCCGAAGCTGCCGCGCGCGGCTATTTCGGCAAGCCGGCCAGCAAAATGTCACTCGCTGAATGCGCGACGCTGGCGGGCCTGATCAAGAGCCCGAACAGACTTTCGCCCTGGAGCGATCGCGCCGCCTCGAAGGAAGCGCGCGACGTTGTGCTCGCGCGGATGCGCGATCTCGGGTTCATCAGCGGCGAACGCTGCGCCGCCGCGCAACGCGAGCCGGTGATCGTCGGCGATCGGCAGAACGCGCAGGGGCAGACTTACGCGGTGGATTACATCCGTCAGCAGGTGATTGCAGCCGTCGGCTGGGATCGCGCGATGAACGAAGGATTCCGGATTCACACGACGATTGATTCCGAAGTGCAGAAGGTGGCGGAGCAGTCGTTACGCGCGGAGCTCGACCGAGTCGAGCAGCATCCGGAATACAATCACCCGACCTACGCGGAGTACGCGGAGCGTTTCAAAAAAGCGAAGCAGAGCGGCGGCCAGGCGAATATCGGAACGCCCGATTATTTGCAGGGCGCGGTGATCGCTTTGGACAACCAGAGCGGCGGGATTCTCGCGCTCGTCGGCGGCCGCGATTTCGAGCACAACCAGTATGATCGTGCGCTCCAGGCGAAGCGACCTGCCGGGACTGCGATGCTGCCATTCGTCTATGCGGCGGCATTCGAGAAAGGAATGTATCCAGGCACGGTCGTGGAAGACACCGCACTGGATAACCGCGCGGTGATGATCGGCGGCACGACCGGCATTCTGGGCGAATGGGGACCGGAATCGGCGGAGAACCGCTACGAAGGGCCGATCACCGCGCGCCAGGCATTAGCGAAGTCAAAGGACGGCGCCTCCGTACGGCTGGGCATGAACGCGGGAGTCGACAGTGTGATCCAGCTTTGCAAAACGGCGGGCGTGCGCTCGGCGCTGCGACCGTTTCCGGCAACGTTCCTCGGCAGCAGCGAAATCACGCTGGCCGAGCTTGCGCTCGCTTACACCATTTTCCCAAACGAGGGTCGCCGGCCGAGTGCGCCGCACATTCTCGATCGGATCGAGGAGAAGGATGGCTCCATCGTATGGCAGGCGCCGCAGGCGAAAGGGCGACAGACGGTTCTCAAGGCGGAGACTGCCTACGAGGTGCACTCGTGCCTGGTCGATGCTTTGCGGTCCGGCACCGGACGCGATGCGCGAGCACGATTCGGGCTGAAGGATTTCCCCGCCGCCGGTAAGACCGGCACAGCCTACGACTTCACCGATGTGCTGTTTGCAGGATACGACAGTGCCGTCACCTGCGCCGTTTGGGCCGGCTTTGACAAACCGCAGAAAATTTTCCGTGGCGCGTTCGGCCGTGAAATCGCGCTGCCGGTGTGGGTGGACGTGATGAATGCATCTCTCGCCCACTACACGCCACGCGAGCTGCCGAAACCGAAAAGCGTGCATGATGTGGAGATCTGTTCGCGTTCGGGATTGCTGGCGACGGACAGATGCCCGCGCGAAACTACCTACCGCGAGCTCGCCACCGATGCGCAGATGCCGACCGAGCCATGCAACGTGCACGGCGATGTGCGCACGCGTCTGGTCGGAGATTTACCGCCGTCGCAAGCTCCGCGCGCGGCGCTCGCGGTTGATACTTCCCAGGTGACGCCGATTACGGTGAAGGGCCCGATCCTGCTCGCGGACAAGGATCCGTACAATGCCGTGAAAGCCACAGTTAAACCGCCGCCGGCTCCGGAAAAGGAAAGTCCGCCGCCGGAAGAGGCGACGGCGAGCATTCCATCGGAAACTCCGGCTGCTCAGGCTGCAACGCTTCCGGATCCGACCAAGCCGGTGCTCCGCGCTGAGCCAGTCGAGCCCATGCCAACGGCGGCGGCGGAAGAGCCGGCGCGCGTTGAACCGTCCGAGGTGCCCGTGCGGCGCGCGGAACCAGTGAATACGCCGCGGATCTACTCGGCCGAGCCGACGCCGGTGGAGATTCGTCGCGCCCAACCTGTGAATCCATCGAACGTCATCCCCGCGCCGGTTACCACGCCCACTCCCGACCAGGAAGAAAACGACTGATGCCGCAGTCGTCGGCCGGATTTCGCTTGGCGGTGCTGAATCCCGGCGGTCGCGACCCGGAACAGCATTTCGAGCAAGGCGCCGGCGCGCCGGGTGAAGGTCATCCGCCGACCAATTTTCATGGATACGCCGCCTGCACCGGCGGCACTTTTTTCCGCGACACGGCTCGCGCAATTGCTGCGAAATGCGCAGTGCTGCTGTTATTGCGCGGCGACTTCAAAGCGGCTGAACGCGCCATGCGTCAGCTGAAGAAGGCGGGCCGCACGGTCGCAGTCTCGTTGAAGGAGACCGGCCTGCACCAGATCGCGAGTCAGCTCCAGCAGCCGCGAAATTTCTCACGTTTCATCGGGCTTGTTAACGACGCCGACGCCTGCATCGGGGCGACACCCGAAGCGGCGGATTTCTATCGCAGCATCCGTCGCGACGATCACGCCGTCGCGTTTATCCCGACGCCGTACCCGGTCACAGATGAGCGTTGGAATTTCCGGCGGCCGCTGGCGGAGCGCGCTGGCATTTTCATCGGCACGCGCGAATTCGATGTGCCGTCGCGCAATCATCTCGCCGCACTGCTCGTCGCGCGTGAACTTAGCGACGAAACAGGCGAGCGCGTGACGGTCTACAATTTCGATGGACGCAACGGAGAACGGCTGCTGGCGACGATCGGTTTCGCAGCGGAGCGACTGCGCATGAAAACGCGCCGTCTGGAATACGCCGCTTACGTCCGCGAAATCGCAATGCACAAAATTGTGCTTCAGCTCGACACGAGTTTTGTGCCCGGTCAGGTCGCTGGTGACGCGCTACTGGCGCGCGTGCCGTGCGTCGGAGGCAACGGCGCAATCGATCGGATCGGCTTTCCCGACACGTGCGGTGTCGGCCGCACGGTTGCCGAGCTTCAGCAGAAAGCGAAAGCGATGCTGACCGACAACGCCGCGCTCGAGCAGGCAAATCGCACTGCGCAGTCCAATGCTGTTTCATCGTTGTCGTTCAGCATTGTGCAGGAGCAGCTTAACCGCTTTTTCACTGGGCTCGCAGCTCAGCGGTAGTTTGACCGATTGCCTCAAAGTACAGTTGCTCGAGACGCTCGGTTTGGATTCGCTGCTCGAACTTCTGCTCCACCGCGGCGCGACCTTGCCGCGCGATTGCGGTGAGCGACTGCGGATTTCGCGTCGCCTGCAACAACGCCGCGGCTAATGCGTGATCGTCGCGCTCGCGAACGAGGATTCCGCTGACCTTGTCGTCGATCGCCTCTGGAATGCCGCCGTGGTTACTCGCGAAAACCGGCAGACCGCTCGCCATCGCTTCAAGCATCGAGTTCGGCACGCCTTCCTGGTTTCCGTCTGGGCTGAGCTCGCTTGGATGGAGAAAAACGTGCGAGCGGTAGAAGAGATCGCGCAGCTCGGGTTGTGAAACAAAGCCGGCGAAGCTGACACGATCCTGAACATCGAGCGCGCGAGCCTCCGCTTCCAACGTCTCCCGCAGCGGACCTTCCCCCGCGATGGTGAAGCTCGCCTCCGGATAATGCTTCGCGAACTCCGCGAAGGCGCGAAGGCTCGTCAGCAGGCCTTTCTTCTCGACCAAGCGACATGCCTGAAGCAATCGCCACCTGCCATCATGCGGCCATTGACGAGCGCGAAATGGAACGTCGTCGATCGGAATGCCGGTGCGTTGGAGCCGAATTTTTTCCGCCGCACAACCGACGTCGATCAGCGCCGCGGCTAGCGAATCCGAGCGGACGAGCACGAGCTTCACCGCGTCGAGCATCTGTCGCGTAGCCGCGCGATAGGCAGGTTTCTCCAGGTCGACAGTCACGTCCGCGCCGTGAAACGAAACCACGGTCGGCCGCTCCCACGCGCGGATCAGCGGCAGCAGATGAACGGCGATGTGACCGAAATAGATGTGCAGCAATTCCGCGTGTTTGTGGTTGAGCACGCGCAGTAACGCCTGCACTTCGCCGCGCGAGATCTGCCATGGCGCGTCGCGCACCTGTCGATACCAGAAGCGCCGCCATGCATGGGTGAGCACCGGTTTCGGGATAATCGTTACGTCGGTAAACGGATAGCGCTCCGCCTCTTCCCGCTTCTGCGCGATCACGAACGGCCGCACACGCCGCAGCGACGTAATCTGCCGGTAGATGTGAAGCATCTCCGGCTTCAAAAACGTCGCGCAATAACACGCGACGACCGGACGCTCAGCGCATTCCGTCACGCGGAGCTGCCGCGCTTTACCAGCGAAGGCCGAAGAGAATCAATCCGCTGTACTGCGGCTCTTCGCGCGCGTGCTGGTACCCGGCCAGACCATACGGTGCCGATACGACCGTCTCCTGCGGCGGCCCGTAGTACTTTGCCGGCGCGCGCGGATTGAGCAGCTGAAGCGGATTCCCGCGTGCGGCGCGCGGAAACGCGCCGACCGGCGTCGGCCGCGTGGGTTCGACGACCTGCCGTTGCACGGGCGTTTTGTTCTGCCGATTAACGGGAGTCGTAAAGCCGGTTTGAGCCGACGCCGTGCCGGCAGCGCCGACCAGAAATGCCAGGATGAGATACTTTTTCATATGCCGTTCGTCTCTCGCCGGGCCGAGCCGCAACTCCTTGCTGCATGAAACGCCCCGCGTCAGAATGAATCTTCCATGGATTCGATCGGAAAGGCGAGACGCGTTTTGGAGGCCGAGATTTTCGAGCTCCAGCGGCTGCGCGACCGGCTTGATGATTCCTTCTCGCGCGCGGTCGAGCTGATCAAAGCGGCAGTCGAAGCGCGCGGCAAAGTCGTTGTCATTGGTGTCGGCAAATCGGGAAACATCGGCGCAAAAATTGCGGCCACGCTGACCAGCACCGGTTCGCCGGCCATCGTTCTCGACTCGCTGAATGCGTTGCACGGCGACCTCGGGATGGTGGCGGACGGCGACGTCATCCTGGCATTGAGCGCGAGCGGCGAAACCGACGAGCTGCTGCGAATCGTGCCGGCGATCGCGCGATTCGACGTGAAGATCATCGCCATGTGCGGCGACGCGGATTCTACCCTCGCGCAGAACAGCGATGTCTTTCTCGACGTGAACATCGAACAGGAAGCGTGTCCGCTGAACCTGGCGCCAACCTCGAGCACGACCGTGATGCTCGCGCTCGGTGATGCACTCGCGATGGTGCTGCTCGAAGCGCGCGGCTTTCAAAAGGAAGACTTCGCCAGGTTTCATCCCGGCGGGATGGTCGGGCGCAGTCTGCTGCTGCGCGTCCATCAAATCATGCGGCCGCGCGACGCGCTCGCTCTCGTCGCGCCCGACGCTCCGGTGCATTCGGTGCTTGCGACGATGACCGGCGTCCGCGCCGGCGCTGCTGTGGTGGCGGATCGGGAAGGGCATCTGCTCGGGATTTTCACGCACGGAGATTTTGTGCGGCATTTCCAGACCGATCCGCGAGTCGGTGAGCGGCTGGTCGCGGACCTGATGACCTTGAATCCGGTGACCGTCCACAAAGACAAGCTTGCGGTCGAAGTCCTCAACCTGCTGGAGCGGCACCGGATCGACGATCTTGTCGTGGTTGACGACAATCAGGTGCCGGTCGGCGTCGTCGATTCGCAGGACCTGACGCGCTTGAAACTTCTCTAAGCTGCGCTATCGAGCTTCTCCTCTATGGCAGCCGCGAACGACCTCCGCAAAGGCATGGCGATCAAATACAATGGCAACACCGCCATTGTCCTCGACGTGCAGCATCGCACGCCAGGAAATTTGCGCGCGTTTGTGCAGGCGATCATTCGCTACATCAACACCGGCAAAAGCGCGGACGTGCGCTTCGGGTCGACCGACAAAGTGGAGCTGGTCGACATCAATCGCGCGACGCTGGAGTTCAGTTACAAGGACAACAACGGCTACCATTTCATGGACCCGGAAACGTACGACACGGTGACGTTGCACGATGATCTGCTCGGCGACGCGAAAGATTTCCTGGTCGAAAATCTGCCGGTGCAGGTGCTCTATGCCGAAGGCAAACCGGTGCAGGTCGAGCTGCCGTCGTCGGTCACATTGAAGGTGATCGAATCGCCCGAAGGTCTGCGCGGGGACACCGCCAGCAACGTCACGAAGCCCGCCGTGCTCGAGACAGGTAAAACGGTCAACGTCCCGCTCTTCATCAGCGAAGGCGAGATGATCAAGATCGACACGCGGACCGGCGCCTACATGGGCCGCGCGTAGCTCGGCGCTTCCAACTCGCTCGCGATCCGTCTAGTTTGCGGCGAAATCGTGCCGTCGCCGAAACGCAAACGCACATCGAACCAGCGGAAACGGCCGCGCGCGCGAAAGGTGTTGCGGCACGTTGCCGCGCGACAAACGCCAGTAGCGCAGCCGCTGACGATCCCGACGCGGTGGGTGAAGTTCGTCATCGGCTTGTTTTTGCTGCCCACGTGCGCGGTGCTCACGCAAACGTTTTTCACCGTCTTTGCCCGCGCGACCGCGCAGCGGCTCTGGGCCGGGGAAGAGTTCTGGTTCTTCTCGTTAGGCACGCTGCTTTGGCTGATCGCCTTCTTCGGACTGCCGCGCCCACTGTTGTTGTACGTGTTCGGTCACGAACTGACGCACGCCATCTGGGTCTGGCTGATGGGCGGCCGCGTCAGTCGTTTCCGCGTCGGCCGCGAAGGCGGTCACATCGTGACGGACCGGAACAACTTCTGGATCGCGCTGACGCCGTACTTCTTTCCGATCTATAGCGTGCTCGTGATCGCCGCCTACGGCGCGGCGAGTTTGTTTGCGAATGTACAGCCATACGGCCGGTTATTGTACGCGGCACTCGGGGCGACCTGGGCCTTCCACTTCACATTCACCTGCTGGATGATTCCGAAGAAGCAGAGCGACCTGAGCGACCACGGCACCTTTTTCTCGCTCGTCGTGATCTATCTCATGAATCTCATTCTGCTCAGCGTGCTGCTCGTGCTCGCTTCGCCCCAGATCACGTTCGCGGAATTCGGATCTGACATTCTGGCGAACGTTGCGCAGCTCGCGCGGCACTTCGCGCGCAGCTAGCGCATCGTCGTCAGCACCGCGCACGGCAGCCTGGCAAACAGTCGCGGTAGCTGCAGCTCGCGCCCGCTGAACTCCGCGGTTGTGAAGACATCGCGAAGCGTCACGTCGGATGGCAGCTGCACGGATGTGTCCAGCCACTTTTCGCCGAGCGGCGGAAAGCCGACACGTGAGGAAAGCCGCGGTGCGATCACGATAACCGACTCGCCATCCAGCTCACGCGCATACGCGACACACGATTCGGCAAACGCGCCACCGGTCTGCAGCGCCACATAACTGCCGCGCTCGAATAGCTGCGGGTGCTCACGCCGGAAGGTCAGGAGCCGCGTCGTGACAAACAATTTGATGCGGCTATCTGGCCAGTTCTGCAGGAGATCTTCGGGCGTGGTGTCGCGGAGACTCTCGAGCATCTGGCGGCGCTTCGCGTAATCCACTCGGCGGCGATTGTCCGGATCGACGAGGCTGAAGTCCCAGATTTCATTGCCTTGATAAACATCCGGCACGCCCGGGACCGTGAGCTTCAGCACTGTCTGCGCTAGTGAGTTGATCGCGCCGAGCTGCGCAATCTCGTGCGCGAACGGACGGAACAGCGGCAGGAAGCGATTGCGCGGTGAATTCTCCAGTGTTCGTGCGACGAAATCGCGCATCGCCGCGTCCCAGCGTTCGTTAGGCTGAATCCAGCTGGTATTGATTTTCGCCTCTTTCAGCGCCTTCGCCATGTAGGCTTGGATGCGCTCGATGTATTCCGGCGACACCGACTCCGCAGGTTCGCCGGAGAGTTCCATCGGCCAGGTGCCGAGCAGCGTTTGGTAATACAAGTATTCCTCGTTCGGATCGGGCGCTTCGGCGTCGTCGATCATCTGCTTCGCGCGCCGGTTGGCTCCGCGCCAACGCAGCACCGCAGCGCGCCACGTGTCGGACAATTCCGAAATCGCAACCATCCGCGCCCGCACGTCTTCGCTCCGCTTGGTGTCGTGGGTTGAAGTCGTTAGCAGAGTCGCGGGCCAATTCTGCTGCCGCTCGAGATTCTGCTCGTGGAAAAAATCGACCGAGAACCCGAACTGCTGCGGCTCGCCGCCGACTTCATTTAGCGCGGCCAGCCGGTTGTAGATGTAGAACGTCGTATCCTCCAGCCCCTTCGCCATGATCGGACCGGTTGCCTGTTGGAATTTCAGCACGAAATGCGTGTGCGCCGCGCGCGCTTCATCGTCGAGATTCTCTGGGAACCGGAAGAGCAGCACGTCGCGCAGAAAATTGAAAACCGATTCCTCGATCGCCGGATTGCGACGTTTGGCCGAAGCGATCGCGCGTTCGATCACTGCGCGGTCTTCATCACGCACGGGATGTCCGGGCGCGAGATAAGTGCGGTAAACCGGGAAGCACGCGATCGTCTCGCGCACGGCGAGGCCGAGCTGCTGCAAGGTGAAATCGCGGAACCAGCGGTTCGTCTCCGATAAGCGATCGACCATGCTGCCGAGCACCGCGACGTCATTAGCGAGGGAGAGCCGCATCACCAGCCGCTTCTTTGCGTAAACGAGATGGCCGAAATGCATCGAATGGCCGATGAAACGTTTGAAGATCTTCGTCATCGGCTGCTCCGCGGATGAATCCACCAGCAGCCCGTTCACCAGTTTGGCGAACTCGTAGCCCGTTGTGCCGTGCACCGGCCACTCCTTCGGCAGCCGCTCGTCGCCGGACAGGATCTTCTCGACGATCAGATAAATGGCGCGGCCGTCGCCCGGCAGCGGAATTTCGAGCGCGTCGGCGCAACGCTGCTGCAGCTTTTCGAAATATTCCTGTGGCAGATACAAACCATCCGGATGGTCGATCCGAATTCCGGTCACCGCGCCCGCCCGCACCAGATCGAGAAGCAAGCGGTGCGTGTCGTCGAACACCTGCGGCAACTCCATGCGGATCGCGGCGAGATCGTTTACGTCAAAAAAGCGCCGGTAGTTGATTTCCTCCGCCGCGACGCGCCAGAACGAGAGACGGTAAGCCTGCGCGTTCAGGAGTTCATCCAGCGTGTCGAAGCTCCGTGGATCGCCAGCCGTGCCGTTAATTTTCTTCAGCGCCTGCTCAATTGCATGCAGCACCGCGGGCGCTTCGCTGCACCGGCGATCGAGCCGGCGCTTGATGATTTCTTTC
>CADDYX010000084.1 GCA_902810735.1 Verrucomicrobiota bacterium | reverse complement strand
GCGCGTTTCGCCCGCCAAAGGGGACAATCAAACTGCGCAACGACAGCGACGCGGTGGACGCGCAGCCTGTTATTGGAGGTCGGAGATTTCGAGAACGGTGACGCCGGCGGCACCATTCGCTCCTCGGACGACCGCAGTGTAATTGCCGGCTCCAAGCTGCCTGCGGATCGCGGGCTCTCGCGAATCGATCGGCGGAAGCTGCGTCCCGCTGATGGTCTGCTGCAGCAGGTCCCCCGAATGATCATTGGTTGCAAGCCGTTGGCCGTTCGCGTCGAATAAATCCAGCGTGGCGTCGTGAAGCGGCTCTTTGATTCCCTGTTCAGTTAGCGACGTTCCGCGGGCGCGAATCAGCACGTCGGCCGTGGCTCCAATGGAGCCGCCACCGACCGTGAACCCGCCGGTTAGCACCCGGTTATTGGCGCCGACAAAGCCGCGGGTCCGGACACTGCTCAGCGCGCAGGATGAGTCCGGATTTTGGTCGAAGACTTCCAGCAGCGCGGCGGCTTTGCTGTTCTTCATCGGCCGAACCGCGACTGTGTAGTCGCCGGGTGCGAGCGTCGTCACGATACCTGAGTTAATGGACTGGAGTTGCGCCGCTTCCGCCGCGTTCCTGTTTCCACTGCCAGCAACGCGTGCACCGGTTGCATCGAACACTTCAAACGCCAGCTCCTCCGCTGCGGCGGGCAGCTTCTCGTCACCGGAGAATGCGGCGCGGCTACGGATCAGCACCTGTTTCGGCTCTTCACCGGTAATCGAAAACTCCGAGACCAGCGCCTTCTCTCCATCCAAGGCGTCGCCGCAGGCCGAGAAGTTTAAGATATGCGAGGCAGAGCGCGTCACTGTCAGTGTCACGCCGTTGCTCGAGTAATCGAGCTTGCCGCTTAACCCGGTAAGTTTTACGTGGCCAAACTTCCCGCTAAAGGAGCCGGCGGTGATAAGCGTGTAGACGTGGCCTACGGCGGGCTTGAAGCCTTTGATCGCGCTGACGTTGAGCGTGCCATGCAGGGCGGCGGCTCCACTGACGGCGAGTTGGTCGTAGCCAGTGGCAGGCTTGTTTCCGGCAACCTGGATGTTGAGCACGCCCTTAACGCCTTGTGTGTAGTTGCCGTTGACCTTCAACCTGCCGGGCGAGTGGCCTGGCGCCACGTGGCCCTGCGTGTTGCGAACATCGCCATTGACTGCGCCGGTGCCCGTAAGGCTCCCGCCGAGCAGGTCGACGCCGCTGGCGACGTTGAGCGTTCCGTCAACTTCGATTACGCCTTTCGAGAGGTTCGACAGCCCGGCGCCATTATCGAACTGCACCGTCCCACCAACGAGTGCCTCGATCCGGCCATTGTTTTTGACTGTGTTTGGGCCGGAGAACACGAGCGTGTTGCCTTTCCCCGCCGCGCGCAGTGTGCCGCCATGATTCAACACATTGCTGTGGTCGAAGGTCGCAATGTAGGCAGTGAGCGCGCCGCCCGTCGCCTCGATCAATCCGTGGTTAACCACGTTGAGCGCTTTGAAGGTGAAGTTAGAGTTATTCGTTCCGAGCTGGCCATTGCCGCGAATCTTCGCATCCGATCCCACGGTCAGCGTTCGTCCTACCTGATCGCCGCCGGCGATTCCGGTGCCGGCGCCCTTCAGCGTCACGAGACCGTTGCCGTTCAAAGCCAGATTGCCGCCGATAACAAGCAGGGCGCCGCCGTTCAGCCTGATCCGCTTCTTATTCGTCAACGTGCCGGATGCGCCGATCAGCTCACCGGCATCGCTCGCGACAACGCCGGTATTCGTCACATTGCTGATGACGCCGCCGCCGTTGTTCGGATCGCCGCCGCGGATCGCGCCCGTGCCGCTCGAGCTAAGCACGCCGCCTTCCACCGTTACGCCACTTGCGATTCGGATGGTCGAGTTATCGAGCGCCTCAAGCTTCCCGCCGGCATTAAAGACGCGGCCACCATTCGTCGAGTAAATGGCGAGAGTCGCTCCGTCGCGGGCGCTCAAGGTGCCTGAATTCGTCAGCGCTGTGTTGTTGAAGTCTTCGACCCGGATATTGAGCCGATTGGCAGGGTGCGTCGCTTCGATGACGCCCTGGTTGGTGACTTTCGCCATGTTCGAACCGCCGGATGGTCCGGGACTGATCATGCCACTACCCTCGAGCGTCGCGGCCGTTCCGAGCGTGAACCCATTACCGGTGCTCTCGCCTTCAATCGTGTTGCTGCCGTTATCCGACAACGTGATCGCCCCGGGGCCTGCAACGATCGTTTGATCGAGGAAGCGGAGCGTTGCCCCGGAACCAGTGGAGCTAACGCGGACGGAGCCGTTGTTAGTAAAAGTGCCGCCTAGCGTCAGGGCCTCGGAGTTGTCGACCGCGACTACCCCGGTGTTCGTCAAGTTCTGGAGAATACCGCCGCCGCTGCCGGGGTAATCGCCGTGAATGGTGCCATTACCGCTCGTGGTCAGCGTTCCGCCGTTCACCGTCACGCCGCTAGCGATACGGAAGGTGCCGTTATCGATGGCTGCGATCGTGCCGCCCTGGTTCAGGACAGTCCCGCCGTTGCCAAAAGGAGCGGAGATGCGCAGCACACCACTGCCGCTGGCGCGCAGCATCGCGTCGTTGATCAAACCGTTCACAGAGGTGTCGTCCGTTAACTGAATGCGCAACGCGTTCACCGGCTGCATCGCCTCGATCAATCCATGATTGACCCACTGCATGTAGGTCCGGACGTCGTCACCTAGATACACATTGAGGTCGCCGGCGCCGCGAATTTGCCCACCGGCGGAAACCGTAAAGACTTTGCCGGCATTGCCGCCGGTCACAAAATTCTGCGCCCCATCGTTCATGAAAATCTCGCCGCCGCTGGCGACGTTCGAGTTGGCCGCGAGCCGCATTCCACTTCTGGCGGTGGCGGTCGCGTTGAGGGTAATCAAGCCGGCGTTGCTCAAGCCGCCGTTGGCAAAGAGGTCCATGTAGTCCGTGGGGCCGAGGTTCAAAGTGGAACCGCTGAAGACGCTGACCGCTTCTACATGCACGAAGATGCCGAGGTTGCAGGCGGCTGGGTTGTGAATCGTGACGTTGTAAAGCGGGCTCGCGTCGGGGTAAGGATTGCCGCTCACAAGCACGTAGTGGCCGTCTTGCGGGTAGGCGTTCGTGGACCAGTTTCCGTCCTGTTCCCAAATGCCGCCGCCCAGGTAGTTAGAGGTATAGGTGCCGGCGAACGCCTCCAGTCCGAAGCCGAAAAACATTAGAGTGGCTGCGGTGAGGCCGATGGATTGGCGTTTAGTCATGTTGAGATCTCCGTTCACGCAGCTAAAGCGGCAGATCCGACCAAAAGGGGCCGCGAAATTTTTGCTAACACGGCGAGCCGCGGACCGAAGCGGGTAGCTGCTTTGCGATTGCTGCAGGAGCCGGCGATCCGCTATTCTCCCCGGCTCTGAGGTAAAGTGGAAAATCTCTCCTCGAGCACAGTGCAAGCGCCGACACGCCACCAGGTCACGCGCATTCTGATTGACTGGAACAACGACGAGGCGGGCGCACCCGAGCGCCTGATGCCGCTGGTCTACGATGAACTGCGTCAGCTTGCCCGCCGTTACCTGCAGCGCGAACGCGCCGATCACACGCTCCAGGCGACTGGCCTCGTGCACGAAGCTTACCTTCGTTTGGTCGACAACACGGCGGCTACGTGGCAAAACCGCGCCCATTTTTTCGGCGTCGCCGCGCAGCTCATGCGCCGGATTCTCGTCGACCATGCGCGACGCCATCGTGCGGAGAAACGCGGCGGCACATGGGACAAAGTGTCATTTGACGAAGCGCTCATGCCGGGCAGCTCGCCCGCTGTCGATCTGGTTGCGCTCGACGACGCACTGATCGATCTCGGAACGTTCGACTCGCGTCAAAGCCGCATCGTCGAGCTGCGATTTTTCGGCGGCCTGACGAATGAAGAAATTGGCCAGGTGCTCGAAATTTCACCCCGCACCGTGAAGCGCGAATGGCGGATCGCCAAAGCGTGGCTGCGCCGCCAAGTCGTCGACGACGATGCGATTCGCAACTGAACGATGGCAGCGCATCAAGCAGCTGTTTGATGCGGCCGTCGATCTTCCGCCGGACGAGCAGGCGCGGCTCCTCGAAAACGAATGCGCTGAAGACACCGCGCTACGCAATGAAATAGAAGCGCTGCTGCGGGCGGACGCGCGGAGCGACAGTTTTATCACACAGCCGGCGTTTGCGTCCGCCGCCGATATTTTAGCCGCCGAACCGGCAGCACAGGTAATCGGCCGCCGCTTTGGCGCGTACGAAGTCGTTCGTGAAATCGGGCGCGGCGGCCTCGGCGCCGTCTACCTCGCGACGCGCTCCGATTCCGCTTACCGCAAGGAAGTTGCCATCAAACTGGTTCGCCGCGGTCTCGACACAGACGACATCCTCCAGCGGTTTCGACACGAACGGCAGATTCTCGCGCAGCTCGATGATCCTAACATCGCGCGGCTAATCGACGGTGGAACTACTGACGACGGGCTCCCGTATTTTGTCATGGAATATGTCGCAGGCCAGCCGATCGACAGCTACTGCGCGGAGAACCGGCTCTCGATTGCGGAACGACTCGCGCTGTTTCGGAAGGTCTGCGCCGCCGTGACCTACGCGCACCAAAACCTCGTGATCCACCGCGATCTCAAACCTTCGAACATTCTCGTCAACAAAGAGGGCGAACCGAAGCTGCTCGATTTCGGCATCGCAAAGCTCCTCACGCCGGACGCCGAGTTGGTGACTATGACAGCGCCGGCGCTGCGCGTCATGACGCCGGAGTACGCGAGTCCCGAGCAGATCAAAGGCGAGAAAATTACGACCGCGAGCGACGTCTATTCACTCGGCGTTTTGCTCTACGAATTGCTGACCGGGGCGAAGCCGTACCGGCTGAAAACGCGATCGCCGGAGGAAATTTCCCGCGCAGTGACCGATCAGGAGCCAGCGCGCCCGAGCATAGCGCGCGCCGGTGAAAAATCGCTCCGCCGCGATCTCGACAACATCGTGCTGATGGCGATGCGCAAAGAGCCGCACCGCCGCTACAGCTCAGTCGCGCAGTTCTCCGATGACATCCGGCGCTATCTCACGGCACGACCAGTCGTCGCGCACCGCGATCATGTTGTGTATCGCGCGCGCAAGTTCGTTCAACGCAACCGGCTCGCGGTCGCTGCTGCGCTGGTGCTGCTCGCGACACTGATCGGCGGCATCGTCGCGACCAGCTGGGAAGCCAAACGTGCAACAGCGGAGGCGCGCGTCGCCGCACGCGAGCGCGACCGCGCACAGAAGCGGTTCAACGATGTGCGCCAGCTCTCGAATGCGTTGCTCTTCGACATCGCGCCGAAGATCGAGCGCATTCAGGGATCAACCGAGGCGCGCAAGGCGCTTGTCACCCGCGCCCTCGATTACCTCGACTCGCTCGCGAATGAGGCTGCCGATGATCGGCAACTGCAGAGCGAAGTCGCCGCGGCCTACGAGAAAATCGGCGAACTGCAAGGCTCGCCGCGCAAACCAAACCTGAATGACTTCACCGGTGCGATGCGCAGCTACGAGAAAGCGCGGACGATCCGCACCGCATTACTCCAGACGACTCACGATGACGAGCAGCTGAAGCGGATCGCTGGGGACCTGAACGCTCTGGCGGCGCTGCACTGGTTTCGCAGCGACTTGAAAGATTCGCTCGTCTGCTCGCAGGCGGCGCTCGATGCCTACGCGCACTTGCTGCGAAATGACCCGGACGCGCGCGAGCTGCGCATCGCACATGCGGAGGCGCAGATCGATCTCGGGCGTTCTTATTACTACAACGAGGAAGTCGTCAAGGCCCTGCCGCTCTTCCGCGATGCGCTCGCGACGCTGCAGCAGTTACGCACAACCGACCCTGACAACAGTGAAATCCTGCGGCTCGCGGCCCGCGCGAGGACGCTGCTCGGCATCACGTTATCGTGGAACAACAAACAAGCGGAGGGCGAAGCGGAAATGGCGCAGGCGTTGCAGACCGGCGACGCACTCGTCGCGCGTAATCCGCAGGACAATGTGTTCCGGCAAGGGCTGGTCGATACGAAATTCCAGGCAGCGCAGTTGTTCGAAGATGTCGATAATGCGCGGGCGTTCGAGTATGCGCGGCAGGCACGGGACCTCGCCGAGGAAATCTTGCGGATCGATCCGGCGGACATTCAGGCGCAACAAAACGTCGCCAAAAGCTATTCGCTAATCGGCCAGCAGGCCCTGCAATCAAACCGATCCGAAGAGGCGGTCGGCTATCTGACGAAAGCCGCCGAGCTCTTCGCCGAATTGGTGAAACGCGATCCGGCCCAGCAGACCTACAAACATGACCAGGGCCGCGTCTTGACGGCGCTCGGTTCAGCGCGGCAGATGCAGAAGCAGTTCACGGCCGCGATCGAGGTCTACGACAAGGCCGCCGCGCTTTTCACCGAGCTCCAGCGCGTCGATCCGGGCAACAATTTCCACGTCCGAAAACTCGAGCAACTTTACAGCTACAAAGGTGACGCCTACCGGGCGTTGGCGGAGCAGGTCGACGCAAAACAGCGTGAGCAGCATCGCGCGGCAGCGAAGGACAATTACCGCCGGGCACTCGACATTCTCCAGCAGCTCGACGCGCACCAGGCGCTCAGCGACTACGACCGCAAAGAGCTGAACAAGGTGCAGGCCGCGCTCGCCGCGCTTTGAGCGTGGCCGGAGCGACGAGCGGCAGCAGGTGAGCTGCGGTCGCGGTGGTGTTTCGGAATTGGGACGGCAAAATCCCGGGGTCGGGAAAGTCAGCGTCCACGGCGCACGACCGACCCATCGGTAACCTGCTTCCGCTCAACGGTTAGCCGAAAGTCAAAACGCGTGGCATACGCGATGCAAAGGGAGCGCTTCGCGATGTGCGTTCCGATGCTCAGAACTCTCTTCCTGATCGCCGCGCTCGCCGGCAATGCCGCCGCGCGCACAACCGACAGCGTTAACCAGCAGGTTGACATCGCACCGGGCGGCAAGCTGGTCGTCGATGTCGATTTCGGGAACGTCGATATCGCGGCAGGCGATGAAAATCACGCCGACGTACAGGCGGAACGCAGGCTCGAGCTCGAGGACGAAACGCGGGAGCGAGAATACCTCGCCGACGCGCCGATCACCGTGACGAAAGAAGGCAACACGTTGATCGTCCGCGCGCGGAGCAAAAATCACGACGGGATTCATTGCTCGGGCAACTGCTCGATGGACGCCCGCTACACCGTGCGGGTGCCGAAAAATTTCGACGCCGACCTCCGCACCGGCGGAGGCAGCATCACGGTCGGCGAGCTGATTGGCACGGTGAAAGCCGACACGAGCGGCGGAAAGTTGCGATTCAACCAATTACGCGGCGCGCTGAATGGCCGGACGAGCGGCGGCAACGTTGATGTAAAAGGCTGCGACGGCCCGCTCAACGTCGCGACGAGCGGCGGCGCGATTGACGCTGCGGGCGGCAGCGGCCGCATCGACGCGCGGACATCCGGCGGCTCAATCGCCGTGCAGGATTTCAGCGGCGACACGAATGTGGAGACGAGCGGCGGAAAACTGACGCTCGTGAACATCAACGGCAGCATCACCGGTCGCACGGCTGGCGGTTCGGTGCGCGCGACCCTTGCTGCGCCAGTGCCGGGCGATGTGAAACTCGAGACTGCGGCCGGCAGCATCGATATCGGTGTGCCGGCGAACGCAGGGTTCAACGTCGATGCATCCGCCAGCGTCGGTCACGTTTCGACTGAGCTGCCGTTTAATGGCGATCGCGGTGACCGCGACACGCTCCGCGGCACGATCAACGGCGGCGGCAAATCGCTGCAGCTCCGCTCCGGCGCCGGCAGCATCCGAATTCATGCCGCTGGTCACGACGAAGACGAACCGGAACACCACTCGAATCCTGCATGAACGACCTGCGTTTCGCGCTCCGACAGCTGCGCAAATCGCCTGGATTTAGTCTCATCGCTGTCATCACGCTCGCGCTCGGCATCGGCGCGAACACGGCAATGTTTTCGGTCGTGCATGCCGTGTTGCTGCGGCCGCTGCCGTACCCGGATGCGGGTCGGATCATGGCGCTCTACGAATCAGCGCCCGGCCAGGCGCGCGTTTCGCTTTCGTTTCCCGACTACGTTGATTGGCGCCGCGACAACACCGTTTTCCAAGATCTGGCGCTTTCGCGATTTGACGGCGACAGCCTGAGCGGCGTCTCCGGTCGCGCGCCCGAGCACGTAGGTGTCGCGAACGTAACCGCGAATTTCTTCCGCGTGATCGGGCTCGCTCCGCAGTTGGGGCGCACCTTCACGGACGAAGAGGATCGTCCGGGCGGTCCGCTCCTCGTCGTGATCAGCGATCAACTCTGGCAGCGCGTGTTCAATCGCGATCCGGCGGTGATCGGGCACGTCATCCGTTTGCATGATCGGCCATTCACTGTGCTCGGTGTGATGCCGGCGGCGATGGCGTCACCGCAGGATGCCGATGCATGGATTCCGCTGATGCCGCGCACCGGCAACGACATCTGGCAGAACCGCGCGTTCCACCCAATCCTCTTCGGCTGGGGCAGGCTAAAACCCGGCGTGAGTGTCGAGCAGGCGCGCGCGGAAATGCGCACGATCTCCGCGCGGCTCGAGAAGCAATACCCCGACGTCAACCAAGGCGTCGCAGCGGTCGTCGTGCCGCTGATCGACAGCATGGTCGGCGATTATCGGCAAAATCTCGCGCTGCTGCTCGGCGCCGTCGGCCTCGTGCTGTTGATCGCGTGCGCCAACCTGGCGAATCTTTTTGCGGCACGCGGCGCGGCACGCGCGCGTGAATTTGCGATCCGTTCGGCGGTTGGCGCCAGCCGCGGCCGAATCATTCGGCAGCTCCTGATCGAGAGCCTGCTCGTCGCAATCATCGGCGGTGTTCTCGGGTATTTCCTCGCGCTGTGGAGTCGCGATGCACTGATCGCGATCGCACCGGCGGGGTTGGAGCGCTTCCGCGAACTGACGTTCGACGCACGGGTGCTCGGCTTCACCTTCGCCGTTGCCGCGCTGACCAGCGTCCTCTTCGGGTTGTGGCCGGCGTGGAGTACTTCGCGCGCGGATGTGCAGCTCGCTTTGCACTCCGGTACGCGGAGCTCCGATTCGCGCGCTGCGGGGCGAACGCGCGACTGGCTCGTGATCGCCGAGATCGCATTGACGCTTGTCCTCTTGAGCTCGGCCGGACTGGTGTTGCGAAGTTTCGCCAACGCGCAGGCGCTCTCGCTCGGCTACGAGCCGAAGAACCTGCTGACCGCGCGGATCGATCTCGTGTTCACGAATTATCGCGACCAGCAGAAGGTCACGAATTTCTGCCGGTCGGTGCTCGAGAAGGTGCGGACGCTGCCCGGCGTGCAGAACGCAGCGCTCGGGTCGAACCCGCCGTTGTTTGGCGGGTGGCAAATCGGCTTTTTGCGCGAGGGCAGCAATCTCACTCCGGCGAACCAGCCCTCCGCCGAAAGCGAAGTCGTGGCCGGCGATTATTTCGGAACGTTGAAAGCGTCGCTGCTCCGCGGCCGCACGTTCAACGAGCGCGACACGCGTAATTCGCCGCTCGTCACGATCATCGACCAATCGTTGGCCGAGCAATATTTCCCCGGCGAAGACCCGATCGGGAAACGGCTCTCGATGCATCCCGACGACACCGGCTCTGAGAACCGCTTCTACGAGATCGTCGGCGTCGCCGCGCGGATCAAATACAACGGCTATCTCGATCCCGAGCCGATGCCGGTGGTGTTCTTTCCGCAACCGCAGGTCGAGCGCACAACCTTTATGCTCCTGGTCCGCGGGACACACATCCACAGCCTCGAGCGGTCGATTCGCGAGATCGTGACCTCGATCGATCCGGCACAGCCGGTCTACGCCGTGCGGCCCATGATGGAGCGCGTGAGTGAAACGTGGTCGACCCAACGGCTGCTCACCTTTCTCCTCACGGTTTTTGCCGGCCTGGCGCTCGCACTGGCGACGATCGGTCTTTACGGCGTGATCGCATATACCGCGGTGCGCCGATTGCGCGAAATCGGCGTTCGTCTCGCGCTCGGCGCGCAACGTTCGGACATTCGCGGGCTCATCGTCGGCCACGGTATTCGGTTGCTCGTCATCGGACTAATGCTCGGGCTGACGGCCGCGCTCGCGTCTTCGAAACTGCTGCAGAGCTTCCTGTTCGGAGTTCGGCCGTTCGATCCACTCACCTATTTCCTTGGCAGCGTCGTACTCGCCGCGGCCACTCTTTTCGCCTGCTGGTTACCTGCGCGACGCGCAGCGCGCGTGGATCCAATCATCACCCTGCGCGCTGAGTAATTCCCATGAACGAATTTCGCCACGCCCTTCGCCAATTCCTCAAATCGCCCGGTTTTGCGATCATCGCGATCTTAACGCTCGGTCTCGGCATCGGTGCGAACACCGCGATCTTTAGCGTCGTCAATGCGGTGTTGCTGCGCCCGCTGCCGTATCCGGAGGCGGACCGGCTCGTTATATTAAATGAAACGTCGGCAGGGCAGCCGGAGATCTCCGTCTCGTATCCCGATTACCTCGATTGGCGCCGCGATAACACCGTCTTCGACCACCTCGCCGTCGCCAGACGCGAATCGTACAACCTGAGCGGGCTGACAGGCCACGAGCCGGAACAAATCTCGGGCGCGCTCGTCCCGGCGAGCTTCTTCAAAGTCATTGGCCTCCAGCCGCAGATCGGGCGCGTGTTTACGGAAGAGGAAGACCGGGTCGGCGGACCTGCTCTCGCGGTGATCAGCGATCGCCTTTGGGAACGTCTCTTCAACCGCGACAAATCCGTCATCGGCCGCTCACTCAATTTCGGTAACCAGCCGTACACCGTGATCGGCGTGATGCCGCCGAAAATGTTTTCACCGCGCACGGTGGAAGTCTGGTTCCCGCTCACCCGCCGGACCGACGACCAGATGTGGCAGTCGCGCGGAAATCATCCGGGGCTCTACGGCTGGGGCCGTTTGAAGCACGGCGTCTCGGTAGAAAAAGCGCAGGCCGAGATGACGACGGTCGCGCAGCGGATCGAAAAGGAGAACCCGGTCTCGAACGCGAAAATCGGCGTGAAGGTGACGCAGTTCCTCGAAAATCAGGTCGGCGATTATCGCTCCGCCTTGATGCTCCTGCTCGCTGCCGTTGCGGTCGTGCTGGTGATTGCATGCGCGAACCTCGCGAATCTGCTCGCGGCGCGTGGAGCTGCGAGGTCGCGTGAATTCGCGGTGCGCATCGCGATCGGCGCGAGCCGCTGGCAAATCATTCGCCAGCTTTTAATCGAAAGTTTGATCCTCGCCGTATTCGGCGGACTGCTCGGGCTTTGCATTGCCGCCTGGGGACGCGACCTTCTTGTCGCGCTCGCGCCCGCGGGCGTGAAACGTTTCCAGGAGACGCGCGTTGATGCGTGGGTGCTCGCCTTCACCGCCGGCTTGTCGATTGTGACGAGCGTTCTGTTTGGCCTCTGGCCGGCGTGGCAAACGTCAAAGGCCGACGCGCAGACCGCGCTGAAATCCGGCGCACATGGGAGCTCGGACGCGCGATCAGCGAAACGTTCGCGTGAAATTCTCATCATCACTGAGGTCGCGCTCACTCTCGTGCTGCTCAGTGCCGCGGCACTCGTGCTGAAAAGCTTCGCGAAAGCAACATCGCTGAGTCTCGCATTTGAGCCGCGCGGCCTGGCGACTGCGCAGGTGGCGTTGCCGAGCCCCACCTACGAGAACTACGAGAAGCTGGTCGGCTTCTCGACTGCGTTGCTCGACAAGATGCGCAGGCTGCCCGGTGTGCAGAGCGCCGCGCTCGCATCGAACCCGCCGCTCATGACCGGCTGGCAGAGCGGGTTCCTCCCGGAAGGAATGCCGGAGCCGCCGCCGGGCCAGGGTCCTTCAATGGAGGTCTGCGTGATTCAGGGCGATTACTTCGAGACGCTGAAAACGCCGATCCTTCGCGGCCGCAGTTTCAACGAACACGACACAAAGGCCGCGCCGCGCGTGATCATCATCGACGACGCGACAGCCAGTAAGTTTTTTCCCGGCCAGGACCCGATCGGTAAACGGCTCCGCGCCGACACCGGTGCCGAAGGTCGCGTGATGCGGACGATCGTCGGCGTCGTGCCGCGATTGAAAGTCTATGGCTTCGACGAGCCGAAAAGCCTGCTCGCACAGGCTTACCTGCCGCAGACACAAGAGCCGAACACCGGCCTCGTGCTGCTGCTGCGGACGAATGCGCCGATGCGCACGCTCGAGCGGCCGTTGCGGCAGGCAGTCGCGTCGCTCGATGCGGCGCAGCCGGTGTTCGACTTCAAAACGATGCAGGAGCGCGTTGAGGAAACCTGGGCCACGCCGAAGCTGATGGCGTTTTTGCTCATCGCCTTTGCGGTGCTCGCGCTCACGCTCGCCGTGGTTGGTCTCTACGGCGTGATGGCTTACAACGCGCTCCGGCGGACGCGTGAAATCGGCGTGCGGCTCGCGCTCGGCGCTCGGCGTCGCCAGATCTCCGCGATGATGGTGCGGCACGGAATGCAGTTGCTCGCAATCGGGCTGGCCGCCGGCTTCCTCGGCGCTTTTGCGCTGGCGCGCGTGATCCAAAGCCTGCTCTTCCAGGTCACCGCGACGGATCCGCTCGCCTACCTCGGCGTGACGCTTGTCCTCGTTCTCGCAGCGTTTGCCGCCTGTTGGATTCCGGCGCGCCGCGCATCGCGCGTCGATCCGATGGTGATCCTGCGCGCCGAGTAATCGCGGCGATGAGAGAGATGCGCTTCGCTTTCCGGCAGTTGTTCAAAGCGCCGGGATTTTCGGCGCTCGTCATCCTGACGCTGGCTGTCGCGATCGGGATGAAC
>CADDYX010000083.1 GCA_902810735.1 Verrucomicrobiota bacterium | reverse complement strand
CGCCATTATCGTCGGTGTGCCACTCGGCATCGTGGCGAGTCGCGGCGGCGCGATGGGTCATGCAATTCTGGCGTTCGCCAGCACCGTGCAAACGATTCCGTCGCTCGCGCTGCTCGCGTTGCTGATCCCGCTGCCGTTCTTCGGAATCAGTCCGCGCACCGCGATCGCGGCGCTGTTTCTTTACGGATTGCTGCCGATCGTGCGCAATACCGCGACCGGTCTGCAGGACATCGCACCGCCGATCCGCGAATCAGCGGTCGCGCTCGGGCTCGACGCGCGCGCACGGCTGCTGCAGATCAATCTGCCGATTGCGTCGCGCACCATTCTCGCCGGCATCAAAACCAGCGCGGTGATTAACATCGGCACCGCCACGCTCGCCGCTTTGATCGGCGCGGGCGGACTCGGCGAGCCGATCCTGAGCGGCCTCAATTTGAACGATAACCGCACGATCCTGCAGGGCGCGATCCCGGCGGCATTGCTCGCGCTGCTCGTTCAGTGGCTGTTCGATTTGCTCGATCGATTTTTGATTCCAAAAGGGCTGCGGTTATAGAACTGCATGGCGATTGTCTCGCGGAATCCCGCGACGGGCGAAACACTTCGAGAATTCGACACGTTAAGCGCGGCCGAAATTGAGTATCGGCTCGCCCGCGCGAGTGCCGCATTCGACAGGCATCGACAGACGAATTTCACCACGCGCGCCGAGTTGATGCGCGCGGCGGCTCGCATTCTCACCAGAGACGAGGAGGCGTTCGCGCGCACCATCACGCTCGAGATGGGAAAGCCAATTCGCGCCGCACGTGAGGAAATCCGGAAATGCGCGAGCGCATGCCAGTTCTACGCCACACGCGCGGAAGAATTCCTGAAGCCCGTTGAAACGAACACCGATGGCACCCGGAACTCTGTGCGGTTCGACCCGATCGGACCGGTGCTGGCGATTATGCCGTGGAATTTTCCGTTCTGGCAGGTGTTCCGCTTCGCCGCACCAGCGCTCATGGCCGGCAATGTTTGCCTGCTCAAACACGCCGCCAACGTTCCGCAGTGCGCCCTCGCGATTGATCAGATTTTCTGGGAAGCCGGATTCGGCGAAGGAGCATTCCAGGCGCTGCTCATCCATACGGAGCAGACCGGCGCGGTGATCGATGATGCTCGCGTCAAAGCGGTCACGTTAACCGGAAGCGATCGCGCCGGTGCGGAGGTGGCCAGTCGTGCGGCACGACAGATCAAAAAGGCCGTGCTCGAGCTCGGCGGGAGCGATCCCTTCATCGTCATGCCGAGCGCGAATCTCGATGCGGCGGCGAAAACGGGCGTCACCGCACGTACGATCAACGCCGGTCAATCGTGCATCGCGGCGAAACGGTTCATCGTCGCTGAATCGGTCTACGGCCGGTACGTGGAGCAGTTCGTCCAACTCATGCGCGGCCTGCGCGTCGGCGATCCGCTGGACGAGCAAACCGATATCGGCCCGCTCGCGACCGAGCAGATCCGCAGCGGCGTGCACGAGCAGGTACAGAAAACAATCGAGGCCGGCGCGAAGCTCCTGCTCGGCGGCAGAATCCTCGAGGGTCCGGGGTTCTACTACGCGCCGACGGTGCTCGTTGACGTGCCGCGCAACTCGCCGGCTGCACGCGAGGAAATCTTCGGCCCGGTCGCAGCGTTCTTCCGAGCGCGCGATCGCCACGACGCGCTCGCGATCGCGAACGACAGCGTCTTCGGCCTCGGCGCCAGCGCGTGGACGAACGACGGCGAAGAGCAGGAGTTTTTCGCGCGGGAACTCGAAGCGGGAATGGTCTTCATCAACGGGATGGTCGCCTCGGATCCGCGGCTGCCCTTCGGCGGCGTGAAACGATCCGGCTACGGCCGTGAGCTCAGCACCGAAGGCATCCGCGAGTTCGTGAACGTGAAGACGGTTGTCGTCAGCTAGGTGGTCGCGAACTGGTCCTCTTTGCTCTTGAATAAAATGTTGAACGTCGTGAGCGAGCCGTAGCAGCGGGTGATGTATTGCTGCATCTCGAATTTATCGCCATCGCTCAGCTTCTCGCTCGCATTCACCTTCTGCTCGAGCACTCGCAGATTGTTCCGGATCATCACGATCTTGTGAAAGAAGGTGTCGAGCGGCACTTCTTTCGCCTGTAGCGACGCGTCGGCCGGTTTCAGCACGAGCGTGCCGCCCTGCCAGCGATTCGCGATTCCTTCCACAATCGCGTCGCTCTTCTGCAGACCGAGCGCATCAACGACAGCCTGCGCTGTTTCGCGAATCAAATTGTTCAGCGGCATCTGGAGCTCGCTCAGTGATGCCGTCGCCTCCGCGCGAGAAAGCTCGCTCACCTGCGGATCGACGGTGCGCGGTGCGTCATCGAAGCTGATGTCCGCCGTGTGCTCGGTCAGAGCTTTGACCACGCCGACGCCGTAGCGCGGATGATGCACTCGCATTCCGATGTGCAGGGTTTCGATTGCTAATGACATGCAGCTAGCGTGCGATGAGAGCGGCGGGAAGCAAGGCCAGCCGACATCGTTTTAGGATTGTCGCCACAATCACCGCTGCACATGGTGAGCGCCGCATGAGCAACGGCCCTCCGTTTATCGTCCCGCATCCGCGCGGTTTTCGGCCGCGACGCGGGCTGAACTGGGCGTTCATCGGCTTGCTCTACACGTCGTTTTACATGTGCCGCTACAATCTCCCGCTGGCCAGCGGCGCGATCGGCAGCGAGTTCCATTTCAACAAAACGCAGATCGGCTCAATCATCACGACCGCCCTGCTCGCCTACGCGTTTGGGCAAATCATCAACGGCCTGCTGACCGACCGGTTCGGTGGGAAACGCGCGATGCTGATCGGCGCAGCCGGCACAATCGTGATGAACATCGGCTTCGGCATCGCCTCGTTCTGGGGATTGCTCGGCTTGTTCGTCGTGATCCGCGGGATCGACGGCTACATGCAGGCGTTCGGCGCGCCGGGAATGGTGAAGATCAATGCTGCCTGGTTTCGTCACAACGAGCGCGGTGGTTTTGCCGGGATTTTTGGTTTCATGATCAATCTCGGCCGCTTCGGGATTAACAATCTGGGCGCGGCGCTCCTCGGCGGCTTCGTATTTCTCGGCCTCATTCGCATTCCGCCGCTGCATTGGCGCTGGCTGTTCTGGATTCCGGCCGGCATCGCGCTCGTCGTCGGCACCTGCATGGCGTTCATCGTCAAGGACACGCCGGAAGAGGCCGGTTTTCCGCCGGTTAATCCGGAGGAAGAAACCGGCGGTCACGTGCAGGCGAAAGTCTCTGACGTGTTCAGAATCATCGTGACGAATCCGGCGATCTGGATCGTCGCGTGCGCCTACGCATGCACTGGCGCGGTGCGGCAAGGGATTGACCAATGGTTCCCGCTCTTCATGCGCGAGGTGCACCACGTCGACTTTCGGTCGACGCAATTCCAAGTGCTGGCCGCGTCAATTCCATTTGTCGCGTCGGCCGGTTCTCTCATCTCCGGCGTTGTCTCGGACAAGGTGTTCGGCGGCCGCCGCGCACCGGTGGCGGCAGCTCTCTATTTCATGGAGACGGTGATCATTCTGGTTGCGGCGCAATTTCACTCTGTGAACACGGCGATCTTCTTTCTGGTGCTGATCTCGCTGACCGCGAACTCCACGCACTCCATTCTGGGTACGGCCGCGGCGATGGATATTGGCGGCGCGAAAATGGCCGGCTTTGCCTCAGGCGTGATCGATTCCTTCCAATATTTCGGCGGCAGTCTCGCCGGCATTCTGCTTGGGCACCTGCTCGACCGCAGCTGGGGCAACTATTTCTACTTCATGGCGCCGTTCGGCGTCGTTGGCGGATTGCTGATGCTGTCGATCGTCGGCCGCGTTTCGCTCGCCAAACAACCGCGTGCGGTCAGCTAGGTGCTGCTGAATAGATGCAGCTGCTCCGTCGGCCTAACGAATGAAGCGATCGAGAGCTTCGGTCGCTCGCCCATCCCGGCGCGACGTGCGGCCACGGTGAACATCGTGTCGATTTGCTCCGCGAAGATGCCTTCGCCTGTCTGGCGTTTGCGCCAGCGCGAGTCGTAGAGCTTTTCGCCGCCGCGCATTTGTCGGATCCGGCCGAGCACCTTCGCCTTGCGCTCTGGGAAGTATTCGTCGAGCCAACGCTCGAACAACGGCGCGACCGCCCACGGCAGACGCAGCAGGACGTAGCCGGCGAACTGCGCACCGGCTTTGGCGCACGCGTTCAGAATCGCGGGCACTTCGTGGTCGTTAATTCCGGGAATCACCGGCGCAACCATCACCCCAACCGGAATGCCGGCTGCGCGAAGCTGTTGCACCGCGTCGAGCCGTGCTGCCGGCGTCGAGGTCCGCGGCTCCAGGATTCGCTGCAGGTCAGGATCGAGCGAAGTGATCGAGAGATTTGCAGCGACGCAGTTGTGCGCCGCGAGTTGCTGGAGCACGTCGATGTCGCGGGTGATCAGCCGGTTTTTCGTGAGAAGGCCGACCGGGTTTCGGAATTTTGCGAGCACCTGCAGGCAGCGGCGCGTCAGCTGCATCGTGCGCTCGATCGGCTGATAGCAATCCGTTACGCCACTCATCATCAGGAGCTGCGGCTTCCATTTTGGCGAAGCAAGCTCCGCCTCGAGCAGCTGCGGCGCCCGCTCTTTCACCATGATGCGGCTCTCGAAATCGACGCCGGCGGAAAAACCGAGATACTCGTGGGTTGGGCGCGCGAAACAGTAGATGCAACCGTGTTCGCACCCGCGGTAAGGATTAACGCTGGTCTCAAATCCGACATCAGGGCTGTTGTTGCGCGCGATGATGCTCTTCGTGTCGTCGCGCAGGTAAACCGTGCGGACGCGATTGGGCTCGTGCTCGTCCTCTGGCAGCTCGCTCCGGTCCTCCTCGATGTGGAGCTTTTCGAAACGATTGGCGGGATTGATCGAGGCGCCGCGCCCGCGAAATGCATCGTCGCGATCAGAACGCTGGCGCGGAGATTCGCGGACGTGCTGCCACAAAGTTCCGAACTCCGGCAAAGCCATCCGAGATGTTCACATGAACATAACGCCTCGTCTAGCCGCGAATTTTTCAGGCAACTGCGTCGAATACCGCTTGACCCGTAGCATCCAGCGCGGCGACGCTCGCCGCCGCCTGACGAACATTTTCCGCCGCGCACATCAATTGCCTATGAAAAAGCTGGTTCTGTTGCTTTCACTTCTCCTGTTCAGCGCCGCGATTGACGTCGCAACTGCATCGCAAGCTGACGACACGTCGGTGACGATCGGCAGCAAGGTCGCCGGCGCGAAGCCGTTCATCAGCAAGGTGAGCCTCACGGTCAGCAACCCGGCGGTCCTCGATCGCGTGAAGTTTTCGATTGCGCCGCGGCGCGGTTCAGTCACCCGGCCGGTCGCAGCGACCTACACCCGCGCCTACCTCGAAGCTCAGGGATACGCAACGCGGGGCTCGAACGAGATCATCGTGCCCGTCTTCGGTCTTTACGACGGCCGCACGAACGCTGTGACGTTCACCTACTTCTTCGCCGACGGCTCGCACAAGAGTGCCAGCACGACGATCACGACAGCAAACTACGCCGACCCGTGTGAATACCAGAACGTCACGGTTTTGAAGCCGCGGACACGGAGCAAAGATCTCAACTACGACTTCATCATGGTTGCGACGCAATGTTGTGCTGATTCACCGCGGGTGATCGATACGGACGGCGTCGTGCGTTGGGTAGGCACGGCGGACTTCGCCCACTCCGTCGCCGGGTTTTTCGACAACGCTGCTTACCTCTCCGATAACGGCGTTGTCCGGATCGATCTCGACGGCACGGTCACACGACTGATCGACCTCGCGACGCTCGGCGCGCGCGACCTGCACCACAGCATGGATCGCGGCAAGCACGGCATCATCCTCGATATCAACACGGAAGACTGGGTTGAGTCTGTAAACGTCGAGATCGACGAATCCGGCAACATCCTGAAGAAGTGGGTGCTCGGCGACATCATTCGCAAAGCGATGATTGCCGGGGGCGACGATCCGACGCCGTTCGTGAGAAACGCAAACGGCCGTTACGACTTCAACGCGTTCGAAGACTGGTTCCACAACAACTCGACCGCCTATCGCAAATCCGATGACTCACTGATCATCTCGAGCCGCGAGAATTTCGTGATTTGCATTGATTACGACACGAGCGCGATCAAATGGATCCTCGGCGACCCGACCAAGCAGTGGTACCAATATCCTTCGCTGCGGAAATACGCGCTCACGCTCGCTCCTGGCACACACGCACCCGCTGGACAACACGCCGTGTCGGTCACTGCCGACGATCAGCTGCTGCTGTTCGATAACGGCCAGCCGAGTCAGAACCACCAACCGTATGGCCAGAACCGCGGCTTCAGCGCGCTGCGTCGCTACGCGATTGACCTAAAGAACCGAGTCGCGACCGAAGTCTGGACGTACGTCACTGACCCGCCGGTGAAAGCCGGATTCCGCAGCAGCGTCTACGAGGACGCGCCGCTGAACTACCTCGCCCACTACGATGTCGGCCAGCAGCGGATTTTCGGCCTCAGCGCGCGCGGCGAGAAGGTGTTTGACTACCGTTTTCCCGGACCGGGCTTCCGATCGTTGCCCGTCCACTGGGAAAACCTGACGTTCCCGCCAACCGAAGCACGTCTCTCGAACATCTCAGCGCGCGCGCAAGTCAACACCGGCGACGCGGTGTCGATCACCGGTTTCATTATTTCCGGCCAGACGCCGAAGACGGTCGTCGTGCGCGGACTCGGCACATCGTTGCAAGCGGATGGCAAACCGCTGCCCGGTCGCCTCCTCGACCCGGCACTCCAGCTGCGCAACCGCAGCGGTGCGCTGCTTCAGCAGAACGACAACTACAAAGCCAGCCCGAATCTCGCCGCGATTCAGCAGGCGGGCCTCGCGCCGCACTCGGATTCCGAAGCGGCAATCCTTGCGACACTGCAACCCGGCTCGTACACGGCGATCCTGCGCGGTTCACACGGAGCGACCGGCATCGGCTTGGCCGAAGTGTTCGACCTGAATCCCGGCAAAGGCCCGGAGATCGCGAACTTGTCATCGCGCGCATTTACCTCGAGTGGCGACAACGTGCTGATCGGTGGCGTGATTCTCGAGGGAAACGAGCCGAAGCGGGTCCTCTTCCGCGCGCTCGGGCCGGAGCTCGCGAAAAGCGGTGTCGACAATGCGCTTCCCGATCCGGCGCTTGATCTCTACAACGCCGACGGCACTCAGATTGCCACCAACGATAACTGGCGCGCTGCCGGCAATGCTGCCGACATCCAATCGACGGGAATTGCGCCGCGCGACGAACGCGAGGCGGCAATTCTGATGAGGCTACCGGCCGGGCGTTATACCTTTATCGCGCGCGGCAGCGGCGGCGGCAGCGGCATCGCGCTGGTAGAGGCTTTCCGGCTCGACTGACCGGTGCTCAAGAGGCGCAGGCGATGCAACAATCGCCTGTCGCGTACCGGGCATTCGTGTAAGACTCCCGGCGCTCACCCGCTCCCGGAGGGGTGGTCGAGTGGTTGATGGCTCCGGTCTTGAAAACCGGCAGAGCGAAAGCTCTCGTGGGTTCGAATCCCACCCCCTCCGCCGGCTAATTTGCGATTGCCCATTTCCGATTTGCGATCGTTCGGTGGACAACCCACGCGCACGCCAGGCCGAGCAGAAACGCGCAGACGACATCTGACAGATAATGAGCTGCGACGTACATCCGCGAAAACGCGATGACGGCCGGAACCAACAACAGCGGCGCACCAATGCGCGGCCGCCTGAACGCGAGCACACCAAAGAATGCGGCTGAGGCCGCGGTGTGGCCGGACGGGAACGCGTGATACTTCGCAGCGAGCGTCGGGCCGCTCCACGCCTGATCAGTTTGCACCGACGGACGCGCGCGCCCGGTCCCGATCTTGACCCCGCGCGCAACCAGACCCGCCACCGCACAGGCGATCAGCATGGCGAGAAAAATTCGCATCCAGTCAGCTCTTCCGCGCGACCAGGCAGCCGCGAGCAGCAGCGCTCCGAGCAGAACGTGAGCCGGCCAGTCACCGATGCGGCTGACAATCTGCATTGCGCCGTAGAGTTCTCGCTGGCGGTGCTGCACGAGCCAGATCCGCGTCACCGCATCGAGCTGAAACGCCGCGACGATGCCAACCGCAGCGATGAAGGCGAAGGCATACCACCAGCGCAAGGCTCTGGGATTTGGCAGCCGGCGATTTCCCGTTTGTGTTTCCAGAGCGGCTATTTTTGAATTCGCCGTTGCACCCTGCAATCCGCAATTGCGCGCTCCTCTTCCTCGGCGCGCTGCTGTTTCACCTCGCCGGCACGTGGAGTTTGCCGCTCATTGATCGGGACGAGCCGCGCTTCGCGGAAGCATCGCGCGAAATGCGGGAACGCAGCGACTACGTCGTTCCATATTTCAATGCGCGATATCGTTTCGACAAGCCGCCCCTCACGTACTGGGCGCAGGTCTGGAGCTATCACTTCTTCGGCGAGACTGATTTCGCGGCGCGGCTGCCGACGACGATCGCCGCGGCGCTCACCGCACTAGTGATTTTCGCCTGGGGATGCCGAATCGCCGGCGAGCGCGTCGGTTTCGCGGCGGCCGTGATGTTCACGACCTGTCTGCAGAGTTTCATCCACGGCAAAGCGGCGGTTGCGGACATGTGGCTGGTGCTGTTCGTAACGATCGCGCACTGGGCAGCGTGGGAGTCGCTCGAGCGACGCCGCACCATCGTGTGGTGGCTCGTGTTCTACCTCGCGCTGGCATTCGCGTTCCTCGCCAAAGGCCCGATCGGGTGGACGCCACTGCTGACGGTCGCGGCGGCGAGTTTCTGTAGCCGCAGTCGTTGGCCGCGGCGGGCGAGCGCGGCTACGTTCTGGCGCGGCGTCGGTGGTATCGTGTTGATGGTCGGGATCGTCGCGTTGTGGGGAATACCGGCCCTGATTCGGACGCGCGGCGAATTCTTCAACGTCGGGATCGGAAAACATGTCGTCGCGCGATCGTTCGGCGCGATGGAAGGTCATGGGGCGAATTCGGCCGGCGCCTATCTCGCGCTGCTACCGTTCTATTTCGTGACGGTGTTGGTCAGCTTCTTTCCGTGGTCGATCAAGCTGCCGAGGCTCGTCAAACGGCTGTGGCACGAGCGCGACAGGACAGACAATTACCTGATCGCCGGCACGCTGATCGTGTTCCTGATTTTCACGCTGATTAAAACCAAGCTGCTGCACTACACGCTCCCGGCCTTTCCGCTGATCGCACTCCTCGCCGCGCGGCATCTCGCGACCGAGCGTTTTCTGAAACCCGCGGCGATCGCTGCGACGGTCGTGTATTTGATCGCGGCGCTGATCGGATTTCCAATGGCTGCGCGCTTTTTCCCGAGCCCGCAGCTCTTTCGATCGAGCGAGCGCGATTTGCGGCCGGAGATGGAATTCGGCGCGGTCGACTACATCGAGCCGAGTCTCGTCTGGTACTTCAGAAGCCGCACGCACGGCTGGTTCACGAAGCTCGATCCGGCAACAGTCAAAATTTTCATGGACGCGCGCGGCGCGCGCTTCGTCGTGCTGCCGACCGCGCTCGCGCAAAAACTGTATCCAGAGGTGCCGACCACGTGGCGAAGCTACAGCACGCGCGGGATCAATTTCGTCAAAGGAAAGCGCGTCGAGTTGACGATGCTGCTGAAGCCTTCGTAGTTCGCAGCGATGATTACTTTCCTCGATGGCACGCTTGCGTCGGCGCTGCCTACGCAAGCCATCATCGATGTGCACGGAGTCGGCTACGAAGTGTTCATTCCGCTCTCGAGCTACGATCGTTTGCCGCCGCCGGGACAAGCGGTTCGGATTCTCACGCATCTGCACGTCCGCGAAGATGCGCATGTTCTTTACGGCTTCATGACGAGCGCGGAGCGCGACCTCTTTCGCCTGCTGGTCAACAGCGTCAGCGGCATCGGACCGAAGCTCGGGCTCGCGGTGTTAAGCGGAATGAGCGTCAACAATTTCAAGGCCGCAGTCGTAAATGGCGACGTGGCCTCGCTGGCGAAAATCAGCGGGCTCGGGAAGAAAACAGCGGAGCGGATCGTGCTCGAATTGAAAGATAAACTCGGCGTTGCCGCCGCGTGGGAAGCCGCCAGCGCGCAGCACGCGCCAACTGCCGAGGAGAGCCAGGCCAATGAAGCGGTGCTGGCGTTGATCGCGCTCGGATACAAGCAAATCGACGCGCACAAGGCCGTGCGGGATCTGCAGGAAAAAGAGCGAGGCGTCACGACGGCGGAAGAGCTCGTCAAGCTCGCGTTGAAACGGATAGCGGCGGGCCGGTAAGCAGAAGCAAACGTCCAACGCTCAAGATTCAACGTTCGACATCGAAAGCAGAACTGGCCTCTGCCATTGAGCGTTGGACGTTGAGCGTTGGACGTTGAACGTTTGCTGCTTCGTGCTCGCCGATACCGACAAGCTTTCCGCGATCCGCAGCGCGTTTCCCGCCGAGGGCCTGTTCGCTGAAAAAGAGTGGCTGATCTCGCCCGAGCCGTTCCCGATCGATTCGAAATTCGAGCGCGAACTCGAGCAGCTCGGCCACCAGCTTTTCGTCTTCCAGCGCGCCTGCAATCAGCTCTACCAGCTCAGCGCGAGCGGCAAACAGCCGGCGTGGATCGCTGCCTATCTCGACGCCGGCAAACCCGCGGAGCTCATCGCCTTTTCTCGCCAGAAGCAATTCCGCGACGAGTTACCCATCGTCATTCGCCCCGATTTGATTCTGACCGACGAGGGCTTCACGATCGCGGAAATCGATTCGATCCCAGGCGGGATTGGACTGACGGCATGGCTGAACCGCACGTACGCGCAGTTCAGCAGCGAAATCGTTGGCGGCGCTGATGGCATGCTGGAGGGCTTTCGCTCATGTCTGCCAAACGGCGGCGATGTCGTCATTTCGAACGAATCGTCAACCTACAAGCCAGAGATGCGCTGGATCGCCGCGCAGCTCGGCGAGGATTGGGCCGTTGCCGATGCGGAGAACTACGAGCCCGTTAATGGCCGCGACGTTTACCGCTTTTTCGAGTTGTTCGATTTGCCAAATTTGCCGCGCGTGCGCGAGCTGATGGATGCTGCCGCGCGCCGCGAGCTGCGCGTCACGCCGCCGTTCAAGCCCTACTTGGAAGAGAAGATGTGGTTCGCGCTGTTCTGGCTGCAACCATTGCGCGAATTCTGGCGTCGCGAGCTCGGCGAAAAATACTTTCTCAAACTGCAGCAGGTAATTCCCTACACCTGGCTGCTCGATCCGACTCCGCTCCCGCAGCATGCCGTCATCCCGCGGCTGGAGATTCACGACTGGCGTGACGCAGCGAAGTTCTCGCAGAAACAACGCGACCTGATCCTGAAGGTGAGCGGATTTTCGCCGCTCGGCTGGGGCAGCCGCGGCGTCACCGTCGGCAGCGACGTTCCGCAAAACGAATGGGAGCGCGAGATCAGCGGCGCGCTGGAGAAGTTCTGGTCCGAGCCGCGTATCATGCAACGCTTCCACAAAGCGCGACTGCTCGAGCACCGCTATTTCGACGGCGACTCGGCCGAAATCAAAACGATGCGCGGTCGCGTGCGTCTCTGCCCATATTATTTTGTCGAGTTCGACCGGGTGCGACTCCGCGGAGCCTTGGCGACGATCGTCCCGGCTGATAAAAAGCTGCTCCACGGCATGCGCGACGCGATTCTCGTACCGTCAGCGCGAGTCAGTTGACGCTGGATTTTCTTGAAACGAGCAGCATCGGTGCAGATGCTCCGCGCATGACGCCAGCCGCCGCAACGATGCCTCCGCAGCGTGGCTTCGGCGAGACGATGCGAGTCGATGCGTGGTGGAAGCAGCCGCTGCTCATTTTCGCCGGCTTCGCCGCGTTCATCATCTACTCAACCTGGGCGGCGTTTCAGGGAACGCATTATCATTTCGGCCCGTATCTCTCGCCGTTCTATTCGCCGGAATTGTTCGGTGATTCGCCACACGCCTGGTTCGGTCCGAAGCCGGGGTGGTGGCCGGGCTGGCTGCTGTTTTCACCGGCGCTTTTGATTCTGTGGGCACCCGGCGGGTTGCGACTCACCTGCTACTACTATCGCGGCGCGTACTACAAAGCTTTCTGGGCTGACCCGCCGGCGTGCACGGTCGGTGAGCCGCGGAAAACGTATCTCGGTGAGCGTTCCTTTCCGCTCATCATGCAAAACGTGCACCGCTACTTTCTGTATCTCGCGATCATCTTCATCTTCATCCTCACTTACGATGTCTGGAAAGCGATGTGGTTCGCGGATGGGTTCGGTATTGGCGTCGGAACGGTCGTGCTGGCGATCAATGTCGTGCTGTTGGCGGCGTTCACGTTCGGCTGCCACGCGCTGCGCCACTTGATCGGCGGTTTTCGCGATCAGCTTTCCCGTTCACCGACGTACCCCGCATATCGCTGCGTCTCATGCCTGAACCGGCGCCACATGCTCTGGGCGTGGCTGAGTTTGTTCTGGGTCGGGTTCGCTGATCTCTACGTGCGCATGTGTTCGATGGGCATCTGGCACGACCTGCGGCTGCTCTAGAACGGCGCGATGGCTGAATACGAGACGATCCAGCACGACGTGCTTGTTATCGGCGCGGGCGGAGCGGGGTTGCGCGCTGCGATCGAAGCTTCGGCGGCCGGTGTTTCCGTTGGGCTCGTCTGCAAATCGCTCCTCGGCAAAGCGCACACGGTGATGGCCGAAGGCGGCATCGCCGCCGCGCTCGCGAACGTCGACGATCGTGACAACTGGCGGGTGCATTTCGCCGACACGATGCGCGGTGGCCAATACGTGAACAATTGGCGGATGGCCGAGCTGCATGCCAAGGAAGCGCCCGATCGCGTGCGCGAACTCGAAGCGTGGGGCGCAGTTTTCGATCGGACGAACGACGGCCGCATTTTGCAGCGCAACTTCGGTGGACACCGTTATCCGCGCCTGGCGCACGTGGGCGATCGCACCGGACTGGAGATGATCCGCACACTGCAGGACCATGGCGTTCACCAGGGCATCGATGTGCAC
>CADDYX010000082.1 GCA_902810735.1 Verrucomicrobiota bacterium | reverse complement strand
GGAACGGCCGCGTCTCGATCAGATGTTCAATGCCGGCGGCGCATTGAACGACACGCGCGCGGTGCAGATCGGCAGCGTCAGCGCGTCGGAATACGCGCTCGTCGCGGACGGCCGAAATGGTTTCCGCGTCGTGCAGCTGATCTCGCCTGACACCGTGCCGGGCGCACAAGGATTCAGCCCGCGCCCAAACCCGCACCTCATCGCGACCTATCCAATGAAAGGCGAAGCCATTTGCCTCTCGCGCGGCTTGGAACGCGACCGCGTCGTGGACGAAACCGGCGGCCAAACCGTCGTGTTCGGCCGCCGCGGCGCGCGTCCGTTTCACCTGGACGAGATGGCGCGCTTCTTCCGCCACACCGCATTGAATGACGCAAAGGATGGTCCTGCCGCCGTCGGCGCGCTTTACCGCGTGGAAGATGTGACGACACGAAACGGAGTTCTGATGACGCGCGCGGGCCGTCAATTGTCACCCGTCGCGCAACCAGCAATTCCGCTGCGGCCTGACAATAACGAACCGCAGGTCGAGCCGACCCCAATCGAGCCTCCCGAGCTGCCGCCGCCGTAGTCAGTTGCGGCTCCGAAAGTTAAATTAAAGGGCAACGGAAAGCATAGTGGGAGCGACGTGGTCCGGCGTTTGAATCGTATTTCGTCGTTCCGCTATTAGAATCGCGGCGATGAACAAGACCCCATTCGCTGCCGCACTCGTCGCGCTCCTGCTATGCGTCACGGCCTCCGCGCAAAGTCCCGCGCCAGACGCTGCCGAGTTAACGAAACTCCTGAACGATTTTCTTGCGGGCGCGTCGCACAACGATGCCGCAATTCACGAGCGCTTCTGGGCAGATGACCTTATCTACACCGGCTCGTCTGGCCGCCGAATGGGCAAGGCCGATTTGATGCGCGAAGTGCGCGCCGAGGCCACGCCGAAGCCGGAGGAAGGCACCACGACCTACAGCGCGGAAGACATTCGCGTTCAGCAGTACGGCACGACCGCCATCGTTGCATTCCGTCTCGTCGGCACGACCAGGAAAGGTGAGCAGACCGAGATCACGAAGTATCTGAACACCGGCACGTTTTTGAAACGCGACGGCAGGTGGCAGGCGGTCGCGTGGCAGGCGACGAAAATTCCGCCGCCCGAC
Source organism: Verrucomicrobiota bacterium (assembly GCA_902810735.1). Taxonomy (GTDB): domain Bacteria; phylum Verrucomicrobiota; class Verrucomicrobiia; order Chthoniobacterales; family UBA10450; genus CADDYX01. The sequence continues at coordinate 11,905 of CADDYX010000082.1, read as the reverse complement.
GAGCAGAAGAAGTAGCTGTCATGTTCCTGAGCGAAGAAGACGTCCGCTCGCTCCTGCGGATGGACGAGCTGATTCCCGCGATCGCCGAGGCGTTGCGCGATCTTTCATCGGGGAAAGTCGTGCAGCCGGTGCGTGTTGTGGTCCCGGTCGAGGAACACCGTGGATTTTTTGGAGTGATGCCAGCGTACGCGGCGGCGCGCGGCACGCTCGGCGCGAAGCTCGTTACCTTCTTCCCGGGCAACGCGGAGGTGCCGACGCATCATGCGATGATTCAGCTCTTCCGCGCCGAAACCGGCGAGCCGCTGGTCACGATGGATGGCCGACTGATCACCGAGATGCGCACCGCAGCCGCATCTGCGGTCGCGACGGACGTGCTCGCGCGTCGAGATGCCTGCGTGCTGGCGATTCTCGGCTCCGGCGTGCAGGCGCGGAGTCATCTCGAAGCATTGCGGATTGTGAGGCAGTTCCGCGAAGTGCGAGCCTGGAGTCCGCGCAACGCCCACCAGTTCGCCCGCCGATTTGATCTGACAGCCGCCGAATCTGCGCGCGCAGCAGTTCGCGGCGCCGATGTCGTGGTGGTTGCGACAGCGGCGGTGACGCCAGTTCTCTTCGGCGACTGGCTATCACCCGGCGTTCACATCAATGCGGTTGGCGCGACGCGCCCGAACTGGCGCGAGCTGGACGACGCGTTGTTGGCGATCGCGCAGACTTACGTCGACTCGCGGGAAGCCGCGAGCAAGGAATCAGGAGACGTCGTCGCGGCACGGAACGTCGTTGCAGAAATCGGCGAGGTCTTGGCCGGCGCGAAGCCGAGCCGGCAATCCGACGACGAGATCACGCTCTTCAAATCCGTCGGGGTGGCGGTTGAGGATATCGCGGCGGCAGAGCTGGTTTATCGAAACGCGCTTCAAAAACTGTCCGCCTAACGAATACACCGCACCGATAAGGCCTGAGCGCCTTTCTCTTCCGAATGCATTCGTGATGAAAACAATTGCATTGAGTTTGATCTCCGCGGCGGCACTGGCGTTGAGCAGCACAGCGTTTGGCGCGAAAGAATATCAGGTGACCGGGCCCGTTGTGGACGTGAGCGACAAGATGATCACGGTCATGAAGGGCAGTGAAAAATGGGAGATCGCGCGTGACTCGAACACGAAGGTGAACGGCGATGTGAAAAAGGGCGACAAGGTGACCGTCCATTATTGGATGACGGCCAAGAGCGTTGACGTGAAGGCGAGCGACAAGAAGGACGAAAAGGCGAGCCCGTCCGCTTCGCCGAAGAAGTAGCTGGTTCGAAGCGGCCAGCGACGACGCGGTTCGCGGCGTTGGTGCCTCCGACAGACTGAATCTACTCCGCGCCGACCGCTTCCGCCGGTACGGCGTCGGCGGGCTCGTCGGATGGCGCAACATCGACCGGCGCCGGCTCAATCGCGGCGATCTCGTAATCGCCGGTGCCGTGGTCGGTGTTCAATGTCACGGTTTCGCCGACCGGTTTGCCGAGCAGCACCTGGCCGATCGCGGTCTTGTAGGAAATGATGCCGCGCTCCGGATCGCCGTCCCACGCGCCGAGGATGCTGTAGCGCTCGTAATCGCCGGACGCGGATTTCAGCGTCACGATCGTGCCGATCGAAACCTTGCTCGTATCGGGATTCTCGAATGCGGTGCCGCGCGCATTGTGCAGCATTTGCTCGAGCTCGGTTTTGCGGCGCATCAGAACGGCCTGCATCTGCTTCGCCGCTTTGAACTCAAAATTCTCCCGCAAATCGCCGTAGGACCGCGCGACGCTGATCTCCTTGGTGTTCTCTGGAATCTTTTTCTGGATCAGCTCCTCGTACTCGGCTTTGCGTTTCTCGAGGCTGCTCCAGGAAACAATCAGCGCTTCGGTTTTTTCCTCTTTCTGTTCGCCGGTGACGACGCTTTCCAGCTCGGGATGCAATTTGATGATGCGTGCGAGCAGCGAGCGTTTCGTGAGTTCGTCGAAGACCGGCGACAGCATCAGGCGCCGCATCCCGTCGCGAGCGACGCCGACTTCGCTGCTCGCGAACATGTCGCCAATCAGCTCGCGATCGTCGAGCAACAGATCGCGCAGCTTGTTGCCGCGGCTGGTCTCGTTGTGCTGGTCGCGTTCGATCGCGGAGAGAATCGCGCCTAACAAGTCCGGCGTCATCAGCTCGCGATATTCACCGTCGCGCTCGCGACAAAGCCAGAGCAGCGTTTCGCTGCTGACCGAGTGCTCGCGAATACCGCGATCGAGAAACACACGCAGCGCCGCGTCCTGCCCGTTCTCCGAAAAAACGCGCGGCAGTTGCGAGACAGCGCGCGCGTGATGGCTTTGCATCAGCTGCAAGGCGCGGGTCGTCCAGGCTTCGCCAAGCGCAGCGGGCAACGCGGCGAGGACGCGGCGTTCCTTCCCAGCCGGCAGCTTCGGCAAAATCGTCGCGAGTCGCGCTTCCTCATCGCGGATCAACCGCGTCAGCGTCAGGTCGGGGAGAGTTGTGCGAAGCTTCGCGCAGCGCTCGAGCAGGTCGTCGCGCCCGAGAACGAGCTCGAACGAGAGCGCCGGATTCAGCCGCTGGTTACGCTCGGCGGCTTGTTCGATCGCGGCGATGACCGGCTGCAATTGCGCTTCCGGCTCATCGAACTCGCTGTGGTGTTTAACGATCTGATCGAGGGCTGCCGCCTGCTCCTTCGGCTGGCGCGCCTGATTGAAAAACGCGATCAGCTCATTTGCGCGTGAGACCTTTTCGCCGCGCAACTGGATCGGCTCCGTCTTTTTCGTCGGCACCGAAAAGTAGCCGGTCGATTTGAGCAGCTTTTTGGTCGAGTCCCACCAGCGTTTCCATTCCGCCTCATTCATCAGATCGCCGACCATCCACTGGCTGATCTGATTCACATTTGCCGAGCCGCCGAGACTCTCGAGCACATTGCGCATCACCGCGGCGGGATCGCTTTTCAGCAGCTGTTTTAAACCGGGCAGGTCGGTGGCTTTGCGGGCGAGAAAATGTTCAGCGGAGATCGGGGTCAGGTTATCGGCTGCGTAAGGAAGCTGCATCGGGTGCGCTTTCTTGCCGGTGAAGTCGATCACGATCTGGTTGAGCAGCAGGTTCCATTCGGCGACGCGGCCGAAGCCCCAGCTTTTGTGCAGGCAATAGGTGCCGGGCTTGAGCTGCTCGAGTTGTTCGGCCTGACGCGACGTCAGCTTTCCGGATTCAACAAGCTTCTCGAGTTCGGCGTCCATGCTGGGCAGTCAACGTAGCATTCGGCTAGCACCTGCAAAGCGGCCTTTCGCATTGCGGCGCGTCAGTCGCCGTGAAACCGTTGCCGCCGTGTCGACGAGCATCTGGTTTTGGGTCGCCTTTCACCTCGGCGTCTTCGCCGCGCTCGCGATTGACCTGATCAATTTTCGGCATCGCACGCACGATATCTCGATGCGCGGCGCGATCGTTCGCAGCGGAATCTGGGTGCTGCTCTCTCTCGGATTTAACTGGATCGTGTGGCAACTGAAGGGCGCCGACGCCGCGGTCGACTTCTTCACCGGCTACGTCATCGAGTACTCGCTCAGCGTCGACAACATCTTCGTTTTCGTCCTGATCTTCTCGTACTTCAAAGTGCCGTCGCGGGCGCAGCAACGCGTGTTGCTCTGGGGAATTTTGAGCGCGCTCGTGATGCGCGGTCTGATGATCTGGCTCGGAATCGCGCTGGTCGAGCGGTTCCACTGGGTGCTTTACCTCTTCGGACTGTTCCTTCTCGTCACCGCGATCCGGATGCTCTTCGGCGGCGAAAAGGAAATGGATCTCGACAAGAACTTCATGGTCCGCCTGGCCCGCCGTTCCTTGCCGATGACTTCGGACTACGTCCGGTCGCGATTTATCACCCGTGTAGAGAACAGTTGGTGTTTCACGCCTCTCTTCATCGTGCTCATCCTGATCAACGTGATGGATCTCGTGTTCGCGGTCGACTCGATCCCGGCAGTCTTCGCGATTACAACCGACCAGTTCATCGTCTACACGTCGAACATCTGCGCGATCCTGGGGCTTCGTTCGCTCTATTTCCTGCTCGCGCATTTGGTCGACCGCTTCATCTACTTGAAAACCGGCCTCGCCATCGTCCTCGCGTTTGTGGGGACGAAAATGATCGTTGCCGATTACGTTCACATCCCCAACTGGATTTCGCTGGCGATCATCATCGCGGTGCTCGCGGTGACGATGACGGCGTCGATGATCGCGACAAAAGGCCGCGCACCGGCCGAGCCGCGAAACTGAGATGTTGCGTCGCGTGGCGCAAAAAGATTCACTGCAACCAGGCCTATGAAGAAGCTGCTCGTCTTCGCGCTCGTGGTCGGCTTTTGCTCAATCTGCTTCGCCGACATTCAGGATCCGCCATCGAATGACTACGGTCCAACACGCAAGCTCGGCCGCGGCGTTTCGAACGTGCTTTTTGGCTGGTCGGAAATCCCGCACACGATCGCGCAGGTCAACGATCGAGAAGGAAACGCCGCGGCCGGCGGATACGGCGTCGTCCGAGGGGTTGGTCGCGCCTGGATGCGGTTTCACACCGGCATCTTCGACATCGTGACGTTCCCCTTTCCTGCTGTGCGCGGCACGTACTATCCGGCGTTGCCGCCTGATGTGCCGTACATCCACGCCGGCTATCAGGAATTCCCGCCGGAGCTTGGATTCGAGTCGAAGTATTCGTACTCGCGGCAATATTGACACCTTCGCGGTTTCCGCTGTCATCCTGAGCGAAGCGAAGGACCGCGCAAACACCCGGTTGTGAGGTCCCTCGCTTGCGCTCGGGATGACACCACTTGTCGAGCTACAGATCACCGACATCGCATTCGGCGGCAGCGGTGTTGCGCGCTTGGATGGTAAGGCTGTATTCGTGCCGTTCACGATCGACGGCGAGCGCGTCTCAGCGAAGGTAGTTCGCGACAAAAAGCAATGTGCCGAGGCAGAGCTGGTCGAAGTTCTCGAACCGTCGCAGGATCGCACAGAGCCGCAGTGCCCGTATTTCGGCGTCTGCGGCGGCTGCGTTTATCAGCACATCAGCTACGAGCATCAGCTCGAGTTGAAATCGCGGCAGGTCGCCGATGTGCTCCGCCGGCTCGGCAAGCTCCCCGACCTGCCGATGCGGCCGATCGTCCGCTCGCCCGATTCCTACGGCTATCGCAATCGAATCACCGTGCATGCGCAGAACGGCGTGATCGGATTTTACCGGCGCGACAGTCATACACTGATCGACATCACTCATTGTCCGATCTCGTGTCGTGAGGTAAACGAGAAGCTCGCCGAGGTGCGCAGCCGTCGGGTGCGCGACGGGCACTACAGCTTGCGCGCACACGATGGCGCCCGTGTCTTCGAGCAGACGAACGACGCGGTCGCCGACGCGCTGCGCGAACTCGTGGCGAGTTTCTTTCCCGGACGCGGCGCGTTGCTGATCGACGCGTTCTGCGGCGCCGGGTTTTTCACAAAGCGCCTCGCCGGCAACTTCGATCGCGTTGTCGGCATCGAATGGGACCGGTTCGCGGTGGATGCGGCGCGCAGGAATGCCGCGGCAAATCATACCTACATCCACGGCAACGTGGACGTCGAGCTGGCGGCGCTTCTGCAGAACGCATCAACGACCGATGTCGCGGTGCTCGTTGATCCACCGGCCGTCGGGTTGAGCACTGCCACCCGTGACACGCTGCTCGCGTTCGCTCCCGCGACCGTGGTCTACGTCTCGTGCAATCCCGCAACGCTCGCGCGCGACCTGGGCCAATTACGCAACGGATACCAGATCGTTTCCGTCACGCCGCTCGACATGTTTCCGCAGACCAGCGAGATCGAAGTCGCGGTACATCTGCAACATAACCAGGCGACAGCGCGAGCTGGCTAGTCGCTGCGGCACGCACGCTGCCGCGCTCGGCCTTGGGAATATCGCCACCGGAAGGCCAGCGGCTAGTTCGAGCCGGCGAAAACGCTAACGCTATCGCCACCGGTCACGCGGCCAATCGCGCTGATTAGCTCATGGAGTTCTATCGGCTTGATTAACGATTCCGAGAAACCCGCGCGGCGGTATTCTTCGCGGTCCTTGGCGGTGCCAAAGCCGGTAATCGCGATGCCCGGAATTCCCCTCGCCCGCAGCTTTCGCATGAGATCGCGACCGTCACCGTCAGGTAGACCGATGTCCGACAGCAACAGATCGCCCGGGCGCGCGGAATCAATCGCTTCGGCAACCGTGCTGGCTTCGCGAACTTCGAAGCCTTTCCGCCGCAGGATGCGGGCGAACGTGCGCAACGTGTCGACGTGATCTTCTACCAGGAGGAGCCGCTGCGGCGCGGGATATTTCTCTGCCACCGGCGCAGGCATCGTTTCCGGTGCCGGCAGCTCCAGACGGTCGATCAGATCGTTGATGAGGCGGGCCTCGCGCCGGATGTTCTTGCGCAACACTTCCATGCATTCATGGACAGCAGGATCGTCGGAAGACGCGACCTGCCGCTCCATCTCGGTCAGCGTCGCCAGAAGCGGCGCGAGTGGCGTGCGCAGTTCGTGACTCACCACCGCCAGCAGCTTGTCCTTGGCTTCGGCCGCGGCTGCCGCCCGCAGCAGGTCATTGTTGACCGCGAGCCATTGTTCCCGCGTCGGAATGTCGAGGATGCGCGGCACCAGCGCGCGCAAGCTGAGCAAGGTGGCTACCGACAGCAGTGCCGTGGCCAGTCGCGCTAAGACGAGCGACCAGATCACCACCGGACCGTGCGTCCAGATCGTAGCAAGGCCGATAAAGCCGCTGAGCCCGCAGAGAAAAAGGAAACCCGCCATACAGAGAACGAGCCAGCCGAACGGCACGTCGGATCGCCCTCGGACAATACGGAAGAGCGAGAACGGCATCACACAAAACACGGCTGCCGTGCTCACGCCGGAAGCGAGGCTCAGCCAGGTGAGGAACTGCGGCGGCGTGTAGGCGCGCGACCGCTCCAGCAGGAACGAGAATACATGCTCCCCAAAGAGCCAAAACCCGAGAACGACCAGGCAAAAGATGCCGAAAAACACCGCGAAGAGGGCGATGACACGTTGCACAGGTGCTTTCATCACGCGCGCGAGAGAGTCGATTTTACAGCAGGCGATGTGCCGTGTTCAACTCTATTTTCCGCGAAACGCGACGCCGATCGAACGAAAACAGACGATCCATACAGAACGCCGGAGCTGGTGAAACGCTCGTCCGCTCAAGATGCTGCACGATATCTTCAACGTGCGTTATGATCTCGCCGGATTCAGTGGCTACGAGACGATTGAAACCCGCGACGGGCAGGGCGTCGGCGCCGGTGCAAGCAAAGCGGCGAATGACAGGCAAGCTGCCGCTTGTTCGCGTTCTTCTCTCGCTGATCATCCTCGTCGCGACCAGTTCCGGCGCGATTCTGCCGGGAACTGCTCCTGCTTCGCGGACAATCGACGTCTGGTTCCCGCTGCCGCAATTCAATCGTGAATACGCAGCGCAAGGCGGCAATCCGCAGCCGACCGCCGGACGCCTGCTCATTTACCTGCCGGAGCGATTCAATCCGCGTCAAACGTGGCCGGTGCTGATCGTGAACTCGACCAGCGACAGCGGACGCACGAGTGTGATGGACGCGCCAGCCTATCGCACCGCGACGGAGGACGGTTGGCTCGTCGTGGCGACGGACGCGAACATTCGCCTGCGGCGCGACACGATCTCCTGGCGCGTGGCAGTTCTCAGCGCGGGCCTTGATGTGCTGCATCGTGACTGGCCGGCGTCCAAGAGCTGGCCCGTCGCCTTCGCGGGTTTTTCCGGCGGCGCCAAATCTGCCGAGTGGCTAAGCGCGATCTTCGCGCAAATGCGCTCGGTGCGGATCGTCGGCATCTTTCTAACCGGGATCAACGACGACCGGATGCCGGAAGCGCTGCACGCATTTCAGCCGCCTCCGGATTTCAAAAACGTGCCGATCTGGATCAGCAGCGGGCGCAACGACGGCATCGCCAAACCCGAAGCGCAACGCGACGCGGAAGGGTCATTGATCCATCTCGGCTTCCGTAACGTGCGATTCACGAATTTTTTCGGCGGCCACGAACTCAATCGCACCGATCTGCGCGACGCGCTGCGCTGGTTCCGCAGCCTGGGACATTTTTGATCGCGAGAGCCGGCAAGCTGCCCGCCGGCTACGCCGATGTGATCTAGATCCACCCGCCGTTCAGAAGCGACAGGCGGCACTTCTTGTGCTACGAATCACGCAGATGGCTAAGCGGCTTTTGATCGCTGTCCCGCTTGTTGTGGCGGTTTTACTGCTGCCGTTGCGAGCGTCTGCGCCGATGTGCGGCATGAGCATGCCGGCACCGCAAAAGATGCACTGCACGGCGTGCTGCGCGACGATGAAGTCGTGCGCGTTGCCGCAGCAGGATCCGACGCAGCCAACCACTGCCTCGACAGTGGCCCAGCAGTCGATCGCGCTGATCGCGCCGGCTCTGCCGGTGCTCTCGCGTGAACTCCCGACGCCCCATTTCGCGGCCCCGCGGTTTGCGGCGCCGTCGGTGAGTCACTCGCCGCCGCGGCTCGCGCTCTTCTGCTCGTTTCTCATCTGATCCACGGACGCTGACGCCCGAGGTGTGCCCATTCACCGGCACGTTTCGACTTCAACCGTTCGTTTGGATCGATGAAAACACTCACTCTCTTATTACTTACATTTGCATTTCTATCAGGCCGAACTGAGGCTGGCGGCGAAAGCGGCAGCTCTGCGACGCGTTTCTCGCTGCGGGACGTAGAGCACGTCGTTGCGGAGCGAAATCCCGCGATCAGGCAAGCGTTCGCGAATTGGCAGGCGGCCCGGCAACGCGTGACCGAGCAAGGCGCGTGGGACGATCTGCGCGTCGCAGGCACTTCAAAGCTCCATCGTTACGTCGACATCCCTCCGGACGCTTTTACGGACCAAACCCTGACGATCGAGCAGGCGATTCCAATTTCCGGCAAGAATCGCGTGCGCGCGCGGATCGCGACTGGGAATGCGATTGCGGCGTTTGAAGAAGTCCGCCGGGTCGAGCTCGATGCGTTCGCGAAGGCGCGCGCCGCCTATTTCAACCTGGCGAACGCTTACGCGCAGATTGAGCTGAATCGGCGCAACGAGACGTCGCTCGGGCAGATCGCCGAGATCAACCGTTCTCGCTACAAAGTTGGAACGCAGAACGCGGCTGACGTTCTCATGTCGGAAACCGAAGCGGCCAAGCTCCTCGAAGCGCGCCGCGACCTGGAGCGAAACGTCGCCACGGCGCAATCACAACTGAATGTTGTGATGAACCGCGACGCATTCGCGCCGGTCGCGATCGCCGGAGATGCGGCAGTCGCGCACCGCGAGTTCCAAATAAACGAGCTTCGCGCGCGCACACTTGCGGACCGTCCCGAAGTTCGCACCGCGCGTGCGCGGCTCGCCGCGGAACAGGCGAAGTTACAACTCGCGCACCGTGCCTGGATTCCCGACCCGTCGATCAAAATCGAAGGGCAGCGCTACAACGACACCGCTCGCGACCTGAGCGAAGTCGACGCCGGAATTGCGTTCAGCGTCCCGTGGGCGAACCCACGAAAATATTCAGCTGGCGTCAGTGAAGCGAAAGAGAGCGTCGCCGCCGCGCAAGCCGGGCTCGAACGCAGCGAAACCGAAGCGATCGGCGCGCTGCGTGACGCGCTGCAGAAAGTCGAGACCGCGCATCACCACGTCGAGCTATTCCGCGACAAGCTCGTGCCGCAGGCCCGCCAGACATTCGAGGCGAGCCAGTTCGCCTACGAATCCGGCAAAGCGACTTTTACGGACTGGATCGCTGCGCAACGCAGCTTGCGCGAGCTCGAAGCCGAAGCGCGCGAACACCTCAAGGACTACCAGACCGCGCTTGCCGAATTGGAAGCCGTAGTCGGCGCCGATCTCCACATTTTTCCAAGAACCCAAAGCCACACCAACAAATGAAAACCAGCATCAATATCATCGCCGTGTTCGCGCTCGCGTTCCTCGCCGCCTGTTCGAAAGGACGGCCATCGAAACCGGCAGACATCGATTATTACACCTGCACGATGCACCCGTCGGTGCATGCGGAAGCGCCGGGTAAATGTCCGATCTGTGGAATGGAGCTTGTGCCGGTGAAGAAGAACACGGGCGGCACCGCGACGGCTCAGCCGCCCGGCAATCGCGAATTCATTGTCCCGACACAACGTCAGCAGCAGATCGGCGTCACCTACGCAAAGGTCGAACGCAAGCCGCTGGAGAAAGAGATTCGCGCCGTCGGCACGGTCGAAGCCGATTTGCAGAAACATTGGGCGTTCGTCGCGCGCGCCGATGGCTACGTGCAGCAACTGTTCGTCGCGTCAGCCGGACAGATCGTCGGAAAAGACGAGCCGCTGCTCTCGATTTACAGCCCTGAGCTCGCGACCACCGCGCGCGAGCTCGTCATGCTGGCAGGCATGCGCGACCACGCGCGAACGCCGGAAGCGCGCGCGACGCCGCAGCGTTTGATAACCGCCGCCGAAGCGCGCTTGCAGCAATGGAACGTGACGCCGGAGCAAATCGCCGAGTTGGAGAAAACGCGCACGGCGACGGACACGATCACGCTGCGCTCGCCGTTCCGTGGCGTTGTTCAGGAATTGCCGGCTCATCAGGGAGTAAACGTGAAGACCGGCGATCATCTGGCCGACATTGCCGATCTCTCAACTGTATGGGTTTGGGCCGATTTCTACGAAAGCGAACTCGGTGCACTCAAGACCGGGCAGAAAGTCGCGGTCACCAGCAGGTCATTTCCCGATGCGACCTTCGACGGCGCAGTCGCCGTCGTGAATCCGTTCGTTGAACCGACTAAACGCACGACTCGCGTCCGCATCGATATCAGCAATCCGGATTTCAAGTTGCGTCCGGGAATGTACGCGAATGTTGCGCTGTCGGTGGCGAGCGGAGAGCAGCTCGCAATTCCGGTCAGCGCGATCATGCCGACCGGGCAACGCAACATCGCGTTCGTCGATAAAGGCAACGGCAAGCTGGAGCCACGCGAAGTGAAACTCGGCAGCCAATTCGGCGATTCCTACGCGGTGGAGTCCGGGCTGAACGAAGGCGAGCGCATCGTGGCGAGTGCGAATTTCCTTATCGACGCCGAAGCGCGAGTGCAAGGCGCGTTGGCTGATTTCAGCAAGCACTAGCCCAATGATCGACCGGCTGATCGACTGGAGCGCGCGCAACAGGTTCTTCGTTTTCCTGCTGACCGCGATCGCGATCGGTGCCGGGCTGTTTGGCATTTATCACACACCGCTCGATGCGATCCCCGACCTGAGCGATGTGCAGGTGATCGTCTACACCGATTGGGAAGGCCGCTCGCCCGATCTCGTTGAAGATCAACTCACCTATCCGATCTCGTCCGCTTTCATCGCCGCGCCGAAAGTGAAGTTCGTCCGCGCCGAATCGATGTTCGGCAAATCGTTCGTCTACGTCATTTTTCAAGACGGCACTGACATTTACTGGGCACGCTCGCGTGTTCTTGAATACCTGAATTCGATCCGCGGTTCGTTGCCTGAAGGCGTTAACCCGGTGCTTGGTCCCGACGCGACCGGCGTCGGATGGGTATTCGAGTACGCGTTGGTCGACGACAGCGGGAAACACAATCTCGCCGAGCTGCGGTCGCTGCAGGATTGGAATCTCCGTTACGCGCTCGAATCGGTGAAAGGCGTCGCGGAAGTCGCGCCGGTCGGCGGGTTTGTGAAGGAATACCAGGTCGATCTCGACCCGAATGCGCTCGCCGCTTACGGGATTCCGCTAAGCGACGTAGTGAGTCGCATCCGCAGGAGCAAAGGCGACGTCGGCGGCAAGACTTTCGAAGTAGCGACGACGGAATACTACGTGCGCGGCCGCGGTTATTTCAAAAGCATCGCGGATATCGAGAACGTCGTGCTC
>CADDYX010000081.1 GCA_902810735.1 Verrucomicrobiota bacterium | reverse complement strand
CTATCTGGTGGAGCTGCTAAAACCGACCGGCGTCACGTTAAGCCGAATCGCGCATGGCCTGCCCGCCGGCGGCGGACTCGAATCCGCCGACGAGCTGACGTTGTACCAGGCGCTTTCCGGCCGGCGTCAGCTTTGACGCCTCGAGATTCCCGCGCGATAACTGCACCGATGTCGTGCGCCAAGATCGATCCGGCGTTGCACCAGGCGCAGAAGCCGCCGTGGATCAAGGTGCGGCTGCCGTCGAGTCCGGTTTTCTTTTCGACCAAGGCACTCATTTCCGATCTGCGTTTGCACACGGTTTGCGAAAGCGCGCAATGTCCAAATCGCTGGGAATGCTGGAGCCAGGGCACGGCGACGATGATGATCGCGGGCGAACGTTGCACGCGGGCCTGCGGTTTTTGCGCGGTGACAACGGCGAAACCGTTTGCGCTCGAGGAAGATGAGCCGCAGCGCGTGGCCGAAGCAGTGCGGCGCATGCGGCTGAAGCATGTGGTGATCACGGCGGTCGCGCGCGACGATCTCAAAGATGGCGGCGCAAATCATTTCGCGCGGACGATTACCGCGATTCGGGAAATGGATCCGTCGATCATCATCGAAGTGCTCGTCCCGGATTTTCACGCGCAGGATTGGTGCATCGAAATCGTGCTCAACGCCGCGCCTGAAATCTTCAACCACAACATGGAAACGGTGGAACGGCTGACGCCGCTGGTCCGGTCGCGCGCGAAGTACCGCACCTCGCTCGACGTGCTGCGAAAAGCGAAACAGCTGTCGCCGAAAACCGTGACCAAAAGCGGCGTGATGCTTGGTCTTGGTGAAACCGAGCCGGAGCTGTTTCGAACGATGGACGATCTGCGCGAGGTTGGCTGCGAGGTCCTGACCTTGGGACAGTATTTGCGCCCGACGCCGCAGCACTTGCCGGTGGTCGAATTCATTCCACCCGAGCGATTCGAGGCCTATCGCGAGATCGCGAAGGCGAAGGGCTTCGCGCACGTCGCTTCCGGGCCGCTGGTGCGCAGCTCCTATCACGCCGCCGATTTCCATCCGGTCGTGCGATAGCGGATGGACGAAGGATTGCGTGTAGGCGCGGTCATTCCCGCCTACGAAGAAGAGAAACATATCGCCGATGTCGTGCGCCGAACACGCGCGCAGCTCGAGCACGTGCTGGTGGTCGACGACGGTTCCACTGACGCGACGGCGGCGAATGCGCGCGAGGCCGGCGCGGAAGTGATCGTGCATCCGCAAAACCGCGGCAAAGGTGAGGCGATCCGGACCGGGCTGCGGCACTGGTTCGAGCGCGGTTTGGATTTCGCGCTGATTCTCGACGGCGACGGCCAGCATTTGCCGGAGGAAATCGACCGGTTTGTCGCGGCCGCGCAGAACACCGGCGCGAAGCTTCTCGTCGGCACACGGATGAACGACGTCAGCTCAATGCCGCCCCTGCGGCGCTTCGTCAATCGTTACATGAGCCGCAAAATCAGTGGCGTTTGCGGTTGCCAAATTCCCGATACGCAATGCGGGTTCCGGATGGTGCACCGCGACCTCATTCCGGCGATCCTCACGGGCGCTGATCGATTCGATTACGAGACGGAAATGTTGATCGTCGCCAGCCGCGGCGGCCATCGCATTGCATCGGTGCCGATCACAACCGTGTATGGCGACGAAGTCAGCAGCATTCACCCGATGCGCGACACGGTGCGATTTTTCCGGCTGATGCGCCGGTATGAGCGCAATTAGCAGCTAGAGCAAACCGCGGTGTCGAAAGTCGCCTAAGTTCGAACGCGACGAACGCTCGATCAGATCGATCGTGAATTTGAGCAGGCAGACTTCCCACGCATCGTCTACGCCCTGAATCACGGCGCTCATCTGGTCGGCTGTTTCGGCTTCCCGACACGTCCGTCCGATCACCGCATCGAGCGTGTCACGCATCGTGTGTTCCGTGACATCAGTGCGGCGAAACCGGAAGCCGTAGCGCAGGACCGCGACGTTGCTCGCGTATTCGCGCAGCCGGTCGGCGTATCGCTGCGCCGGTTCGCCGAAGCCTTCGAGCAGCAGCCGCACGAAATGCTCTGGCGTGACAATCTCCGGGCGCTCGGCGTGAAGCTGACCTTTGCGGACGCGGATCTCGTTCACCTGGTCCATCAATTCGCAGATCAGGTAGAACCGGAAACTTGTCGTGCCGAAAGTCGCGATCTGCTGATCAGGCGCGACGACGACGCGCGTGTTCTCCATTGCGTAGTCGAAATCGTCCTGTCGCATCGCGCCCTAGGTTACATCATGCCGGCGATTCGGCGACTGGCGTAGCAGCAGGTTCGGCCGACCCTGAACGCCAGCGGTAGGCAGCTTCCGCGGTAAACATTGCGAGGCCGATCCAGATGAGGCCGAACGTGATCAGTTGCCCAAACGTGAACGGCTCGCGGTAAAGGAAAACGCCGACGAGAAACGATCCGGAAGGCGAGAGATATTGCAGGAACCCGAGCGTCGTCAGGCGCAGGTGGCGCGCCGCATGACCGAACCAGACGAGTGGCAGCGCCGTCACGATGCCGGTCGAGCAGAGAAGCAGCGCGTGCGCGGCATCAGTGCGTGGAAAGATGAGCGCTTCCCGCCAATGCAGCGCGATCAGATAACCGAGCGCGATCGGCGTGAGCAGCGTCGTCTCGACGAATAGACCGGCAATCGGTCGGGTGCCGGATTGTTTTCGCAGCAGTCCGTACAGTCCGAATGAAGTGCAGAGCACGATCGCGACCCACGGGAATTTGCCGTAACCGAACGTCAGTGTCAGCACGCCAACCGCTGCGAGGGTGACGGCAGCGAATTGAATGCGCGTCAGCCGCTCGCGCAGAAACACCGCACCGAACAGCACGTTCACGAGCGGCGTCATGAAATAGCCGAGGCTGGTCTCGACGATCCGACCGGCGTTTACCGCCCAGATAAACGTGAGCCAGTTCACCGAAATCGCGATGCCGCTGGTGAGGCAGTAGGTGAGCGCGGCGCGCGATTGCGTGATCTGGCGAATTTCCGGCCAGCGTTGCTGCCAGCTCAGCAGCGCGATCAGGAACAGCGTCGTCCAGACGAATCGATGCGCCAGAATTTCCGCCGCCGGCAAATACTTGAGCAGCTTCCAATAAATCGGAATGACGCCCCACAGACCGAACGCCGCGATTCCCGCGACCAGGCCGGAGCGATCCTCGCGCTTCTGATGTGATGCTCTGTGCGCCATTCAGCGCTGACAGTTCACGCGCTGGTCGGCGGAGCAACTTGCGGCCGTTTGTGCCGCCGGCGTCTATTTCTTCTGATCGAAGAGCGGCAGAAACTCGCCGTAGCCCTCGTCCTTCAGTTTCTCAACCGGAATGAACCGGAGCGCGGCAGAGTTGACGCAGTAGCGCATGCCGCCTTTGTCACGCGGGCCATCGTCGAACAGATGACCGAGGTGAGCGTCACTCTCGCGCGAACGCACTTCGGTGCGCACCATTCCGAATGTGCCGTCGCTCTTCTCGACCACCTGCGCCGGATCGATCGGCTTGGTGAAGCTGGGCCAGCCTGTGCCGCTGTCGAATTTGTCGGTCGAGCTAAACAACGGCTTCCCGCTGATCACGTCGACGTAAATGCCAGGGCGGTGATTATCCCAATATTCGTTTCGGAACGCGGGCTCGGTGCCGTTCTGTTTCGTAACGTAATACTGCTCTTTCGTCAGCCGCCCGCGCAGTTCCGCATCTCCAGTCGTCGTGCTCATATCTTTGTGTGCTGCCTGAGTTTGCGCATGCAGTCGCGCGAAGGTGATAAACCCGATAGCGACCGCAGCCACCACGACCGCACTCGTGTTGAATCCGCGAAGACGTGGCGTGTTTATCATGTCGCTCATTCGACAACGCGCTTCACGCGTTCGTTCACGAGCTTATCCGTCGCGCCCTGCTTCGGGGACACGGATTACATTGCGAAAGAGCAGCAATCCAATCGGCGCAACCGACGCCGCCAAAGCAAAGATAAGCCACATCATGCCGGAGTGGCGCGGCCCATTTTCCGGACAAAACGCTGCGAGCAACCAGCCGCCTGTGCCGACCAGAAGTTTGCCGACGAGAAATGGCAGGTAGGCAAGCGAGCCGTAGGAAGCTTCCTGGCCCGGAGGCGCGATGGCCGCCGCGTATTCGTAAACCCGCGGCGAATAAAACGCTTCGCCGATCGAGAACACCGTCAGATAAAGCGCAGCCATGATGTAATACGGATGGATCGTTCCGGTGACGCCGAGATAAGCGTGGCCCAGCCATTGCCCGAAGCCGGTGTTCACCGCGGTTGAAAACCAGTCCGTCGGCAGCGCCATAATGAAGACGCCAGCGGCGCAAATGATGCCGCCGATCACGACCATGCGGTAGGCGGCGAGACGCTGCGTGAGCGCGCCGACGATCGGCACGAGCAGAATAATCACGATCGAATTGATCGCGGAGAGTTTGCCCACCGGCGCGTGAAATCCCAACTCGCGATCGCCCCACTTCGGGAACACGTAATCCATCTGCAGAAAGATCGCTTTCAGGAAGCCGATCAGGAGAAAGAACAGGAGCAGGCGGTAGAAACCCGACTGGCCGACGAGCCGGCCGAAAAGCTGGACCGTCTCCGCGGCGCTTTGCCGCACGGTCGCGCCGAGGCGAGACCAAAATCCTGATGTCGCGGGCAGGTTCGCTCTCTCGCGATCGCGCGGTTCAGCGCGGCGACGCAGGAAATAGATCGTCGGGAACAACAGAATCTCGAACGCGAGACTGACGAGAAACAGCTGCTGATGCGTTGTCGGCTCGAAGCCGAAGACGCGGAACCGAAAACTGATCTGCCGCACGTAATCGAAGATCCAGCCGGCGGCGATGTAACCGACATTCATGATCATGTAGATGATCGAGAACGACATCGAGCGCTGCGCAGTGGTTGAGTAGCACCGCGTCGCGGCTAGCAGCACCGGCGTGCCGAGCGCTTCGCCGACCGCGAGCGGCAGAACACCGCACGTGAGCGCGAGCCACGGGATCGTGGTCGTGATCATTACCGTCCGAGCCACGGTGCAGATCGCGACGCCGAGGAAAAACGTGCGGCGCAGCCCGATGGCATCGGTAATCGAGCCGGCGAGCAGGGTGAAGACAGTCATCGCCGGCGCCCAGACCCAGCCGACCAGCGCGCCCGCCGATTGATCGCTGAACCCGAGGTCCTTCGACAACCACAGCACCATCGTCTTGTTCGTGACTGAATAGGCGGTGTAGATCAGGAATTTGATCGCGAAGGTGAGCCAGAGCTCGCGTTGCGCGCCGCGGAGAACGGTGAACTTCGCGACGAATCCACGCAGGCCGCGCGGGGGAATGGCGGTGATATCTTCAGTCGCCGCAGCTTTAATTTCGGTGCTCACGAATCAGATCATCTGGCCGACGAATTCCTTCGCATCGAACAACGCGAAGTCCTCCAGCTTTTCGCCCGTTCCGACAAAACGCGTCGGGATTCCAAGCTCGTCCTGGATCGCGACGACGACGCCGCCTTTGCCGCTGCCATCGAGCTTCGTCACGATCAAACCGGTCAGGCCGATCGCTTGATTGAACTCGCGCGCCTGCGCGACTGCGTTGCTGCCGGTTGTGGCGTCGACGACGAGCAGCGTCTCGTGCGGCGCTCCTTCGTCGTGCTTCGCGATGCTGCGTTTCACTTTCGTCAGCTCGCCCATCAGATTCGTTTTCGTGTGGAGACGGCCGGCCGTGTCGCAAATAAGGAATTGCGCGTCGCGTTTCTGCGCCGCGACATACGCTTCGTAACACAGCGCCGCGGGATCGGCGTTGTATTGACCGCGAATCATCTCAACTCCGATCCGCTCGGACCAGACGCCGAGCTGCTCGATCGCCGCGGCGCGGAACGTATCGGCCGCCGCGAGCAGCACGGAATGGCCGCGCTTCTTTAGATAGTGCGCCAGCTTTGCCGTCGACGTTGTTTTGCCGGTGCCGTTCACGCCGACGATCAACAACACCTTCGGCCTGCCGGTTAGCGGCTCGAGCGGCGCCGTCGTTTTCGGGAGGACGCGGCGAATCTCGTCGCGCGCGATATCGCTCACGTCGGCCGCCGTGACGGTGCGATATGTCTCCAGCTTCTGAAGTTCCTGCATGATCCGAATCGCCATCGGCACGCCGAGATCCGCGCGGACGAGCGACTCCTCCACCTCGTCCCAATCGACCGGTTTGCCGACAAATTTCTCGACCAGCGACTTGAGGAACTTCATCGCGATGCACAGCTGACCGCCGCCTACTTTTCGCCCGGAGATGCAGCTTCACGCAATGGACGCGAAAGATCGTCCTTCACGCGATCCAGGATTCCATTCACGAACCGCCCCGAATCGCTGCCTCCGAATGTTTTCGCGAGCTCGATCGCTTCGTTGATCGAGACCACAGGCGGAATGTCTTCGCGATAGAGCATCTCGTAAATCGCCAGTCGCAGAACGTTGCGATCGACAGGCGAGAGCCGGCCGATGTCGTAATTTTCAGTGTAGCGTTTGATGCGCTCGTCAATCTCCGGCAGGTGCGCGAGCATGCCGTCGATCAGCGGCTGCGCGAACTCCCGGACGCGCGGAGTGCTCGGGCAAAATTCCCAGAACTCCTCCATCCGCTCCGGCCCGCTGCCGCGGTGCGCGTCGCGCCAGAAATGAAACTGCACGGCTGCTTGCCGGCCGACGCGTCGCTTACCCATGCGATCGCAACTCTGCCATCACGTTGGCGATTTGCACGGCGGCGCGCGCCGCTTCCGTTCCCCGGTTGATCCGATTCCCGATACAGCGCTCGCGCGCCTGCTGTTCGTTGTCGAGGCTCAGCACAGCGTTGATGACCGGCACGCGCTGATCGATTGCGATCTGCTGGAGCGCGTCAGTGACGGAACGCGCGAGATGCTCGGCATGCGTGGTGTGGCCGCGAATGATCACCCCCAACGCGACGACGGCATCTGCGTCATGCGCCACCTCCCGAACGACCACCGGGATTTCGAATGCACCGGGCACGCGGACGACGCGAATATTCGCTCCGCGTGATAACGCGCGCAGCTCCGTGGATGCGCTTTCTACGAGCGCGTCGACGTACTCGTGGTTGAACTCGCTCGCCACAATTGCGAACCGCCGCGCGGAGATGCTCTCGCCGGGACGCTGAGGCGCGAGTTCGGACATCGCCAAGCCGATCGACCGCCTGCGTTAGAGCAGATGGCCCATCTTCAACTTCTTCGTCTCCAGATAGCGCGCGTTGTGCGGATTGGCCTCGCTCCGAATCGGCACCTGCTCGATCATCTCCAAGCCGTAGCCTTCGAGGCCGACCACCTTTTTCGGATTGTTGGTCAGGAAACGGAATTGCCGCACGCCGAGGTCAAAAAGGATCTGGGCGCCGAGCCCGTAATCGCGCAGATCGCTGGCAAATCCGAGGCGTGCATTCGCCTCC
This sequence comes from Verrucomicrobiota bacterium, assembly GCA_902810735.1. GTDB lineage: Bacteria > Verrucomicrobiota > Verrucomicrobiia > Chthoniobacterales > UBA10450 > CADDYX01. Next base: position 5,714 of record CADDYX010000081.1, on the reverse strand, counting down.
ACCGTGTCGAGCCCTTCCTCCTGTAATTTGTAGGCGTGGATTTTTGCCGCGAGCCCGATGCCACGGCCTTCCTGCCGCATGTAAACGAGAACGCCGTTCCCGGCTTCGGAAATCTGCCGGAGTGCAGCGTGCAATTGATTGCCGCAATCGCAACGGCGCGACCCGAACACGTCGCCGGTGAGACATTCGCTATGCACGCGGACGAGCGTCGGCACGTCCGGTGAAATCTCGCCCTTAACCAGCGCGAGATGGTGGGAGCCGTCGAGCTTCGACCGATAAAGGTGCAGCTCGAAATCGCCGTAATCGGTCGGCAGATTCACGATCTGCTCGCGTTCGACGAGCTTCTCGCGAATGCGCCGGTATGCGATCAGGCTGCGGATCGTGCAGATGCGGAGGCCGTGTCGCTTTCGGAATTCCAGAAGCTCCGGCAACCTGGCCATCGATCCATCGTCGTGCAGAATTTCGCAAAGAACGCCGGCCGCTTGCAGACCTGCCATCCTTGCGAGATCGACCGCCGCCTCGGTATGACCGGCGCGCCGCAGAACGCCGCCCTCCTTTGCGCGGAGCGGAAAGATGTGGCCGGGCTGGACGAGATCATCCGGGGTGGATTTCGGGTTCGCGATTGTTTGGATCGTCTTCGCCCGATCGTGCGCGCTGATCCCGGTCGTGACGCCATGTGCGGCGTCAACCGAGACGGTAAAATCCGTGCGGTACATCTCGCGGTTCTGCGCGACCATGCGTTGCAAACCGAGCTGCTCCGCGCGTTCGTTTGAGACCGGCACGCAGATTAAACCGCGGCCATGCATCGCCATAAAATTGACCGCCGCGGGCGTAACCTTTTCCGCCGCCATCACCAGATCGCCCTCGTTCTCGCGGTCCTCGTCGTCGGTCACGATCACGATCTTGCCCGCCGCGAGATCGCGCAGCACGTCGTCGATCGTGTCGAACTCCAAGGCTTCTGCCGCTTCGGCGATCACGCCTAACAATTACTTCCGGCGCATCGCCCCGGCAAGCAGCCGTAGAGGCGCTTGTGCCAGGCGGCCTTAATCTGACTTCGCGCTCGTCGCGACGATTGCTTCCGGCCGATACATGTCGCCGTTACTGCCTTGGAATTCCGCCTTCAGCTTCACCCGAAAGTGCGAGAGATCGACAAGATCCCAGCGCGTGAAATTCCAGTGCCCGGCGGTTCGCGGTTCATGCTCAAACCCGGCGATAAAGTGCACCGCATCGTCACGCACTTTGTTCGTCGCGACCTTCGGTTCGAAATAAAATGTGCGGAAGCTGCTATCGCGGCTGCCAACAGCGTAAAGCTTCGGATCGATGTAATAGACGCGTTTCGATTGCTGATCGACCAGCCGCAAATCCGGATAACCGGAACGCTGCACGCGATTGTCGGCCGTCCGCGGAATGTCGCAGCTCAGCCCCGGCATGGTGTTAAGCAGCTCGCGCGTGCTGTCTTCGAAATGACTGCTCACTTCATTTATGCGACCGATGCTCTGGATCGGACTGTCTGGCGCATTCATTCGTTTCACCACCTGCTCGAGCGCGTCGCTGATTGCCTTGATCACGCGCTGATCGACGGGATCCTGGCGGTTGACCGCGAGCACCTTCTTGCCCGTCGCATCAAAGATTATCTGCGGGAACGGAATGCCTTTCAGTTCCTGGTCTTCGCGCAATAGCCACGGAATCAGCGTGTCGATCGGAGCTGCCTGCGGACCCGCCGTTGGGTTCGAGTCCTGTCCGACCAGGATGGCTGGCGGCAACGCGAAAGCGAAAACGATAAGGGCGATACGGCCTCGCACGTTGAGCTCGATCTCAGGGCAATAATCTAAGCGCGCCTTCTCGCCGACAGCATCTCCGCGCGCGCCTGCAGGTCGCGCTGAGCGACGTGGAGCATCAGTTGAGTCGCTCGCGCACTTAGCTCCGCCGCGCTGCCGATGCCGAGCTTGTACTTAAGATGCGCCTGATAAGTTTCTATCGTCTTGACGCTCAAGCGCAGTTCCGCGGCAACCCTGCTTGCGCCGAATCCGCGACCAATCAGGGAAAGCACTTCGAACTCGCGATCGCTCAACACCTCGCATTGGCACTGCTCCCGGGCGAACGGGGATTGATGTGCGGTGCGCAATTTCTCCAGCACCGCGACGCTGGCGTAACATTCGCCGCGCGCGACCTGCTCGAGAGCGGCGGCGACCTCCGATTGATGATCCTGGACAAAGACGTAGCCGGAGGCGCCGGCGCGAAAGACACGCTCAATCGTGCGCCGATCCTGCTGGAGGGAAAAGGCGACGGCGCGCGTCGTCGGGTTGAGTTTCGGCAGATCGCGGAGTAGCCCGAAACCATCTCCGCCGCGTAAAGTCAGCCCCAGCACGACTACGTCCGGGCTTTCCTCTACAATAAGTGAGCGTGCTACCGGCACCGAGTCGGTTTCCGCGCAGACTCGAAACCGGCAGCTTTCCTGCAAAATCTGGCGCATCCCATATCGGATCACCGGCACTCCGTGCACAATGATGACGCGGTATGCTTTGCCGCGCGGGGTAGCCGGCAGTGCGATTTTCGAGCGGGGAGGCAGCGCGGCGGTCCGGTCACTCGCGGTAGGCAGCTGCGTCGGATCGAGTCGTAGCTCTTTGGGCATGTGAATAACTTCGCGCGCGCTACCGTTGTAGCTTACGTCCAAGGTGGGACAACAGACTTTTTCTAGAAAATCTTAGGGGAACTTCCCCGATAGGCACGCGACGCGGCGCTTGGTCTAATTCGCGGCGTGCCTGGTGAAGCTCGCAACGAACGCTCCGCGACCGCGAACAATCTACCGGCAACTGTCGTCGCGTGGCTGGCAATCACCCTTGGCGCATTCGGCGGATGCCAGACAATTTCGACCTACGACCAGGCGGCCTACGAGCATGCCACGAGCGCGAAGGTCGATACGCTCGAGCTCATGAGTAAGGCCGACAGTGCTTATTCCAGTCATCGCGACGAAATTGCCGACCTCCACCGTGAACTGGACAAGGCGTTTGAGTACGACAACGGCCGCGTCCTTAACCACTACACAATCGAATCGTGGAATGTACTCCGCGCGCCCGATGGCATTTTGAACCGGTTCCTCGTGCGGTGGAAGGATGCCGGCACGCTCAGCCCAGCCTTTATCGCTGATAAAAAAGAACACGTCGCTCGCGAGTTCGACGACATCATCAAGCTCGAGAGCGGCAAGATCAAAACCCCGCAGAACCAGTAGCTCCGACCTTTCACGACGATGGACTTTGACAAAATCCTCAAGAGTGCCGAGCACGGAATCATCCACTTAGCCGAGACCACCTTCACGAACTACCGGTCTCAAGCGATCTCTGATGGGCGAGCATTTCTCACTGCCGCCGAAACCGACTTAAAGAAGTACAGCCAGCAACTAGCTGCCGGTGACATCACTGCCGACGAATTTAAAGACCTGATGCAGGACCAGCGTGACCTCGCGAAGATGGACGCGCTAAAGGCAGCCGGCCTTGCTCACGCGGCGTTCGACAGCTTCATCAACAGCATCATCGGCATCATGATCACGGCGGTTTTCTCCGCGATTCCGTAACCGACCTCATTAGCCATGCCCGCCATTCTCGACGTCGCGATCGGCACTGTCTTTATCTTTCTACTCTTCAGTCTCGTGGTCTCGGCTCTGAACGAGGTCATCCTCTCGAAGTTCGACCAGCGGGCAAAATTTCTGCACATGGGTCTCCAGGAATTGTTCGGCGAAGCGGAGGACCCGGCGAATCGGCGGTGGCGCCAGAACTGGAAGAGCTGGATCACCGGCGGCCTGCTGTCGGAACTAAAGCTGACTGGAATGACGTTGAAGCTCTGCAGTCATGGATTGATTAATGCGCTTTCGCGAACCGATACGCCCGGCGCATCGTCCCCATCGTACATTCCGGCCGGTTCGTTCGTCACCGCGCTGCTCGGGATCATCAGTCAACCGGCGACGCCTGCACCCGGATCCGTGCCGGCGCCCATTTCGTCGCGGGACGCGTGGTCCACTCTCTTCCTCGGCAGCATCGCGCGCGAACTCGAAACGCTCGTACGCGATCAGACGATCCCGGCCGAACAGCGTGACGCCAGCCTTGCTCACGCGCGCGCGACCATCCAGCAGGCAATCGCGGCACTACCGGCAAGCTATAATGCCGTGAGTGCCAGGTTAAACGCGCAGTTCACGGCTGCCGCCGCGCACCCATCCGAACTGCTCGCCGTCACCAAGGCACTGGGCGCCGAGTTGTTCGGCCCGGCCGGTGTCGAGCACACGGCTGCGAACATCGAAAAATGGATTAACGCGCTTCCGGCTGGAAGACTGCGCGAAAGCCTCCATTCCCTGTTCCTCGTCGCGGAGCAGGACGTGGACGAATTCAAAGCCGCAGTCGAAGGATGGTTCAACGCGACGATGGATCGCGTCGGTGGCTGGTATAAACGCTTTGCGCAAAAGTGGATGATCCTTCTCGGGTTTGCGCTCGCGGCCATCCTGAACGTCGACACCATCCACATCGTCCGCGAACTCTCCGTCAGTCCGAACCTCGCCAAAGCCGTTGCCAGCCAGGCTACGAGCTACAGCCGGTCGGGCGAGAAGCCGATGACGCAACTAGAGGCACAGGAAGAGTCCCGCGTGGCGGTCGAACGCGCGCAAGCGGCGGTCGATGCCGCACCGGACGCTCACGCAAAGGACATAGCGCGGCAACACCTCGCCGAAATTGAGGCGGCGGTGGACGCCGACGCGAAACTACGCGGCGCGATCACCCGGCTCAGCAGCACCGGCATTCCGATGGGCTGGGATGACGAGCAGCGACGAGCGCTCGGGATCGAGGGGAAACACTTTACCCTGGGTCAGATCGTGAAAGGGCCCTTCGAGATCAGCCGGTGGCCGGGTCGATGGTTGCGGTTTCGCGAATGGCTCGCGCAGCATTTCACTACCCTCATCGCGCTGATTCTCGGCTGGGGATTGACTGCGGTGGCGGCGTCACTCGGAGCGCCATTCTGGTTTGATACGCTCAATCGCTTCGTCAATCTGCGGAATGCCGGTCGGCCCCCTGGCGAAGCCGATCCGACGGCGAAAAGCACGAAGCCGCCTCCGTCGAGCCTCGACAAGGTGCCGGGCACGCCGAATACGACCGCGCGATGAGAACTCGTTTGCCGCCACCTGAACGCGAATCGTTCGCGTCTAGCAGATCGCATGAGTAATCTCAGTCCGCACGTCACGCGGCTGCTCGGCATTGCAAACAAAGAGTACGACGACTGGCACCGCTTTCAGGAAACAGATCCACCGCTCGAGAGTCGTATACGGCAATATTGCCGCGATCTCGGATTCGCGCAGTTCGACGACGTCCGTGATTTCGCCTGGTCGGCGACATTCATCTCCTGGTGCTACAAGCAGGCGGGCGCGCTTCGGCCTGAGTTCCATTTTAGTCCGACGCACGCTGTTTTCGTCCATGACTTCATTGCCAATGGCGACGCCAATACCGGCATCTTCCGCGCGCACGAGATATCCGCCTATGCGCCGAAATTGGGCGATCTGGTCCATCGCAATCGTAACAAGGGCACGATCACCTACGCGGAGGCACGGCGACAAACGGAATACCCGTCGCACAGCGCCATCGTCGTAGATTTTGTGGAGCAGAATGGCGTTCGCTTTGCCATCAGCATCGGCGGAAACGAAAGCCAGAGTGTCGGCAAACGGCAGGTCGAGCTGACTG
>CADDYX010000080.1 GCA_902810735.1 Verrucomicrobiota bacterium | reverse complement strand
CGATCAGCCCTGGCCCGCCTTCGTTCTCGCTCGCGAAGATGAAGATCGAATCGCCGGTCGCGATGTGCTTGCCACCATACATTGTCTTCTGCGCTGCGAACGCGAACGTCTCAGCCGAAGGATCGCGAATATCTGCTTTGATCGCGAAAGTCATCCGCCCGATCGCCAAAGGCCGTAACGTCGTTCCGTTCCGCGTCGATCACGCGTCAGCGCGCGTCGATCCCGACTTAATGTCGACCACCGGCGTGCCGTCGAAGACCTCGATCGGGCCGATCTTCAAGCGGGTGCCGTCAATCTCACGCGCCGTGACGGGATGCAGCCCGAGCGGATTCGGCCGCGCCGGCGAGCGGGTATAAAACACGCCGGTGATCGGGCGGGTTTCGTCGCCGCGCGGATGATTCTTCAGCACGCTGCGATCGGCCTCGTGCATCCACGTGATGACGATCAGCTCGTGCCCGACCTCAATGCCCACGAGCGCGTCGGCAAATTGCGGTTCGATCTGGAGCCACGCATCCGGCGCGCCTTCCGGTCCCTGCCGCGGCGCCTCTTCCCGCGTCTTCAGGGTAGAACGAATGAAGCCCACCGGCTGCAATGAGTAAGAGCTCATCGTGTTCCGAAGGTCTTCACGCTCCCGCCGACCCGACTAGCAGCGGTGCAGAACGAACCAGGCAGGATTCAGATGCGCGAGCGGTCCCTTCAGCTTCTCGAGCTCCGCCGCCGGCCCATGCACTTCGATGCGGATCAGCTCGGCGAACTTCAGGGTCGCCTCCAGCATCGCGGCCACATTCCCGAGATGCTCGAGTAACGCCTCCGCGTTGACGTAGCCCTCCCGGCAAAACACTTCGTCGCCATTGATCGTGAACTCGTAGAAGAGATTCTGCGTCTCCGCGCTCGTCTTCGCGACAAACTCGGGCAACACATCCTTCAACATCTGCAGCTTGTCCGGCGGCACCTTGAAGTAAGGATGGAGCGAGACGAAACCCGATACGCGGTTCATGCGATCAGCCTAACCAATGCCGCCGCCCTGCGTCGAGATCGGCGAACACGCCGGCTACATTCGCTCCGGGACTTCGATGCCGAGAAGAGCGAGGCCGCGCTGCAACGTTTTTGCCGTTAGCCGGCATAACGCGAGGCGTGAGCTGCGCGCAGGCTCTTCGGATTTCAGGACGGGACACGCTTCGTAGAACGCGTGGAAGCTGTTCGCCAGCTCGAAGAGGTAGTTGGCGAGGATGTTTGGCCGAAAGTCGTTCAGGATTGTCGGGACGATCTCGGCGAATTGGCAAAGGCGTTTCGCGAGGACGAGCTCGGCGGGCTCGGTTAGCGAGATGTTGGAACTCGGCGGGACTTCGCCCGCTTTGCGGAAGATGGATTGGATGCGGACGTAGGCGTTTTGCAGATAGGGCGCGGTGTTGCCGTGCAACGACAACATCTTGTCCCAGGAAAAGACGTAGTCGGTCATCCGGTATTGCGAGAGGTCGGCGTACTTGACCGCTCCGAGGCCGATCTTGCGCGCGATTTCCTGCTGCTCGGCCTCCGCGAGGTCGGGGTTCTTTTCTTCGACGATCTTCCGGGCGCGCTCGACGGCTTCATCCAGGACTTCGCGCAGCGGGACGCTCTCGCCGGCGCGCGTTTTCATGAGCTTGCGGTCTTCGCCGAGGATGTTGCCGAAGGGGATGTGGCGCAGGTCGGCGGTGACGCCTTCGCGGCGCGCGATCTCGAAGATCTGCCGGAAGTGCAGCGTCTGGGGCGCGCCGACGACGTACCAGCAGGTGTCGCGTTTCAGGTCCTGCACGCGGTAGTCGACCGTCGCGACGTCGGAGGTAGCGTAGTTGTAGCCGCCGTCTTTCTTGCGCACGATGATCGGCTTGTCGGCAAGCTCGGCGACGTCGCGGAAGAAAACGACGATCGCGCCTTCGCTCTCCTCGGCGATGCCGGACGCGAGCAGGCGCTCGACGACACCGGCGAGGCGGTCGTTGTAGAAGCTCTCGCCGCAGACAATGTCGTGTCGGATGCCGAGCAACTCGTAAGTGCGCGCGAACTCCTGCATCGAGAGATCCACGCACTGCTTCCAAATGCCGTAGTTCTCCGGCTCGTGCGCCTGGAGTTTCACCAATTCCTCGCGGCACGCTTCGCGGATCGCGGGATCGGCCGTCGCGCGCTCGTTTGTCTCTTTGTAAATGCGGACGAGCTCGGCGATCGGATCGCGCGCGAGGGCGTCCCGGTCTAACAAGTTCTTCCAGCCCCAGATGACCATCCCGAACTGCGTGCCCCAGTCGCCAATGTGATTGTCGCGGATGACGTCGTGGCCGAGGAACTCAGCGATCCTCGCGAGCGCGTCGCCGAGCACGGTGCTGCGGATGTGGCCGATGTGCATCGGCTTGGCGACGTTCGGCGAGCTGAAGTCGATGACGATCTTTTTCGGCGAGTCGGCGCGCGCGACGCCAAGGCGGTCGTCATTCAGCAGCGCTGCCGTCTTCGCCGCGACGGCTTCGGCGCGCAGCGTGAAGTTGATGAAGCCGGCCCCGGCGATCTGCGGCTTGTCGGCAAAGTCGCTGACCTCTATGGCGCGGACGATCTTCTGCGCGAGCGCGCGAGGATTTTCGCCGCGCTGTTTCGCCAGCACCATCGCAGCATTGGTTTGGTAATCGCCGAACCGCGCGTCCGCTGCCGGCGTGACTTCACCGGCGCGCGGCAGACCGGCGGCAGATAAAGCAGAGGCAAGCCTGCGCTCGAGGAGCGCCTGGAAAGTATCCATGCGCCGGCGCTATTTCGCGGGCGAACGGTCGCGGAAAATACCCAGGATCACCTCGGCACTCGGCGCGTTCGCCAGCTCGTCGCGGACCGCGCGGTCGTTCAGGAATTTCGCGATCGACGCCAGCGTGCGCAGATGGGTTTGAAACTGGTTCTTAGGGACGACGAACAGGACGACGAACTTAACCGGCGCGTTATCGAGTGCATCGAACTCGATCCCTTTCGACGAACGTCCAAATGCGGCGACCACGTCGTTGATGCGATCGGACGAGCAATGCGGAATCGCGATTCCGAAGCCGATGCCGGTGCTCATCGTTTCCTCGCGCTGCTTGAGAGACGCGAGGATGCTTTCCTTCGCGTCCGGCTCGATTTTTCCGCGCGCCACGAGCAGGTCCATCAGCTCGACGATCGCCGGCCAACGCTCGGTCGCCTGCATCTCCGGGATGATCTGCTCGGCGGAAAGTAAGGTGGCCAGCGACATGCGGGTTCCCGGTGCGGGCGGCAAGCTTATCGCTCGCCCCAGTAGTGACAAGCTGGATTTAAGCGGCGGCTCGCACCTGTTCCGGTGTAGTGTTTGGAAACCCGGACCATGTCAGATCGTTGCGGATTATCACGGTTGTCGCGCTGGATGCGCGTTGTCGCCATCGCCGTTGCAGCGACCGCCAGCCAGACCGCGATTGCCGAGCCGGCGATGTGGGTGATTCGCGACAACGACTCGACGATTTATCTGATCGGCACCGTTCATCTCCTCCGGCCGGACACGGTTTGGAAATCGGAGAAGGTGATGAAGACGGTCGCGGACAGCACGGAATTGTGGCTCGAGATCGCGAACCCCGACGACCAGGCAGCGGTCATGCCGCTCGTGCAGAAGTACGCGTTCGATCGTGAAAAATCGCTCTCGAGCAAGCTGCCGCCACCTCAACGCGAAAAGCTGAGCAAAGTGGCCGCGCAGTACAACATGCCGGTCGCCGCTCTCGATGTGATGAAACCGTGGATGGCGGCGCTGACGTTCATCATGCTTCCGCTCCAGAAGTCGGGCTTCGATGCGAACTCCGGCGTTGACCATGTGCTGCGTGCGCAGGCGGAGAAAGAGGGCGACAAAGTGGCCGGGTTCGAATCGCTCGAGGACCAGATTCGGATGATGGCGGAGCTGCCCGAGAAGGACCAGACGGCGCTGCTCGCCTCGACGCTCGATGATGCCGCGTCTGGCATCGCGCTCATCGACCGGATTGCGAACGCGTGGACGGCAGGCAACACCAAGCAGCTGGCGGAGCTCATGGTGAACGACATGAAAACGGAAGCGCCGTCCGTGTATGAGAAACTGCTCGTCCAGCGAAACGTCCGCTGGTGCGCACAGGTCGACCAAATTCTGAAACGCTCGGGCGTGCAGGAGATCGCTGTCGGCGCAGCGCATCTCGTCGGTCCTGACAGCCTGCAGGTGCAACTCGCAAAACGCGGCATCAGAGCCGAGCCATACTGAAGCGATTCATCTCGACATGCCTCGGCAATCGAGGTGAACAACTGCGAGATCCATGCATCTGCGCCGGTTGTTCGTGACGATCACGGCTGCGCTCGTGTTTACACGCTGGTGCGCGGCCCAGGTTGAGGACACGCGCCCGGCTGCCGCGATCCAGGATAATTCATTCCTGGTCGAAGAAGCGTACAACCAGGAACGCGGCGTCGTTCAGCACATCCTGAATATCACCGGCACGATCGACCGAATGCAGGGACCGGACGATCGCGAGCTGATGTTCGTCTTCACGCAGGAGTGGCCATTTCCAAATCAAACGCACCAGCTTTCTTACACGGTGCCGTTTACGTTTCTCGAATCGGGCGGGGAATCGGCGCACGGCTTCGGCGACGTGCTGCTGAATTACCGCTGGCAGGCGTTAATGGAAACGAACGCCGTGCCGGCGTTCGCGCCGCGGCTCAGTTTGATTCTGCCGACCGGCGACGCCGATCGCGATCTGGGAACTGGTCGCGTCGGTTATCAGACGAACCTGCCATTCAGCAAAATCGTGAGCGACCGCTGGACGTTGCACGCTAATGCCGGCGCGACGCTGTTCCCGTCTGTTCACCGCCACGATCTCGTCAGCTACAATGTCGGCGCGAGCGCGATCTACGCGGTCAGCCGCACGTTCAACCTCATGCTCGAAAGTGTTGCGTCGTGGGACGAAGAGGTGAATGACCGCGGCGCGACCGAGCGCAGCTTCAGCGCGATCGTCTCACCGGGTTTTCGCTACGCGTTCAACCATCCAGGCGACGCGCAGACCGTGATCGGGATTGCGGCGCCGATCGGCCTCACTTCAGCTGCGCCGGACTTCGCCGTGTTCCTCTACTTCTCGTTCGAGCACCCGTTCCTCTCGGTCGATCAGGGCGCTCGCGGTAATTGAGCTGCCGCGACAGCAACCAGCGCACGCCAAACATGTCGACGGTTGCGCGCACGGCGCGATTACCGAGACCGTATTTACTCTGGCCGAACTTCCGCGGCCGGTGATTGACGGGAATTTCCACGAGCCGGTAGCCGGCACCTTTGATCAGCGCCGGGATGAAACGATGCATCCCTTTGAACGGCACCAGCGCTGCGATGCACTCGCGCCGCATCGCCTTGAGCGTGCAGCCGGTGTCTCGGACGCCGTCTTTGGTGAAACGGCTGCGGACGAAATTCGCGATACGGCTCGTGATGCGCTTTACGAGCGTGTCTTTGCGCCTGGCGCGATAACCGCAGACGAGATCGGCGCCGCACTCGATCTCGGCGACGAGCCGCGGGATGTCGGCGGGATCGTTTTGCAGATCGCCGTCGATCAACACCGCGACCCGTCCACGCGCCGCGTTCAGGCCGGCGAACATGGCCGCGCTTTGCCCGGCGTTTCGCTCGAACTGCAGCACGCGTACGTGCGGGTCGCGCGTAATTCGATCCGCGGTGCAATCGCGCGAGCCGTCGTCGACGAAGATGATCTCGTGATCGATACCGCCGAGCGCGGATGCGAGCTCGGCCTGCAAAATCGGCACGTTCTCCTCCTCGTTGTAGACGGGCACGACAACCGACACGGCGGGCGCGCCATTCTGCTCGTTCATAGCGGGAGCGTGCGGTAATTGCGGCAGAGGAAAACGTCAAACGCGCGCACCAGCTCGCCGTACCGGCGCACCTCGATTTTCGCCACCGGCTCGAACGACGCGAATCCGCGCGTGATGCTCTGCGGCAATAACGGCTTGCCGGCTGCCTGCACAAAGAGCGCGCTGCGGCCGGTGAAGAGATTCACGCCACGCTCCTCCGTGTAAACTTCGCCTTCGGCGGGCCGGTTTGCCTGCGGCACGTCGACGAATTCATCGTAGCGCGGCCAGAACGAAAACTGGTTCACGATCGCCTGCGATTCCGGGATGTAGGCCGGCGGATGACCGGGCCCTTCGGTGCGTTTGTCGCGGAAGTAAAATGAGAACTCGGACGCGCGGTCGCGTTGGTCCGCGATGACGAAGACCTTCTGCCCAATTCGCGCTTCGACCGCCTGGCGCACTTGCTCGACTGCTTCGGCCGAGGCTCGCCAGCCATGCATCTTATCCGCGGGATCGCGGTGCCAGAAGTGTCGCCCGATACCGCGGACGAGGTCCGTGTTCAGCGCTGAAACGCTGAACAACAGCGCCAGCGCAAAGGCGGCGGCGACCCAACGCGAACGACCCCGCCCTTCGAGTCGTTCACGCCAGAAGAATACCGCCAGGACGGTGAGGCTGATGAAAGCGAGCGCGTCCCAGTTCGGCGAAGCGGTGTTGTTGATCGAGAGCAGAAAATAGAGAGCGAAGACCGGCAGCCCAAACCACATCAGAAAGAGAATCTTGAGCTGATGGTTCACACGGCGCCAGCTGGCGATCGCCGCCCATGCGACGCCGAGAAAGAGCAGCGGCGAATAGGTGCCGAGATGCTGGAGCAAAAATGAGAACAGCTCGAGCGGATGAAATCCCGGCGTTTCGTCGAGATCGCCGCGCGTCCGCAGGTGCGAGAGCGTCGCCCACGCGTGATGCTGGTTCCAGACGATCGGCGGGATCGTGCAGATCGCGAAACAGACCAGGAGCGAATAGAAGCCGCGCTGCCTGAATTCTCGCCGCAATCGAGGTGCGAGTGCCAGCACCAGGAGGATCGAGATCAACTCCAGCGCGTTCGTGTATTTGCACAAAAAGCCGAGGCCGATCAGCAGGCCCGTCGCTGGCCAGTGCCACGAAAATTTCGGCGTTCGCTCGATTGCCAGCCAGAAGGTGAACATCGCCGCCGTCCAGAAAAAGGCGGAGAGCGGATCGATTGTCATGACGAGATTTCCAAGATTGAAAATCGGCGTGACGTTTGTGACGAGCACCGCCCACAGACCAGCCTCTTCGCTGAAGAGCCGCTTCGTAAAATAAAAGAGCAGCAGGCTGGTTCCGGCTCCGAGGATCGGACTCCAGAACCGCACGCCGAATTCGTTCGCGCCGAAAATGGCAGTGCTCGCGCGGATCGCGAAAGCGACGCCGGGACCTTTGCTAAAGTAGGCGGGCGCCAGCCGGTCCGACCACATCCAGTAATGCGCTTCGTCGAAAGAGAGATCGGTCGTGCCGAGCAGCGTCAGCCGGATCCCGGTGAGGATGAGCAGGAAAAACCAGACCGCGCGCGTGGTGCCGATCCTCATGCAATCGTGCGGCCGATCAGGCTAGTGTGCTGTGCATAAACCGCTGGCAGCCACCGCGCGCCGGCCCAATTCCACAACAGCTCGGCGAGCGCGGCGACGAGCAGCGCTTCGCCGATCGCCATGAAGGCGGTTGCAAGAACATCGGACGGCCAGTGCGCGCCGAGATAGATACGCGAGTAGCTGATCGCCACCGCCACAATCCAGTAGAGCCAGCCTCGGCGTCGGAAGAAAACCGTGCAGAGTGTCGCGATGGCAACATTGTTCGCGACATGGCCGGATGGAAACGACGGCCCCGATTTCCAGCGGTCGCTTTCATCCGAGAAGCGGATCCGTGGACGCTTGAATAACGTGAAGAATTCCGGCCGCGCTTTTGCGAGCTCGACCATTCGCACCGTCTGCGTCTGCTTCGGCCGATGGCGATTTATCAGCGTCTTCAGTGGTCGGACGAAGAGGGTGTCGGAAATGATCAGCGTCAGCAATACCGTGAGAACGAAGGCGCGACCCTTGAAACCGCGAAAGATCAGCGCATAGAGGACGAGCAGGACGAGGAGCGGCTTCCAGATTTCGACGTTGCTGATGGCGGCCATGAACAAGTCGAGCGCGGGACTCGTCCACCGCTCATTGATAAGATGAAAGATCGCCTGGTCCATCCTGCGCTCGAACAATGCTCTCTCATTCTGATCCCGCCAAGGCGGGAGAAGAACCTCGCAAGCAATGTCCGCGGTTCATTCGCGAGGCTCCGCCGCGGCTGGATCGGGCTGAGCGCGATTTTTGCCGTTAGCATCGCCGCCGCGCAAAACCCGCCGCCCTCGGCTCAGGACATTCTCGCGAACGTTCGGCTGCAGCAGGCGATGCGCGAGATTAATCTACGAGGGCAGCTCCGGGAAGGTGCGCTCGTGGTGCCGTTCCGCCTCACGCAAAGCGGCCCGGTCATTCGCTATTCATTCAGTAATCCCGATGAAACGCTTCAGCTCCGGCTGGGCGAAAACGACTCGCGGCTCGAGGAAGTCACCCGCAGCGGCACCGAAAAGATCACGCCGGCAAAGTTCGACCGGAAGGTGCGCGGCACCGGCATTACCTACGAAGATCTGGCGCTGAAATTCCTCTACTGGCCGAACGCGAAAGTCACGGGTGAAGATTCCCTGCGGACGCGCAGCTGCTGGAAAATCGAGATCCACGCGCCGTCGCGCGACTCGCAATATTCGAGCGTGAATCTCTGGATCGACAAGGCGGGTGGCGCGCTCATGCGGATGGAAGGATTCGATTGGAGCGGCCGGCTCGTGAAGCGGTTCGAAGTCGTCTCGGCGCAGAAAATCGAGGGCCGCTGGTTTTTGAAACAGATGCGGATCGAGGACATCCAGCCGGGCACGCAGCACGTGGTGTCGCGGACGTATCTGGAAATCAATCCGGCGTAGCGCGGCCGCGCGACCGAAATCGCTGGCGGTGCCAGCGGCGATGGTGTAGAAACCGCCTCCACGCCAGAATTTACTTGATGAACCGATTATTCCTCCCGCTCATCGGCGCTGCCGCCGTTCTCTTCCTCGATTCAACCGCGGTCGCTGCTCCTCCGAACAAGCTGCCGGTCGCGCATCAGGTCGCCCCGTTCACTGCCTACATCGGCGCGCAGCCTGCCAGTATCGATCTGCTCAAAGCGTTCACAGATCCTGACGCGACGGACGCGGTGCGAATGACGACTCCTTACGGGAACATCGATGTCGTGCTGTTCGGGAACGAGGCGCCGAACACCGTCACGAACTTTCTCTATTACGTCCGCAACGGTTTCTATGATGGGAGCGCGTACGTTCAGTATCTGAAGCCTGGTGCGTCGATCGTCGGCGGTGTGTTTCACCGCTCGCAGAACGAGAAAATCGACGACACGCCAGTGAAAGCCATCTGGGGCGGGTTGGTCTATCTGGCGACCGGCGACGGTACTCACCCGTCACTCGGCTCGGTCCAGGCATTGGGAACAATCAAGAACGAATTCAAAGGCATCTCGAACGACGCTGGTACAATTACGATGTGGAAAGGTGGCGGAGCCGACACCGCGACCACCGAATGGGCGATCAATATCACCGACAACGGCGGCCCGCCCTTAAACCTCAACACGCGGAACGGCGGCTACACGGTCTTCGGCCGCGTTCTTCAGAGCTCGATGGTTAATGCGGTGAACACGATCAACAACGTGCCGCGTTACGACCTGGGTTTCCCGTACGATCCGATTCCCCTCGTGAATTACGACGGCTCGTCCGAGCAGACGGTGCAGAACTTCGTCGTTGCCTCGAAGATTGCAGTGATTCCCCCGATGAGATTTGTGGCTTCGAGTTCGACGCCGTCAGTCGCGACGGTCGAGCTCAGCGGGACCCACCTGCTCGTGCATGCGAACGCCGCCGGCACCGCGACAATCAACATGACCGCGACCGATCTGGACGGCGCGTCGGTGTCTCAGTCGTTCAAAGTCACCGTCACGACCTCACCAGGACGGCTCGCCAACATTTCGACCCGCGCGCAGGTCGGGACCGGTGACAACGTGACGATCGCCGGCTTTATTGTGAAAGGCACCCACCCGAAACGCCTGCTGGTGCGCGGCGTCGGCCCGTCGCTGACTGCTCAGCATGTCCCGAATCCGCTCGCCGATCCAAAGCTGCGCCTGATCCGCGCCGACGGTTCGACGGTGGATAACGACAACTGGCAGAAGAACGCCAACTACATCGAAATTCGCGACTCGAAGCTCGCGCCCAAGTCGCTGGCCGAATCCGCCATTCTGACGACGGTGAATGCGACGCCGGAGGGAACGCATTTCACCGCCGTGCTTAGCGGCGTCAACGACGGAACCGGCATCGGGTTGCTCGAAGTCTTCGACCTTGATCCAGGCCCGAGCTCAACGATCTACAACATCTCCACTCGCGGACGAGTCGACACCGGTGACAACGTCATGATCGGCGGCTTCATCGTCGCCGGCAATGAATCCAAAACCGTCGTCGTGCGCGCGCTCGGACCGTCGCTCACGCAGCGGGGCGTGCCGGGTGCGCTGCCGGATCCGCAGGTAAAACTCTTCAACGGCCAGGGGACCCAGCTCGAGGAGAACAACGACTGGCAGACCAGCGCACACAAAGCGGAAATCGAGTCGAGCCAGCTCGCACCGACCGATCCGAAAGAGGCTGCAATTTATCGCGTTCTCGCGCCCGGTGCTTACACCGCGATCGTCAGCGGCGTCGGCGCCGCGCCAGCCGGTGTTGCGCTGGTGGAAGCTTACCAGCTGCCGTAACGGGCGAACTTAGTCGCGGTCGTCCGGTCGCGCGGCCTTCACGATTTGCGCGAAGCTGCGCGCGTCGAGGCTTGCGCCGCCAACGAGTGCGCCGTCGATGTCGGGCTGCGACATCAGCTCGGCCGCGTTCTCCGGCTTGACGCTCCCGCCGTACTGGATCCGCACCTTCTCCGCCGTCGCGCTGTCGGAGATTTGCGTCAGGGTATGGCGGATGAATGCGTGCGCTTCCTGCGCCTGCTGAGGCGTCGCGTTGCGGCCGGTGCCGATTGCCCACACCGGTTCGTAAGCAACCACGGTCTCGGTGAGCTCTTTCCCGTTCAGGTCCGCGAGGCTGCCGCGAAGCTGATGGGCGAGTATTTTCTCGACGTTGCCGTGTTCGCGCTGGTCGAGCGTTTCGCCGATGCAGACGATCGGCCGCAGCAGCGCCTCGTGAGCCGCGCGCACTTTGCGGTTCACGATTTCGTCGGTCTCGCCGAAATACTGCCGCCGTTCGCTGTGGCCGAGCACGATATAGCGGACGTACAGGTCGCGCAGCATCGCGGCGCTGATTTCCCCCGTGAACGCGCCGCTGCGTTCCCAATGCATGTTTTGCGCGCCGACCTTGATGTTCTGCGCGGCGCCAAGCGCTTCGGTCACTTTCGGGATCGCGGTGAATGGCGGGATGATCACGACGTCGACGTCCGACTCGTCGCCCAGCTCGAGCAACAACGTTTCGACGAACGCAGCGGCTTCGCCCTGCGTCATATTCATCTTCCAGTTCGCCGCGATGATTTTTTTGCGCATAAAATTCGTGCTCAGCGCGCCGCTAAAATTGAAAGTAAATGAACGGCGCGTAGTGCGGCGGAACAAATAGAAGCACGACCGCGGCCGCGCAACCGTAGCCAGCGGCAAAAGCCGGCGCTGGTCCGCGTCGCCACCATTCCGAAAACCAGCCGCGGAAATTCATCCAGTGGACAACGCCGAGCGCCAGCACGACGAGCAGCATCCACGAGCCGATGTTCTCGGGGCCGGGATTGTGAAAGAGGACAAAGCTGCGCGTCGCAACGAGCGCGCGATCTAACGTTCCGGCCCGAAAGAAAATCCACGCCACGCAAACCCAGTAAATCGTGAGCAGCCAGGCCAGTTGCCCGCCGATCCAGCGGAGCGACGGCATTGCGTCGCGGAGACGGCGCCATTCACGATGCACGACAAGCGCGAGCCCGTGCAGCCCACCCCAGATCACGAAAGTCCATGCGCCTCCATGCCATAAGCCACCGAGCAACATCGTGATCATGATATTGCGGTAGATGAACCAGCGCGGCCCGCGATTTCCGCCGAGCGGGATGTAGAGGTAGTCGCGCAGCCACGTCGACAAGCTGATGTGCCAGCGATGCCAGAAATCGGCGATATCACTGGCGAAGTACGGGAAGTTGAAGTTGATCGTCAGTTCGTAGCCGAGCAGCCGCGCGCACGCGATCGCCATGTCGGTGTAGCCGGAGAAATCGCAGTAGATCTGGATCGCATAGAAGAGCGTGCCGACCCATGCGCTGCCGGCGGTGAAGTGTTCAGGCGCCGCAAAATATCGATCGCAGACCGGCGCGACCGCATCGGCGACACACGCCTTTTTCACGAAGCCCCCCATGAATAACACCAGCGCACCGCGGACATCGACGTTTTCGAAACGGCGCGCGGTCGCGAGCTGCGGCAGAAAAAGAACCGCGCGCACGATCGGGCCGGCGACCATCTGCGGGAAGAAGCCGATGAACGCGCAGACGTCGAGCAGGCTGCGGACCGGTCGCATTCGACCGCGATAAACGTCGATCGTGTAGCTCATCGAGTGGAACGTGTAGAAGCTCACGCCCACCGGGATGATGATGTTCAGCGTGTGAATGCTCGCGGGCAGCCCGAGCCAGCGAAGAAAGACGTCGGCCGATTCGACGAAAAAGTTGTAGTACTTGAAGAACGCGATCGTGCCGAGATTCGCGGTCAGGCTGAGGATGAGCCAACCGCGGCGCGCGGCCTGCTTCTCGGTGCGCGCGAGCATCATGCCGACGAAGTAGTCGAGCGCGCTCGACGCCATGAGCAGGAACACGAATTTCCAGTTCCACGCCGCATAAAAAATGTAGCTGCAGACGAGCAGCCAGATTTTGCGCGCGCGATTCTCGCGCATCGTCCAGTAGACGGCGAAGACCGCGAGGAAGAACCAGAAGAAGCGAAATTCGACGAACAGCATTGCAGTTATTTCTGCGGCTCGATCGCAAGCACGCGTTCAGCGAAAATCCGCGTGTATTCTTGCGCGCCGGCGGTGTTCAGATGGCCTTCATCGGTTCGCACCTCCGGTCGGTACAAATCCGGATACGTGATCGCATTGTTGAACGCGAGCACCGGCGGCGCTGGCTCCCGCGCAAACTTCGACGGCAACATTCCGAGCGGCCCCGGCGACGTGAAAAAGATCGGGACCGCTCCGCGCGCGCGAAACTGTCGTGCGTAATCGAGGAACGCAGCTTCGGCGTAACGATCGGCCGTCCGCGGTTTCGCGAGCGGCGTTTCACG
>CADDYX010000079.1 GCA_902810735.1 Verrucomicrobiota bacterium | reverse complement strand
ATTCGCGCGCTGGCGCGCGAGGCGCCACCGACTCGCGCCGAGCGCCGCGCGCACCGCCATTTCCTTGCCTCGAGCGAGCGCTCGCGCGAGCTGCAGATTGGCGACGTTCGCGCACGCAATCAGCAGCACGCAGGCAACTGCGGCGAGCAGCAGGGCGAGACTGTGCCGGTAATCGCCAACCGTCGCATCGAACAGGAACCGCACCTGCACTCGCCGGCCGGTGTTGCTGTCAGGATACTTTTTCTCCAGCTCAAGCGCGATCGCCTGCATGTCGCTGGCGGCCTGCTCAAGCGTCACCCCCGGTTTGAGCCGCGCCAGGGCGGTGAGCCCCGGGTGATTGCCGCGGTTCATGAAGCCCGGTTGCTTCAGCATTTCGGCGAGCGGCAGGAGCACGTCCGGATCGCGGGCGTATCGTAAATCGCGCGGGTAAACGCCGACGATCTCCCGCGGAATTCCGTCGATCATCGGCCGCTGCCCGAGGACGGCGTTCGACCCACCGAAGCGCTGCTTCCACAAACGTTCGCTGATCAACGCCACGTTTGGAGAACCGGACACATCGTCACCCGGCTGCAGATCGCGGCCGATTAGCGGTTTCAATCCGAGCACCGATAAAAAACTGGAGGTCGCGTGAAGCCCGTTCAGCCGCTCGGGCGTGGTGGCGCCGGCATTCGCCGAAAAATTAAATCCCTCACGACGGACCACCGCGATGTCGGTGAAGCTCCGCTGGCCCGCGCGCCAGTCGATCCAGTTCGGATAACTGACCGAGCCGGAGTCGAACATGTTCGTGCGCTCGCGGAGCATCACCAGTCGGTCCGGCTCCGGGTAGGTGAGCGGCCGGAGCAAAACTGAACTGACGACGCTGAAGATCGCCGTGTTCGCGCCGATGCCGAGCGCGAGCGCGAAGATAGCGATCATCGTGAAGCCGGGATGCTTGAGCAGTTGTCGGATTGCGTAGCGGATGTCTTGCATGGGTGGTTATTCGTATCGAAGCGCGACGACCGGATTCACCTTTGTCGCGCGTCGCGCGGGAATGTAGCTGGCGAGAAACGCAATCGTCGCGAGCAACAGCGCAAGCGCGATGTAAGTAACCGGATCGGCCGCGCTCACGCCGTAGAGCAAGCTGCCCATCAGGCGTGTCGCCGCGAGGGCCGCGACCGCGCCCAGCGCAACTCCGATTGCGGCGAGCAGCATTCCCTGACCCACGACGAGCTTCAGCACGTCGCGTGCAGTTGCGCCGAGTGCCATTCGCACGCCGATTTCATGCGTCCGCTGCATCGCCGAATAGGAGATGACGCCATAAATTCCGACCGCCGCCAGGACCAGCGCTACACCGGCAAACAGGGCGATGAGCAGCATGTTGAACTTCGGCCGGGCAATCGATTCCGCGAGCACCTCCTCAACCGTGCGAACATTGTAGAGCGGCTGCTGCGCATCGATCGCGCGAACCTGTTCCCGGACCGTGTTCACCATTGCTTTCGGATCGCCGGCGGTCCGCAGCACAACTGTCACGCCGCGCCGCTGAATCTGTCGAATCGATCGATAAATCTGCGCGTACGGCTCCTTGCTCAACGAGCTCTGCCGCACGTCACCGACAATGCCGACGATCGTGAACCATTGCGCATCGGCCGCCTTGCGATCGCCGAACGTGATCCGCTTCTGCAGTGGGTCTTCTCCAGGAAAATATTTCCGCGCCAGCGTCTCGTTGATCACCGCAACGAGCGGTTTGCCGTCAACATCGTGGTCGTCCAGCAGGCGTCCTTTCCGCAGCGGAATTTCGAGTGCGCGGAAATAGGTCGGCGATACGATCATCGATTCCGCGTCGGGCGTGCGATCGGTCCGCGCCAGTTGCCGGCCTTCAGGAAAAAACGCGAGAAAGTCGTTGCCACCCGCTGTCGGCAACGCGGTCGTCAATCCCGCTGCCTGGACGCCGGGCCGCTGCGCGAGCCGGTCCAAGAGCTGATCGAAAAAATTCACGACCTGCTGGCTCTCGGCGTATTTCGCGCTGGGCAATCCGATGTCGGCGGCGAGCAGATGTCCTGGATTGAATCCAGGTTTCACCTCCTGCAAGTGGACGAAGCTGCGAATCAGGAGCCCCGCTCCGACCAGCAGCACCAGCGAGAGCGCGATCTCGCCGACCGCGAGCACATTGCGCAAACTGAATCCGCGCACTCCCTCGGCCGTGCCGCGTGCGCCCTCCTTCAATACATCATTGAGCTGCGGCTTTGAGACCTCGAGCGCCGGAGCAAGGCCGAATATCACGCCGGTGAAAAGCGATAATCCAAGCGTGAAGAGGAGCACCTCGCGATCGATACGGATCGAATCGAGCCGCGGAATGTTGCCCGGACTGAGCGCGAGCAATGCATCGATTCCCCAGAACGCGAGTAACAGGCCGAAAATGCCGCCGGTCAGCGACAGCACCATGTTCTCCGTCAGCAACTGCCGGACGATGCGCGAGCGTGCTGCGCCAAGCGCGGCGCGGATGGCGATTTCACGGCGGCGAGAGCTGGCGCGCGCGAGCAACAGGTTGGCGACGTTCGCGCAGGCGATTAGCAGCACCACGCTGACCGCGCCGAGCAGCACGAGCAGCGCCGGTCGCACGTCGCCGGTCATCGTGTCGTGCAGCGGTTGCACGATGACGCGCCAGTCGGTGTTGGTATCGGGATACTGCTTCTCGAGCTGTGCCGCGATGTTATTCATCTCGGCTTGCGCGGTGTTCAATGACAGACCTGTTTTCATCCGCGCGAGCACGCAGAGAAAATCGCCGCGACGTGAGCGCCGCATGTTATCGTTCACTGCCAGCGGCATCCAGAGCTCGAGCTGTTTGCGTTCGCCCGGCATCGGATCCTGAAATGTTTGCGGCAGCACGCCGACGACGGTGAACGGATTGGAGTTCAACGTGATCTGCTGGCCGACAACGCGCGGATCACCGCCGAACCGGCGTTTCCAGAGAGCATGGCTGAGAAGCACAACGCGGTGTTTGCCCTCGACGTTTTCTTCCGGCAGGAACTTCCGCCCCAGCACCGGCTCAACACCGAGCACCGAAAACAGATCATCGGCGGCGAGGCCGGCGGTGACGCGCTCCGGTTCGCCATTCGTTCCGCCGAGCGTCACGCTTGTGTCGGTGAAACCGGCCATGCCGGCAAAGCTCTGCGCCTGCTTGCGCCAGTCGTTGTAATCGGGATACGACGCGACCTCTTTGGGAATTTCGTTGAGCGGATTACTGCCCCAGATCCAGACGAGCTGTTCCGGCGCCTTGTAGGGCAGGGGACGGAGGAGGACGGCATTGACGACGCTAAAAATCGCGGTGTTGGCGCCAATCCCGAGCGCGAGCGCGAGAACCGCAATGATCGTGAAGCCGGGATGCTTGAAGAGCTGGCGAAGCGCGGAGCGGAGATCTGTCATCATTCGTGCTTCTCTATTCTGTCCGTAACGCTTCGATTGGATTCACCTTCGTGGCGCGATTGGCCGGGAAGAAACAAGCGATGAGTGCAACGGCGCCGAGCAGCAATGTGATGCTCGAAAGTGTGAGCGGATCGTACGCACTGGTATTGAAAAGCATCGAACCCATCGCGCGCGATGCGGCGAGCGTCGCCAGCAGACCAATCGCTAACCCGAGCCCGATCAACTTTCCGCCCTGGATTAAAACGAGCCGCAACACGTCACGCTGCTGCGCGCCAAGCGCCATGCGAATCCCGAACTCACCGGTGCGCTGGACGACGTTGTAAGCCATCACGCCGTAGATGCCGACGGCCGCGATGACCAGCGCCACCGAGGAGAACACGGTCAGTAATGTCATGGCGAACTTTTGCCGAGAGATCGACTCGGCCACGATTTCCTCGAGCGGGCGAATCGCGCCGACGGGCTGGTCTTTGTCGACC
The DNA here is from genome assembly GCA_902810735.1 of Verrucomicrobiota bacterium. Lineage (GTDB taxonomy): Bacteria > Verrucomicrobiota > Verrucomicrobiia > Chthoniobacterales > UBA10450 > CADDYX01. Next base: position 9,357 of record CADDYX010000079.1, on the reverse strand, counting down.
TCGTAGACAGCCGGGCGGAGCGCGCCGAGCAACGCAGCGGGCGAGCCTTTGGTCCGGATCACGACGTTCAACGACGAAAACGGTTTCTGCGCGAACGGTTCGTAGCCCTGGCTCGTCGTTGTTTGGTCGACCCCGTATTGTTTGATGTCGCCGACGATCCCGACGATCTCGCGCCACGCGTCCGGTCCGTTCGTAATGTTCATCCGCTTGCCGATGGGGTCTTCGTTCGGAAAAAACTGGCGGGCGAGCGTTTCGTTGATGAGGCAAACGCGTGGCGCTCTTGCATCATCCTGCGGCGTGAAAACGCGGCCGCGCACGAGCCGAATTCCCATCGCCCGGAAATAATCAGGCGTAACCGAGTAATAATTGAGGCTCGGCAGATCGCTCGGCGCGATCGCCGGCCGGCCTTCGATGTTAAAACTGAGCACGTAATCGCCGACCAGCGGCATCGAATGCGTGATGCCGACCGCCTGGACGCCGGGCAAATTCTTCACGCGTTCCAGCAGCGCGTTAGCGAAAGCGGTTTGCTGTTCCGGCTCCGCGTATTTTTTCTGCGGTAACGAAAGCCGCATCAAGGTCGCATTTTCCGGAATGAATCCGGGATCGACTTTCGCCAGCTGCATGAAACTGCGGGCGAGCAATCCGGCGCCGCCAAGGAGCACGAGCGCGAAGGTTACTTCGACGACGACCAGCGCACCGCGCAACCGGCCGCGAGCGCCGCCTTCGGTCGAGCCGCGCGTTCCCTGTTTCAACGCTTCGTTCACGTCGGCCCGCGCCGCGAGCCAGGCGGGCGCGATCCCGAACACCAGTCCCGTCATGATGCTTAGCGCGAGCGAGAAAAGGAGGACGGCGGAATTGAGCCGGATATCGCCGCTCCGCGGAAGATCCGTCGGGGCGAGGGCGAGAAGCGCGTCGAGTCCCCAGTTTGCGAGAACGACGCCGGCGGCGCCACCACAGATCGCGAGCACGACACTTTCGGTAAGCAGCTGGCGAATCAATCTGCCGCGGCCGGCGCCGAGCGCGGCCCGAATGGAAATCTCGCGGTGACGCGCCGTCGCGCGAGCGAGGAGAAGATTCGCGAGATTCGCACACGCAATCAGAAGGACGCAGCCGACAGCGCCGAGCAGGGTGAAGAGAACCGGCCGCACTTCGCGCACGCTGTAATCCTGCAGCCGCGCGATGACGATGCCCCATCCTTTGTTCGAATCGGGATATTGTTTCGCAAGCTGGGTCGCGATCAGCTCGAGCTCCGCTTTCGCCTGCGCGACCGTCACACCCGGTTTGAGCCGCCCCGCGACGTTGATGTAATGCGAGCCGCGATTATCGTTCGCGGTCTCGTCCGGCTTGAACGCCATCGGCGTCCAGACATCGACTTTGCTGGCAATGCCGAAGCCATGCGGCGCCACGCCGACAATCTGATACGGCTCACCATTCAACTGCACCGAGCGGCCAACGACGTCTCGCGCGCCGCCGAAAACGCGCTGCCAGAATCCATAGCTCAGCACCACGACGTGGTTTTTCCCGACCGCATCTTCTTCCGGCAACAACATCCGGCCGAGGATCGGTTTCACGCCGTAGACGTCGAAATAATGCGCAGTCGCTTTGACGCCGAGCAGCCGCTGCGGTTCGCCTTCGCCGGTCAGATTCAGTTGCGCGCCTGAATAAGCGGCGAGGTACTCGTACGATTTGGTCTGCTTTTCCCAGTCGAGGTAATTCGGCGGCGAAACGGAGAATTCCGGAAACTTCGGCAACTGGTTTTCGCGGATCACCACGATGCGGTCCGAATTCGGATAGTCGAGCGGGCGCAGCAGCACGGTATTGACCACGGAGAAAATCGCGGTGCAGGCGCCGATACCGAGCGCGAGCGTGATGATCGCGACAATGGTGAAGCTGGGCGCTTTGATAAGCTGGCGAAGGGCGTAGCGGAAATCGTCTGACATAATTATTCAGAGCGTAATGCGATCACCGGATCGACCGCCGCGGCGCGCCGCGCCGGGAGCCACGCCGCGATGAACGCGACGGCCGCGAGTACAAAGACGATCGCGCCGAACGTGATTGGATCCCAGGCGCCCACGCCGAAGAGCATGGTGTTCAACAGCCGTGTGGCCGCGAAGGCGCCGACCAGCCCGATGAGCAGACTGATCCCGACAAGCCCCATCGCCTGCCCGACGACGAGCCGGAAGATCGCGGACTTAGCCGCGCCCAGCGCGATGCGGATACCGATCTCGTTCGTGCGTTGCGCCACCGAGTAGGCCATCACGCCGTAAATGCCGATCGCGGTGAGGACGAGCGCCGTGCCCGCAAAAATCGAGAGCAACAGGGCGTTGAATCGCGGACGGGCGAGGGACTTCGAAATGTATTCATCGAACACCCGCACGCTTGTCAGCGGAATGCTCTGGTCGATCGCCGCCAGTTCCTTGCGAATAGCAGACGTAATCGCGCCCGGATCGGAGACACGGGTTCGCACAACCAGCGAGACGATGTTGAACGGGATCTGCGTCTCCGGCAGATACATCTCCGGCGAGTCCTCGTTCTTGAGCGAGAGATGTTTCACATTGCCGACGACGCCGACGATCTCGCGCATCTTTTCGCCCTTATCGTCGGCGGAGAAGCCCGGCTGGATGCGTTTTCCGATCGGATTTTCACCGGGAAAATACTTTTGCGCGAAGCGCTCGTTCACGATCACAACCGGCGCGGAATCGAGTTGATCGCGCTGGTCAAACACGCGGCCCTGTCGAACCGGAATGCCCATCGTTTTGAAGTAGTCGGTCCAAATGAGCCGGACCGGCGCGCCTGGCCGCTGCCCTTCCGGAAGCGGGTGGTCGGCGTTATCGAAGGAGGTCACCATGTTACCCCCGCTGAGCGGCAACGGAACGATCGTGCTCGCCGAATCGACACCTGGAATGGCGCGGACCCGTGGCAGGAGCTGATCGAAAAACGCGATGATATTTGGGTTATGCGGGTATGCCGTGTCCGGCAGTGAGATTCTCGCTGTGAGCAGCCGCTCGGTCTGCACCCCGACCGGCACGCGGCCGAGCCGGACGAAGCTCTGGATCAGCAGCCCTGCGCAAACCAGCAGCACGAGAGCAAGCGCGACTTCGGCCATAACGAGCGCGTTCCGCATCCGCGCTTTGTGTTCGCCAACCCCGCCGGTTCGGCCTCCGGACTTGAGGGAGCTGTTGAGATCGACGTGCGACGCCTGCCATGCCGGCACTAGTCCAAACACGATGCCGGTTACGAGCGAAACCAGCAGCGTGAAGGCGAGGACCGCGCCGTCTAATTGGATGTTGCTGATGCGCGGAATGTTTTGTGGAACCGCTTTGACCAGCGCGGCTGTTCCCCATTCGGCAAACAGCAGGCCGATCACCCCGCCGACGGCTGCGAGCACGAGACTTTCCGTCAGCAACTGCCGAACGATGCGGCCGCGACTCGCGCCAATCGCCGCGCGCACCGCGATCTCCTTGCCGCGCACAGACGCACGCGCGAGCAGAAGATTCGCGACGTTCGCGTTCGCAATCAGAAGCACGCAAACTACCGCGCCGAAGAGCACGTAAAGCGCGGTCCGTACATCGCCGATTAACTCCTCGCGGAGCGGCTTCACCGCGACGCCGAAATGCGTGTTCGTGTCTGGATATTTCTTCGCCAGGTCAGCTGCGATGCTCGACAAATCGGAGTCGGCCTGCGCGACCGTAACGCCCGCTTTCAGCCGGCCAATGGCTTGCAGAAAATGGCTGCCGCGCTGCTCGGTTGCCGGTTTCGAGCCGTCGGTCGTCGTCGCGTCTTCCGCGACCGTGACGTAGAAATCGATCGGATCGTTTTGGATTGGGAACTGAAAGTGTGGCGGCATCACGCCGACGATCGTGTAGCCCCGGCGGTCGAGCTCGATCGTGCGGCCGATCACGTTGCGATCGCCACCGAACTGCCGTTTCCAGAAGTCCTGACTCAGGATGATCTTCAAGCCGCCGGGCCCGCCGCCCGCCTGGTCGTCGGCGCGCGTGAAACTGCGCCCCAGGTTCGGCCGGACTCCGAGGACGTCGAAGAAATCGGCCGTCGCCTTGATGCCGCGAATGCTGGTTGCTCCGCCTTCGCCGGTTAGCGCCAGTGAAATGTCGCGATACGCCGACATGCTGGCGAACGAGCGGTTCTGCTCCCGGAAGTCGAAGAAGTCGGCGTAGGAAAGCGAATTGAGCTCGATCTTCGATTGCGGATTCCGCGTATCGGTTGAGCCGATCGCGACCAGCCGATCCGCCTGCGGGAACGGCAGCGGCTTCAGAAGCACCGCGTTGACGACACTGAAGATCGCGGTGTTCGCGCCAATCCCGAGCGCGAGCGTGAGGACGGCTACACTGGTGAAGCCGAGATTTTTTACGAGTTGGCGAATGCCGTATTTGAGGTCGTTGAGCATGGCGGGTTATTGAGTTCGGAGCGCGTCGGTTGGGTTGACGAGCGTTGCGCGACGCGCGGGAAAGAGACAGGCGAGCAAGGCTGCGATGCCGAGCAGCGCGATCGTCGCGCCGAGCAACACCGGGTTGTAGGCCGACGTCTGGTAAAGCTGCGCTGCGATCAATTTCCCAATCGCGAGCGCCGCGGCGAGGCCGACGCCGAGGCCGAAGATCACCGGCATCATTCCTTGGGAGACGACGAGCCGCAGCACGTCCGCCGTTTGCGCGCCGAGCGCCATGCGGACGCCGATTTCGCCGGTGCGCTGCTCAACTGTGTAAGCAACCGCGCCGTAAATTCCGACGGTCGCGAGCAGCAGCGCAACTGCGGCAAAGACGCCGAGCAGCACCATCATCAATTTCGCCTCGCCGAGTGCCTGCGCCATCACTTCGCTGAATGGCTGCGGCTGAATCAAAGCCAGCCCGGGATCGATAGCGCGCAACGCCGTCTGCACCAGGCGCGTAACCGTTTCCGCCGGCAACGAACTGCGCACGACGATGCTGAAAAACGGGAAGTTCTCCTGCGCGAACGGCCGGTAGAACTCCATGTCGTTAGGCTGGTTCAGCCGCACCGAGCGCACGTCGCCGACAACACCGACGATTTCTGCCGGAACGCCGCCGCTCGTAACGAGCAATGTTTTGCCGATCGGGTTTTCGTCGCCGAACACCGTCTTTGCGCCGGATTTGCTGATCATGATGACGTTTGGGTGATCGACAACGTCCTGCGCGTTGAAATCGCGACCAGCGAGCAGCGGAATTCCGAGCGTTTGAAGCCAGCCCGGGGTGATGTCGTTCGATGGCGCGGCTTTGCGTTCGGCGACCGCCGGCACATCACGATCGCCGCGCGCGTAAAGCGTCGCCCCGCCGCCACCGGTCAGCGGAATGCCGGAACTAATGCTTGCTCGCTGCAGGCCGGGCGTCGCCCGCAGCGCGGTTTCCATCTGTTCGACGAAACGACTGCGTGACGGAAGGTCAGGATACCGCGCCTGCGGCATGAAGGTGAATGCGGCCCACAGGTTCTCCGCTTTGAACCCGGGATCCTGATGACTGAGACGTACGAAGCTCGCGATGAGTAACGACGCGCCGGCCAGAAGCGTGACGGAGAGCGCCACCTGTGCACCGACGAGCAGCTTGCGGAACCGCTGTTGCCGCACGCTCCCGCTCGTTCCGCGGCCGCCTTCCTTCAATGCTTCGACAATATCGGCACGTGAGCTTTGCAGCGCCGGGTAAACGCCCATCGCGAGTCCGGTGATCAACGAAAGGCCAACCGTGAAGGCGAGCACCGGAACCGAAAGAGCGGTTGCGGCGCCGGTTTCGATCGGCAGGAAGTTTGCGGCGAGTTTCGGCACGAGTGGCACGAGCTGCCACGCGATCAGTGCGCCGAGAAGGCCGGCGAGCAGACTGATCAGCACGCTTTCAGAAACGAAGAGGCGGAGCACGCTGGCGCGTGTCGCACCGAGCGCCATGCGCAGCGAAATCTCGCGGCGACGGCCGGTAAACCTGACGAGCAGCAGGTTCGCGACGTTACTGCATGCGATCAGCAGCACGAATGTGACGGCGGCGAGCAGAGTCGCGAAACCCGGCCGCAGGTTCTCCGTCACATCTTCCGGCAGCGTCTTGATCACCGTCCACGCTTTCGCGTCGATCTTCTCCGGATATTGGTTCCCGTAGCCGGTCGTGAGCGTGTCGAGCGCGGCCTTCGCCTGTTCTCGTGTCACACCCGGTTTCAAACGTCCGATCACGCGCAGAAACGCGGTGCCGCGCATCATTCGCTCGTGGGAGAAGCCCGGAATGATGAACGGCTTCGTCGTCCAGATGTCGCCGTTCGGTCCAGTCCACGAGACCGGCAAGGTTCGGATCACGCCGACGATCGTGTGCGGCACGCCGTCGATCGTGAGCGCGCGTCCGATCACGTTTGAGTCGCCGCCGAGCTTCGATTTCCAAAAACGCTCCGTCACGACTGCGACATCCGCTCCTTCTTCTTCCTCAGGGCGAAACGTGCGGCCGAGAGTTGGCCGCAGGCCGAGCACATCGAAGTAGTTCGCGGTGACTTTGAACACCGGCACCTGAAAAGCATCCCCGACACCGGTGATCGTTCCGGCCAGCGTATTCTCACCGGCAAAGCCAGAGAAGACCGTCTGCCCGTCGCGAAAATGCATGAAACGCGGCGCGGAGATCGGGAAGTCGAGCTTCTGGTCTTTTAGGTGCGAAAAGACATGCAGCACGCGCGACGGTTCTTTGAACGGCAGACCGCGCAGGAAGAGATCGTTGATCAGGCTGAAGATCGCGGTGTTCATCCCGATGCCGAGCGCAAGCGTGATGATCGCGAGCGCGGAAAAGCCCGGTGATTTGAACAGTTGGCGGAAAGCAAAACGGATATTGCTCATGACGGATGACTACTCTGCGCGAAGCGCCTGGATTGGATTAACCAAAGTCGCGCGTCGCGCGGGGAAGAGGCAGGCGAGCAGCGAAACAGCCGCGAGCAAGACCGCCGCGGCGCCGAGCAGCGTCGGATTGTAGGCGGACATTTGGTAGAGCTGCGCCGCGAGCAGTTTGCCGACGCCGAGTGCGGCGCCGATGCCGATCACAATGCCAACGACAACCGGCATCATGCCTTGCGTAATGACGAGGCGCAGGACATCACGCGTTTGCGCTCCGAGCGCCATGCGGACGCCGATCTCGCCGGTGCGTTGCGCGACGCTGTAAGCGACGGCGCCATAAATCCCGATGACCGCGAGCAACACCGCGACGCCAGCGAATACGCCGAGCAGCGTAGTCGTGAGCCGTTTCGCGCCTAACGAATCGGAGACGTTCTCCTGCAACATGCCCGGTTGGATGATCGGAAGCTCCGGATCGATTTTGCTCAAGGTGGAGCGCGTCAATTTCACCAGCGCGTCGGGCGGCATCGCGCTACGCACGATCAGCGCCATGAACGGGAAGATGCGCTGCTGGATCGGGCGGTAGAATTCCACGTCATCCGTCTTGTCGAGACTGGTGTAGCGAATGTCGCCCACGATACCGACGATTGTCGTCAGCAGGCCGGTGCCACCGTCGGTCCCGAAAAACATCTGATGTCCGATCGGGTCCTCGTTTGGAAAGAGGCGTTTTGCGGTCGACTGGCTGATGAGAACGACCGGCTGACTATCGATCCGGTCGTGCTCGTTGAAGTCGCGGCCCGCGACCAGCGGGATTCCGAACGCTTTCAGGTAACCAGGCGAGATACTGTGGTTGAGTCCGAGTGGCCGCTGGTTGAGCGGAACGATATTTCGGTCCGCGCGGCTGTACGGTGTGCTGGCTGATCCGCCCTGCAGCGGAACACCGTCGGCGACCGCGACGTTCTCAACGCCCGGCGAGTTTTGCAGGTCGTTCTGCAAACGTTCGGCGAAGCGGCCGTACGAAGCTTTGTCCGGATAACGGCTCGGCGGCAGGGCAATGCCGCAGCCCCACAATTTGTCCACGCGGAAACCAGCGTTCTCGTTCGCGAGGCGGACGAAGCTCGTCATCAACAACGCCGCGCCGGTGACCAGCACGATCGAGAGGCAAACCTGCGCGCCGACCAGAAAACGACGGAACCGCTGTTGCCCGGCGCTGCCGCTCGTTCCGCGTCCGCCCTCCTTCAGGCCTTCGACGAGATCCGATTTGGAGCTTTGCAGCGCTGGATACGCGCCCATCGCGAGTCCGGTCAATACCGAGACGGCAAGCGTGAAGAGAAGAACGGGCAGATTGACGGAGCCGACAGTTATCAGCCCGAAGTTCTGGCCGGCGAGTTTTGGAATGATTGGCAATGCCAAATGCGCGAGGCCGATGCCGATCGCGCCGGCGATCAAACTCAGCAGCGTGCTCTCAACGACGAACAGCCGCACGATTCCACCGCGCGACGCACCCAGCGCGACGCGCAGCGCAATCTCGCGTTTCCGCGCCGTAAAGCGCACCAGCAGCAAATTAGCGACGTTGCTACACGCGATCAGCAGGACGACCGCAACCGCCGCGAGTAAGGTCATGAACGCCGGCCGCAGATTGCCGGTGACGTCTTCCGGCAGCGTGACCACTTGCGGTGTCCACGAAGCGTCTGCCTTTTCCGCATTGGCTTGACGATAGCTTTGCGCGACGGCAGCGAGGTTGGCTTTCGCCTGCTCGATCGTGACTCCAGGTTTCAGCCGGCCGATCGCGCGCAGAAAACTCACGCCGCGCATGATCAATTCCTTAGGCGTGCCCGGCAGCTCGAAAGGCTTGCAGGTGAAGACGTCCATGTTCGGCCCCATCCACGCGACCGGCGGCGTCGGCACCACGCCGATGATGGTCGTCGCAACGCCATTTAACGTGATGCTTCGCCCGATGACATTCGGGTCACCGGCAAGTTTGCTCTTCCAAAAATGCTCGGAGATCACCGCGACGTCCGCCTTGCTTTCTTCTTCTGGAGTAAAGAGCCGGCCGATAATTGGCTTCACGCCTAATAACGGCAGGTAATTTGCGGTGACGTTGTCGCCATTGATCTGCAGCGGATCGCCGATCCCGGTCAGGATGAACCCGGTGCCGCCGTCCGCGGCGAATTCGCTGAACACAGTCTGCGCGTCGCGATAGTGCCAGAATTTCGGCACGGACATCGGTCCCTGCTCGATGTTGCGCGATTTGTCCTCCTGATAAACGTGCAGCACGCGCTCGGGATGCTCGTAAGGCAGCGCGTTGAGGAAGAGCTCGTTGATCAGGCTGAAGATCGCGGTGTTCATCCCGATTCCGATGGCGAGGGTGATGATCGCGAGCAGCGAGAATGCGGGAGATTTGAGCAGTTGTCGGACGGCGAATTTGAGGTCGTTCATATTTTGTGGAGTTACTCGGAACGAAGAATCGTGATCGGATCGACACGAAGTGCGCGGCGCGCGGGCAAGTACGCCGCCAGCAATGCGACGAGTGTCAGCAT
>CADDYX010000078.1 GCA_902810735.1 Verrucomicrobiota bacterium | reverse complement strand
AGCTTAAAGAGCTCCGCCAGCAGTTCTCCGAATTGGTGGAATTCATCGCGCAGATCGGGACGCGCGCTCGCGATTGTGCTCCCCGCGGCAAAGGCCGCGAGATAAATGTTGCCGTGCGTGGCAGCGGCGACGGCGAGCACGAGCAGGCCGATGGCAAAGGCGAAAAGCGGCTCGAGCGGTTTGGCCACACCGAAAAAGCGGCTCGCTTCCAGGCGGCAAATGGCGAGCGGCAGAAGCACTCCAAGCATGATGCCCCAAAGCAGCTCGAGACTCAGTTGGAGGAAACCGGCTTCTCCGTGTCCGACCACGCCGAGCAGCGCCAGTACGATCGGCAAGGCGAGGCCGTCATTAATCCCGCTCTCTACATTAAGCAGAAACCGCAGCCGCCCCGGCACCTCTTCGCGACCGACAATGGCAGCGGCAAAGACCGGATCGGTCGGGCAAAGAATGGCGCCGACCAGCAGCGCCACCGTCCAAGGCAAGCCGGCGAACAAATTCCCCAGCACCGCCGTGATCAACAACGTCAGCGGCAGCCCGAGGAGCAACGCCCGGCCCGGCAAAGCCCATGCCGACACGATGTCGCGCACGCCCGCGCGCATCCCATCGGTGAAAAGGACGCTGCATAAAGCCGCTTCCGCGATGCGCCGAACAAATTCCTGATCCGGATCGCTGACGATGAGATTCAACATTGCCGGCCCGGCCATGAAACCGGCGAGGAGAAACAGGACCGCGGCGGAAAGGATGCTGCGCCCGGCGAGTTCCGAGAGCAGAATCGCGCCGAGCAAGGCGAGGGCGAAAACGAGCAGCGTCATCATCGCCTATTCGCGCGCGCGGCGAGGAATTCAGCAAAGCCATCGCGAGGAACAACCCAGGAATAGGAGCGCCCTCAAGATAAGAACAGCTTCTTAGCAGCGTGCAGTCTTCGGGCGGATCGCACGGGGAGTCGCTGGGCTGATCGAGCAAGTCGGCGGCTAACGAGTGCCGGCTCTGATTTTTTTGAGCGAAGTTTTTTCGACCAGGTCTTGCAGCGGCGCTTTTCCGGCCGCGAGGCCGGCGAGGAGTTCACTCGCCATTTTTTCCTGGTTCAGGATTGAAGTCAGGACTGCGAACTCGTGCGTCCAATCGTTTTCGTCCGCCTCCGTGCACAGCGGAGTGTAAGAGCTGATCTCGAACTGTTCGATCTTCTGCCCGACCGCAATCAGGGCGGCGTCCTGATCGGAAGAGACGAGGCGTTTGCCGATCACTTTCACGCCTTCGGCGATCAGGCGCGTCATTGGCTTGCAGCTTTTGCTCGGCAACTCCTGGCGGAGCGACTTCGCGATATTCTCGAGCGCCTTCGCGTGGCCCTTCGTTTCTTTAAGATGGATGCGAAGGACCGTCTTCAGATCCTTCGATTTGGCCGCTGCCGCGACGAGCGGCAAAGCGAGGGTCAACTCTCTTTCCGCGGTGTGCATTTCGCCGAGCTTATTCAGAAAGCTTTTCGAGACCGGAATCTCTGGCGAGCCGGTGCTGGTCGTCTGGTACTCTTTGGTCGTCCCGGCATCTCTTCCGCTCCGCCCTCGTCCTTTCTCCGCCTTTGGCACGCCGGCCGAGCCTTTGGTAATCGATCCGATGTCAGCCATCGCTTTTCGTGAAGGCCTATCGCCTTCCGTTGGCTCCATTTTTCCTGGCCGGGCCTGGGTCGTCTTCCGCACTGTTTCTCTGCGCATGGTTTATCCCTCTGAAGAGGAACGCGCCTGATAGGCTGTGAGGTCGTAGGAAAGAGGGCGTCTGCCTGGCGGAAAAGACCGCTCGCAAAACAGACGACATGCGATCAACTAAGTACATGGCAGCGCCGACCACGGAGCGGGAGTTTCAGGACCGCCTCGGCCGGATGGAGGAATTGATCTCTATCCTGGAGAAGCAGCCCGACCCGCTCGCGCGCGAACAGGCGCGGGAATTGATCCAGACGTTGCTCGAATTGCATGGACGCGGTCTCGAGCGCGTCCTGAGCGCGATCTACGATTCCGGGCCGCACGGGGCGGCGACGATCGACGAACTCGCGCGCGATCCAGCCGTTTCCGGTTTGCTCTTGTTGCACGGGCTGCATCCGCTCGATTTCGAAACACGGGTGCGCAACGCACTCGAGGGAGTGAAGCCGCGTCTGGGGCAACACGGCGGCAGCGTGCAACTGCTTGAGGTCACGCCGGAAGGTGCGGTGCGTTTACAATTGGAAGGAAACTGCGAAGGCTGCCCGTCCTCGCGCATGACGTTGAAATATTCGATCGAAGAAGCGCTTTACGCCGCCGCGCCGGACATCACCGCGCTGGAGGTCAACGGGCTCATCGAGGAGCACGCGCTGCCTCCCGCAAATCCGAAATTTTCAGAGTGTCCCTCCGTGAACGGGAGCGGACCACAAACCGCAGCGAGAGGAGTTCATTCATGAGCAAACAACCAGTGCCCAATCACACCCCCGGAACCCCGAAAGGAGAGGAACACGCGCTCAAAGAGCACGAGCCAGGTCGTGATCCAAATCGAAAGAACTATCGCAGCGCGCGCGATTCCACCGGAATTAACGCCGATAAGCGGAATCCGATTTTGCCGGTGATGCCGAATATTCCGCCGCAGTAGTTCTGCTAGCCGCATCGCGCGTTGTGTCGCGTTCCTCCTTCGCTGCGTTGCGCCGCTTCGCCAGCAATGCGCCTGCGCCTTCTACGCCGAAGAAGGCTGAGGAACGCTGTGATTTGTGCGGCATCCAGCTGCCGCCGGAACATCGCCACATGCTGGAACTGGCGACGCGAAAAATCGTCTGCGCATGCGATGCCTGCACCATGACTTTCGTGCCGGTGGTTGAGGGCCGTTTCAAAGTCATCCCCCGCGATCCGCGCGCCCTGCCGGATTTCCAGATGAGTGAAGCGGAATGGGAAAACCTCGCCCTGCCGATCAGTCTTGCCTTCTTCTTCCATCACACGCCGAACGCGAAGATGGTCGCGATGTATCCGAGCCCAGCCGGCGCAACGGAATCGCTCCTTCCGTTGAGCGCGTGGGAATCACTCGTTAGGCAAAACCCGGCCTTGAGCGGGATGGAAGCTGACGTGGAAGCGCTGCTCGTTGATCGTGTGCGTGAAAACCGCCGGCATTTTATCGTGCCGATCGACAAATGCTTCGAGCTGGTCGGACTTATTCGCATGCATTGGCGCGGCCTCTCGGGAGGCGAAGAAGTCTGGCGGGAGATCGACCGGTTTTTCGAGCGACTGCAAGAGAGCGCGCGCTGAAGATGCCTGCGCTCGGCTTTGCGGTGACGGGGGTTGAGGCAGCCAGCCGCGGGCTCGTTCCGCTCCTGCATTTTAATGTGCAGATCACGAATGAGACGGGCAACGAGACAATCCAGAGTATTATGCTGCAAACGCAGATTCAGATTGCGGCGCCGCAGCGGCCCTATTCGGAGGTGGAAAAGACCAAGCTGCTCGAGCTTTTCGGCACGCCGGATCAATGGGGTAACACGCTGCGGAATAAACTCTGGACACACGCGAATACGATCGTGCCCACGTTCAGCGGACGAACCGAGACGACCCTTTCCGTGCCGTGCAGTTACGATCTCAATCTCGCGGCGGCGAAATATTTCTACGCACTCGAGAGCGGTGAAGTGCCGCTGCTTTTCCTTTTTAGCGGCACAATATTTTACGCGGGCGCGGAGGGCCGATTGCAGGTCCAGCAAATCTCCTGGAATTGCGAAGCGACCTATCGGATGCCGGTTTCGCGCTGGCAGGAATTGATGGACCACCATTATCCGAACAGCGCCTGGCTCACGCTCGATCGCGCGACCTTCGATCGGCTTTACCAATTCAAGCGCAACGCCGGCGTGACATCGTGGGAGCAGGCGATCGACCGCTTACTCGACGCGCAGCAATGAATCGCGAGCTGGTCGATAAAGTCGTCAACGCCGTCCTTTACGAGGGCTACATTCTTTATCCTTATCGCGCGTCTTCGCGGAAGAACCGGCAGCGTTTCACCTTCGGCCGCGTTTACCCCGAGGCTTACAGCTTAGCGCAGGAAGGCCGCGAGCCGTGTCTGATGCAGACGGAATGTCTACTGCACGATGATTCGAGGGACGCGCGCGCTCATATCGAAATTCGCTTTCTGCATCCGATGGCGCGCCAGGTGGTGAAGGAAGGCGAGTTCCTGGCCGAGTTGTGCGTCGCCGGAAAGCTCTACCAAAGCTGGCACGAAGCGACCGAACGACAGATTGCGCTGCCCGTCGTTTCGGTAGGTGCGGTGCTGCAGCAGGCGCATGAATTTCATTTTCCTTCTTCCCGAACCGAAGAGCCGATTCCGGAGAGCGATGCCGTGCTTGTTCGGACGCAGGAAGAGCTGCGTGGGCGGATCGAGATCGCGAGCGAAAAGATCGATGAGGCGATCGTGAAATTAACCGTGCGCATTTTGAATTTAACGAATGTGCCGGCTGGCGAACTGGACGATCCGCAAAAGATCGTCATGCGCACATTTGCTTCCACGCACACGCTGATCTGGACGGAAGGCGGACAATGCTTGTCGCTGCTCGATCCGCCGAGTGCCTACACCGAAGCGGCGAAGTCGTGCCAGAACATCGGCTGCTGGCCGGTTCTGGTCGGCGATGAGACGAAGAAGGAACGCGACGCAATTCTTTCGTCGCCGATCATTCTTTACGATTACCCAAAGATCGCGCCGGAGAGCGCGGGCGATCTCTACGACGGGCTCGAGATCGATGAGATTCTCACCCTGCGGGTACAGACCATGACGGATGAAGAAAAAGCCGAGATGCGCAGCGTGGACGATCATGCGCGACGGATTCTGGAACGCACGGAGTTGATGCCGAACGATCACCTTCTGCAACTGCACGGCACGATGCGGGAGAAGCACTCGTTAGGCGAAGAAGAGTTCTTCAACCCGAAAGAGCAGCGGAAAACGGTGACGGTGAATGGTGTCGAGTTGAAAGCGGGCGATCGCGTCCGCATCCGGCCGAAGCGGCGCGCGGACGCCTTCGATATCGTGCTTGCCGGCAAGATCGCAGTCATCGAAGCAGTCGAGGAGGACGTGCAGAATGAAGTGCATCTCGCGCTCGTGCTGGAGGACGATCCCGGTCGCGAGCTCGGCATGGCGCGGCAGCCGGGACATCGTTTTTTCTATGGAGCAGACGAAGTCGAACCGGTCACGAGTGCGTGAAGATCCTTATCGCCGGTGTGGGCAACATCTTCTTCGGCGACGATGCATTCGGCTGCGAAGTGGCGCGGGAGCTTGCGCAACGTTCCTGGCCTGAGAACGTGCGCGTGCAGGATTTCGGCATTCGCAGTTATGACTTGGCCTACGCGATCATCGAGCACGACGCGACGATTTTAGTCGATGCTTCGCCGCGCGGCAGCGCGCCGGGAACGATCTACCTGATCGAGCCGAATTTTAGCGAACTTGACCAAGCGCCCGAGGAGGCAGTTAATGCTCATAGCATGAACCCGGTTCGCGTTCTGCAAATGGTGCGTTCGCTTGGTGGCGCACCGCGACAACTGGTGGTTGTCGGCTGCGAACCGGAAATCCTCGAATCCGAAGGCCGGCTCGGCCTGAGCGAAACGGTGCGCACTGCAATTCCAGCTGCGATCGCAATCATCGAGAAGCTGGTCCAAAATTTCTTACGGTCAGAAAAATTTCTAGCTGCGGAGGAATGATGAGTTTGAACTCCGCGATGCAACGCAGCAAACGGAGGTGAGAACATGAGCATTGCTCTTTGGGCCTGGATCATTCTCGGCGCGGTCATCGTCCTGATCGGGCTCATCATGTTCGTGATGATGATTCCCGAGCTCGTGCGTTACTTAAAACTGAAGAGCATGTGAGCCGCGTTTTTCAAAGGGAGATCAGGGTTATGAATTCGAAACGCGCCATGCAGATCGAGAAAGCGAAGCTGGGCAGGGCTGATCATGGCGAGCTCGCGCTCCTCGGGTGGGAACTCGTCGCGGGTATCGTCACGCTCATCGCCATCGTCTCGATTGTCGGCATGCTCCCGGAGCTGGTCCGCTATTTGAAAATCAAAAGTATGTAGCTGTTTACCGGAAAGGAATCCGACCCATGAAAGCACCCAAAATGATCATCGCGGATCGGCCGCCGGACATTACGGAAATTCATGTGGTGTGGATGACCACAGGGCTGAGCTGCGACGGCGATTCGGTCTCGGTGACCGCGGCATCACTGCCGAGCATCGAGGATGTCGTGATGGGCGCGATTCCCGGTTTGCCGAAAGTCCATCTGCACAATCCGGTGCTGGCTTACGAAGTCGGCGACGACTTTATGAAGTGGTGGTTTGACGCCGCCGCCGGAAAATTGGAGCCGTTCGTGCTCGTCCTGGAAGGCTCGCTGCCTAACGAGAAGATCAAGAGCGAAGGCTATTGGGCGGCAATGGGCACCGATCCCGATACCGGCCAGCCGATCACCACCAGCGAATGGATCGATCGCCTCGCGCCGAAAGCGACGGCGGTGATCGCGGCCGGCACTTGCGCGACCTACGGCGGCATCCACGCCATGCAGGGCAATCCGACCGGCGCAATGGGCCTGGCGGATTATCTCGGCTGGGATTGGAAATCGAAAGCCGGGCTGCCAATCGTCAATGTCCCAGGTTGTCCGGTGCAGCCGGACAACATGATGGAGACGCTGCTCTATCTATTATACCAGGTGGCGGGACTCGCGCCGATCATCCCGCTCGATGACCAATTGCGTCCGACCTGGCTCTTCGGCAAAACCGTGCATGAAGGCTGCGATCGCGGCGGTTACTATGAACAAGGCGATTTCGCGAAGGAGTACGGCTCGCCCAAATGCCTGGTCAAGATCGGCTGCTGGGGACCGGTCGTAAATTGCAACGTGACCAAACGTGGCTGGATGGATGGGATCGGCGGTTGTCCAAATGTCGGCGGAATTTGCATCGGCTGCACCATGCCGGGATTCCCCGATAAGTTCATGCCGTTCATGGACGCGCCGCCGGGCTCCGCGCTTTCGAGCAAGGTGGTGCAACTGTGGGGCGGCGCATTGCGCGGCCTGCGCGCCATCACCAACACGACCGTAAACAAGGAACCCAAATGGCGGCATCCGAGACCGGAGCTGACCACCGGTTACAACCCAAAACATTACGCGCATAGCGGGCGCCGATAATCCGGAGGACTTATGGCAACAGAACTAAAAACGGCACCCGCCGCCAAGACATCCGCGCCCGGCGGCAACATCGTCGAGATGTCGTGGGACCCGGTCACGCGCATCGTCGGCTCGTTAGGCATTTACACCAAGATCGACTTCGACGCGAAGAAGGTGGTCGAGTGCTACAGCACGTCCTCCATCTTCCGCGGCTACTCCATCTTCATGTTGAACAAGGACCCGCGGGATTCGCATTTCATCACCAGTCGCATCTGCGGCATCTGCGGCGACAATCACGCCACCTGTTCGTGTTACGCGCAGCAGATGGCTTACGGCATCAAGCCGCCCGCGCTCGGCGAGATGATCGTGAACCTCGGCGAAGCGGCCGAATACATGTTCGATCACAACATTTTTCAGGACAATCTGGTCGGGGTCGACTTCTGCGAGACGATGGTGAAAGAGACGAATCCCGGCGTTTGGGAAAAGGCGCAGAAGACGGAAGCTCCGCACGCGAAGGAGCACGGCTATCGCACGATCGCCGACATCATGCATGCGCTGAATCCGTTCGAAGGCGAGTTCTACCGCGAGACGCTCCAGGTCAGCCGCTACACGCGCGAGATGTTTTGCTTGATGGAAGGCCGCCACGTCCATCCCTCCACACTTTATCCCGGCGGCGTCGGCACCGTGCCGAGCATTCAGGTCTTCACCGATTATCTCGTTAGGCTGACGAGATACGCCGAGTTCATGAAGCGCTGCCTGCCGCTGCATGACGATCTTTTCGATTTCTTCTACGAAGCGCTGCCCGGTTACGAAGAAGTCGGTAATCGCCGCGTGCTCCTCGGCTGCTGGGGTTCGTTCCAGGACCCGGATGAATGCGATTACGATTACAAGCGGATGGGCGACTGGGGCCGCGCCATGTACGTCACCCCGGGCGTGATCGTCGATGGCAAGCTGGTCACGAATGACCTTGTCGATATCAACGTCAACATGCGCATCCTGCTCGGCTCTTCCTATTACGAAGATTGGGCGGAGCAGAGTAACCCCGAGTATTTCGTCAAACAGGATCCGCTGGGCAATCCGATCGACATCCGGCATCCGTGGAACCAAAAGACGATTCCGAAACCGCAGAAGCGGAATTTCGCCGAGAACTACTCCTGGGTCATGTCGCCGCGCTGGCTCGATAAACGCACCGGCGATCATCTCGCGCTCGACACCGGCGGCGGACCGCTCGCGCGTCTCTGGGCAACGGCGCTCTCCGGGTTGGTCGACATTGGCTACGTCAAAGCGCCGGGCGATGGCTCGGTGAAGATTCGTTTGCCCAAAACCGCGACCAAGCCGGATACCGAATTCACGTGGCGGATTCCGAAATGGGCCAACACAATCGAGCGCGATCGCGCCCGCACTTACTTCCAGGCTTATGCCTGCGCGTGCGCATATTACTTCATCGAGAAAGCGATGGCCGAAGTGCACGCCGGCCGCACTGCGACCTTCACCCCGTTCAAAGTGCCGGACGAAGCGATCGGCTGCGGTTTCCATGAAGCGGTGCGCGGCGTCTTGTCGCATCACCTTGTCATCCGCAAGGGCAAAATCGCCAACTACCATCCGTATCCGCCCACGCCGTGGAACGCGAACCCGCGCGATATGTACGGCACGCCTGGGCCGTACGAGGATGCGGTGCAAGGTTGCCCGATCTTCGAAGAGAACGGCCCTGATAACTTCAAGGGCATCGACATCATGCGCACCGTGCGCAGCTTCGATCCGTGCCTGCCCTGCGGCGTGCACATGTTTACCGGCAACGGCAAAGTGGTTAAGCAAATGCACACGCCGACGGCATTTGCCGGCCTCGCGCACTGAGCCATGCCTAACGAGGGAACGGAGCAGGTGATGCTCGAAGCATCACCGGACGAAATCTACGACATCGAGCTCGAGCACAGCCTTCTCGAAGCGAACAAAAAACTGGCGGACGAAAATCGCGCGCTGCTCGATCGGCACGGCATCACCGCGATCGATTTCATGGGCGCGATCGGTTCCGGCAAAACGACGCTGATCACGAAATTGGTCGAGAGGCTGAAGGACAGAATGGGCGTGGCAGTTTTCAACGGCGATGCCACGACCAGCTCCGATGCGGACGCGATCTCAAAGCAAAATGTGCCGGTCGTGCAGATCGCGACGATCAACGGCTGCCATCTCGATGCGAACGTGGTCGGCAAAGGTTTGAAGCGAATCCAGCTCGAGAAATTGAAACTCATCTTCATCGAGAACATCGGGAACCTGATCTGCCCGGCCGAATTTCCGCTTGGGTCGAGAGCGCGCGTCGTTGTCGTGAGCGTGACCGAAGGCCCGTGGATGGTGCGCAAACATCCCCACATGTTTCTCGGCGCGCAGGTCGTCGTGATCAACAAAACCGATCTCGCCGACGCGATGGAAGTGAGCGTCGATCAACTGATCGCGGACGTGCACAAGCTGAAGCCGGACATCAGAGTCATTCCGACGAGCTGCAAACGCGGCATCGGCATCGACGAAGTCGCGCAAACGCTGCTCGCGATTTGAGCGATGCACGAGTTTTCGATCGCCTGCGGTCTGGTCGAGAAGCTCCTGCAATTCGCCGAGGAAAATCCGGATAAGAAGATCATCGCAGTTCGCCTTGAAGTGGGCGAGCTAAGCCAGATCGAGCACGACCAGCTGAGCTTTGCTTACGAGTCGATCACGCCCGAAACACCGCTCGAAAGTTCGACTCTGCAGATCGAAACAGTCGAAGCCGCCGTCGAGTGCCCCACCTGCGGCTATCACGGTCCGCCGAAATATTGGGACGAAGCGCTCGCCGGAACGCCGGTCGCGACCCTGCAATGTCCGCAGTGCGGCAAAGCTGTTTTCGCCGTCGCCGGCCAGGAGTGTGCGATCAAGTCCGTGAAGTTCCTGCAGAGCGAGACCGCCGCTTTCTGACATGACGTTGCTCAGCATCCTCCTGCTCGGGTTCTTTCTCGGAATGCGACACGCGACTGACTCCGATCACGTCATCGCCGTGACCACGATCGTGAGCCGCCAGCGTCGAATGGGCGAAGCCGCACTCACGGGAATTTTCTGGGGCATTGGCCACAGCCTGACGCTGCTGGTGGTGGGCGGCGCGATCGTTCTCTTCGGCATCGTCATTCCCGCACGTCTTGGGCTGAGTTTCGAATTTTGCGTCGCACTAATGCTCATTTTTCTCGGGCTCTTAAACCTTCGTGGATTCCGAACCGTCACGGGACATCAACATCCGCATCAACACGGCGATTACGTGCACACACATCCGCACAGCCATGCGCCGGACGAGCACGGCCATGGCGAAGAGGACATTCCGCCGGTGCGCCTCGATCACTTGTTAGGCTGGTCAAGTCTCTACCGCGCACTTCGTCCGGTCGTCATCGGAATCGTGCACGGGCTCGCCGGATCGGCTGCCGTTGCGCTGCTCGTCCTGCCCATTATCCGCGAGCCGGCTTGGGCGATGGCCTATCTGCTCGTCTTCGGCGTCGGCACCATCCTAGGGATGATGCTCATCACCGCTGCGATCAGTGTCCCGGTCGCGTATTCGGCGCAGCGTTTCGCATATCTGAACCGTTGGATCGGTATCGGCGCCGGCGCACTCAGTCTTTGTTTCGGCGCGTTTCTCATTTACCAAATCGGATTCGTTGACGGACTCTTCACGCGCTAAAATTCTCGCGCGCGGAGCTGTGCAAGGCGTGGGCTTCCGTCCCTTCGTCTATCGTCTCGCTACCGAGCTGGAGTTGCGCGGCTACGTCTTGAACTCCAGCAGCGGCGTCATCATCGAGCTCGAAGGCGCGCGTGTGCGCGAGTTCATCGCGCGCTTCGCGGAGGAAAAGCCGGCCCGCGCGATTCTGCAGAGCGTCGAAACTTCCTGGCTCGATCCTGTCGGTTACGAAAACTTTACGATTCGGGAAAGCGATCATGCGGGGGCAAAGACCGCGCTCATTCTCCCCGATCTCGCGACCTGCGACGACTGCGTGCGCGACATCTTCGATCCGGCGAGCCGTCGTTTTCGCTACCCGTTTACGAACTGCACGAACTGCGGTCCGCGCTTCTCGATTATCGAGGCTTTACCCTACGACCGGGTCAACACATCGATGAAGCAGTTCACGATGTGCCCCGAATGCGAGCGTGAGTATCACGATCCGCGCGACCGTCGTTTCCATGCCCAACCGAACGCCTGCCCGAATTGTGGTCCGCAGTTGGCGCTTTGGAATCCGTTGGGCCAAACGGTCGGTCGCGGAGACGAAGCCTTACGCGAAACAAGCAAAGCGATTCAGGCGGGGAAAATTGTAGCGCTGAAAGGGCTCGGCGGATTTCAACTGCTCGTCGATGCGCGGAACAACGAAGCAGTCGTTAGCCTGCGCGAGCGAAAACATCGGGAGGAGAAACCATTCGCATTGATGTTCTCCTCCATTCACTCGATCCGCGACTGCTGCGAAGTTTCGCCCGCGGAAGAACGCCTGCTCGTCTCGTCCGCCGCGCCGATCGTCCTGCTCAAGCACATTGCAGACCTTGCCGGGTCCGTCGCCCCGCGGAATCCGAATCTCGGGGCCATGCTCCCCTGCACACCGCTGCACCATCTGCTCATGCGCGAGCTCAATTTTCCGGTGGTGGCGACGAGTGGAAATCTGAGCGATGAGCCGATCTGCATCGAGGAACAGGAAGCACTCGTTAGGCTACAAGACATTGCAGACCTCTTTCTGGTGCACGATCGGCCGATCGTTCGTCACGTGGATGATTCGATTGTGCGTCTAATGTGTGGCCGTGAGCTCGTCCTGCGGCGCGCCCGTGGCTTCGCTCCGTTGCCCATCACATTGAAAAACGAGACGCAGCCGACGCTCGCGCTCGGTGCGCATTTGAAGAACACGGTCGCGCTCGGCGTAGGTAATAATGCATTCGTCAGTCAGCACATTGGCGATCTCGCGACTGCTGAAGCCTTCGATGCATTCCGCGCTGCGACCGCTGATCTGCCGCGGCTCTATGATGTCATGCCGGAGATTGTCGCCTGCGATCTGCACCCGGATTATCTCTCAACCAAGCACGCGCTTCAGCTCGATCTTCCGGTTGCTCAGGTGCAGCACCACTTCGCGCACATTGTCGCTTGCATGGCGGAGAATGAAATCGAACCACCCGCGCTCGGCGTAAGCTGGGACGGCACGGGCTTCGGCACGGATGGCACGATTTGGGGCGGCGAGTTCCTGCTCGCGGGCGACACCGGTTTCGAACGCCTCGCGCACCTTCGCCGCTTTCGCTTGCCCGGAGGCGAGGCGGCGGTAAAAGAGCCGCGACGCACTGCGCTTGGTTTGCTCTACGAGATTTTCGGAGACGACCTCTGGAACCGCGGAGAGCTGCTGCGCGATTTCAGCGCACGCGAGGTTCCCGTTCTGCGCCAGATGCTGAAGACAGGAACGAATGCGCCGCTTACTTCGAGTGCCGGCAGATTGTTTGATGGCATCGCCGCTCTCATCGGGCTGCGGAAGTTTGCCACGTTTGAAGGACAGGCGGCGATGGAGCTGGAGTTCGCGATCTGCGCAGAGACAACGCGTAATTATCCTTTCAATCTACAGAAGGGGTCTCCGGCGATTATCGATTGGGCACCGGCGGTGTCCGCTATTCTCGACGATATGCGGCAGAAGAAATCAACCGGAGAAATCGCCGCGAAGTTTCACAACATGATGATCGAAGCGATAATCGCCGTGGCCCGAAAACTCGGCGAGCCCAAAGTCGTTCTCAGCGGCGGTTGTTTTCAAAATCGCTACCTGACCGAGCGCACCGTCAGTCGATTGCGCGAAGAAGATTTCCAGCCCTACTGGCATCAGCGCATTCCGCCTAACGACGGCGGCATTTCGCTTGGCCAGCTCATCGCGGCGCGTTGGGCGAATTCAGCGCGATAACGCCAATGCCGGACAAAAGGAAAGTCGCGGAAAAGCAGGAGGAGGAAATCATCGATCGCACCGCCCCGCCGGGCGAGGTGGTCTATGAAGCGGTTTATGCCGAGGGCGAACACGAACTGGAGCGGAACAGCCTCGAGCTCGCGCTTTCTGGATTGGCCGCTGGGCTCTCGATGGGATTCTCCATGGTGGCGGAGGCGCTCATCCAAATCCACCTCCCCGCTGCGAAG
>CADDYX010000077.1 GCA_902810735.1 Verrucomicrobiota bacterium | reverse complement strand
CCTTGATCCACGGCGGCTTCTGCGCCTGGTGCAACGCCGGATCGATCTTGCCGCACGACATCGGTGCAGTTATCGCGCGGGAATCTCGAGGCGTCAAAGCTGGCGCCGGCCGGAAAGCGCCTGGTACAACGTCAGCTCGTCGGCGGATTCGAGTCCGCCGCCGGCGGGCAGGCCATGCGCGATTCGGCTTAACGTGACGCCGGTCGGTTTTAGCAGCTCCACCAGATAGTTCGTCGTCGCTTCGCCTTCGACGTCGGCGGCGAGCGCAAAGATCACCTCGGAAAACTTTTCCGCCTCGACGCGTGCGATCAGTTCCTTGATACGCAGATCTTCGGGCGCGACGTGGTCGAGCGGCGAGATGCGGCCGCCTAACGAGTGATAATGCCCGCGAAACGCGCTCGTTTTCTCGAGCGGCAAAATGTCGGTCGCCTGTTCGACGACGCAGAGCTGGTCGGCCGCCCGCGTGGCATCGGCGCAAATGTCGCACAGCTCCTCGGTCGCAAAAAAACCGCACCGCGCGCAGGGCCGCACCGCCTGCCGCGCCGCGGTGATCGCGTTGGTGATTTGTTCCGGATGATCGTTCCGCGACCGGATGATCCAGAGCGCGATCCGTTCCGCCGATCGCGGGCCGACACCCGGCATCTGGCGGAGCTGCGCGATCAGCTGCCGGATCGGCTCGGGATACTCGGTTTTCCTCAACGCCGCGAGCGCGCTACTCGTCGAGCGGCGTGGTGATCAATTGCAGGGCGAGCGGCTCGAGGCGCCGCAGATACAACTGCAGCGGCGGATCGTCGGAGGCATCCGGATTGCGCGCTTTTTGAAACTGCGCGTACGCTTCCGCCCAGCGCTTTTCGCGATAAAGGACGACGCCGTTCCAGAAGGAATCACGCCGCTGAATCGCGTCCGGACTGGCTTGCTCGGCCAGCGCGACCGGCTCGTAAATTTCGTGCCGCTCACGCGCATCGACGCCGCTGAGGAAATCGATCGGCCGCGCGACGAGCGCCTGGCCGGCGGCTTCGAACGTGTGCGGCCCAATCAGAACGCGCGAGCCGTAGAAACGGTTCGCGATGCAGAAACGACGCGCGAGCTCGACGGGCTCGCCGACGATAAAGGTGCCCGCGCGATTGTCGTCCGTGAACGGCGCGACGATGATTCGGCCGGAGCTGATCCCGGCGTTCACCGTCACGGTTTGGACAGGCGCGTCCCCGTTTTGCGCGACCGGGAAAGACTCGACCAGCTTCATCGCTTCGCGGGTGGCCTTCTCCGCGTGCGGCTCGCTTTCGGATGGATAACCAAAAATAGCGACCACCCCCTCGCCTGCCGCCGCTTCGATGTAAGCGCCCGCCTCGCGCAAGGTCTTGGTGGCATGGGCGATGAAGCGTGTGGTCAGTTCGGCGAACGCCATCGGCTCGAGCTCCTCGGCGAGATCGTGCTTGTTGCCGATGTCGCACACCAGCGCGGTGACATCGTACGGCTTCGGCTCGGTCTTCACCGGCACCTCGCCCGATTCGATCCGCTCGATCTGCCTTGGCGACAAACGCTCTTCGAAAACGACGGCCGGCCGGCGCGCACGTTGTTCCCGCAGTGCGACAAATCCGGCGGCCGCGCCGAGTGACAGGAGCGCGGCAAGCATCGCAGGCAATGGCTGGAAGAAAACGCCGAAGAGCGAGCAGACCCACGTCACCGCAAGCAGCTCAACGACGAGCGCGGCGACAGCGATCGCGAATCTTCCGCGGCGTGTCGTCTCGATCGTCATCCACGCCACTCCCGCGGCGAGCACGAAGACGAGCACGTACTGAAACTTCTCGCTCACGAGGCGGTTGATCGTCCCGCCGCGCGACAACGCGCCGCTGAGCGGCAACTCAAGGCGCAGCGCCACGCCCGAGACGTGCACCCATAGCACGAGCCCGCTGACAATTACGGCAATGATCAACGCTGGCAGCAGCGCGCGTCTCATCTAGAGATAGCTCTCAACTCTTCGCTGTCGGCGCAAGTGGATAGTGCGATCGCACGACGAGCTCGCTCAGGAACTTATCCGGCGCATCGACCGCGGTGGCGTCGAGAACAAAGCGACGCTCACCCGTGTTCTTCTGCACCAGGCTGAGGCCGAACTGGTAATCCTTGAACAGATGCGCGCAGAGCTCCGGCATCGTCATGTGCTCGGCATTCGCGCGTTCCACCAGCCGGTGAAGTGCCGATTCATCGAAAACGATCTCGAGGCCGTGTTCGCGGGCAAACCGTTCCGCAAATTCTCGCGCACTGTTCTCCAAGGCGGCCGTTTCCTGCCGGTGACCTTCGGCCATCAAGCGCCCGAGCACCTGCTGCGGTTCGCGCACGAGCTCAGACGAAACGCGCAACTGCGTCAGGCCGGAGCCGGCGAGATGATATTTGAAATCGCGGAACAGCCGCTCGAACACCGTCAGCAATCCGCGAGCGCCGGTCCGCTCTTTCGCGGCCGCGTCGGCGATTAGCTGCAGCGCTTCGTCTTCGAAACTGATCTCGATGCCGTAAGCCGCGAATGCCCGCTCGTACTGGCGCAAAATGCTACCTTCCGAATAGCGCATGATCTGGTAAAGATCGCCCGCCGTCAGTTCCTCGCAGACGACGCGCACCGGCAGCCGTCCGATAAACTCCGGTTCGAAGCCGTACTCGATAAAGTCCTGAGTGGTGACGTGCTGGAAAACTTCGTTGTCCATCACCGCCACCGGGTCGGCGGCGAATCCAATCTGCCCCTGTGCGATCCGGCGCGACACCTGTTGCTTGAGCCGCTCGAATGCGCCGCTCACCACGAACAAAATGTGGCGCGTGCTGATTGTCTCGCGTTTCGCTTTCCCGCCGCGCTTTTGAAATTCGAACGCTGCCTGCAACTGCGCCTGCAAATCCTGCGCGCTCCGGAGCGGCACGTCCGTCTCCTCCATCAATTTAAGTAACGTCGTCTGCACACCACGCCCGCTTACGTCGCGGCCGGCGAGATTGCTGGCACCCGCGATTTTGTCGATCTCGTCGATGTAGATGATGCCGAATTGCGCGACGTTTACATCGCCGTCGGCTTTATCGACGAGCTCACGCACCAGGTCTTCCACGTCGCCGCCGACGTATCCGGTCTCGCTAAACTTGGTCGCGTCCGCTTTCACGAACGGCACTTTGATCAGCTCCGCGATGTGCTTGATCAGGTAGGTTTTTCCGACACCAGTCGGGCCGACCAGGATCACGTTTTGCTTCGCGTACTCGGTCTGCTCGGCGCGGGCGGCGTCCTGTTGCTCGAGACGGCGGACGTAATTGACGTGGTTGTAGTGATCGCAAACCGCGATCGAGAGCACCTTCTTCGCTTCCTCCTGCTTGATGACGAAACGGTCGAGATGCGCCTTGATGTCGCGCGGCAGAAACTTGAATTCGAATTCGTCCGTGTCGCGTTTCGGCGGCTTCTCATCGCCACTCGCGTCCGCCGTTTCCGGCTGCGTGTAGGTCGCGAAAGAAACCTTGTCGCCGAAGTTCGTTTTCATGAACTCGGCGAGTTTGCTCTTCAATTCTTCCGGCGAGGGAAATGGCGGAGTCTGTTCCATCTTCTGCTGTTGGAACACGCAACGGCGGGTGCGTTCAAACTAACACCCGGGCGTGCGCTGTAAAATCGCGCGCCGCTAACGCCGCAGGAACTTGAGCTGCTCGCCGTATTCGGGCTTTGCGCTTGCCGCCGCGCGGGCGAGCGAACGCGCTGCATCGCTCAGTCGCATTTCGGACGCAAAGACCGCGCACCGCCACTGGCGATCGGGGACGTCCGGCGCATTCGGCACGATCAACGCCGTCGCGACGTTGAGCAGCGTGGAGGGCGCGAGTTTTGTCCACTCGAGCTCCGCCGATCCGTGCGGGATCTTCATCGTCAATCGATCCGCGGTGGCGGCTGCGATCCCGTTGTAGGGCGCGCCGTTCACATCCGTCACGGCGCCGTTAAAGCCGCGCCGGTTCAGCTCCGCAATCAGCTGGTCTTTCCATTCGATCAGCCACTGCGCCCGCCGTTTCGCAGCCTCCTGCTGAGCCTTCAATTCGGGCTGCGTCAACGCCGCGGTGTTCAGAGCCGCAGCCGCGCCGGCAAAGTCATACGCCTTTGACCGAGCTTCGGCGGCCGCGAACATCTTGTTCCACACCGGCCGTTGCTGCTCGAGCAGTTGCTTGTCTTCCTTCACGCTTGCAGCCGTCGTGGCGCCCTGCTTTTCCGCCAGCTTTTGCGACAACGCGACCTCTTCCGCGGTGAGCGTCTCGGTGATTGGACCATGCGTCTGGAGTTTCGGAATTGCGGCCCGCAAACTCGTGAGCGCGGCCGAAATTTGCTCCGGCGTCTGCAAGCTCCTGGACTGCTTCTGCCAGTCAGCGAACACCGCATAATCGGCGAGATACTTTTGCGCGATCGGCTTGTACTCAGCGATCCAGCGGAACTCGGCCGTCGGTTGGCTCCGCATGAATTCGTTTAAAAACACCGCCGCGGTGTCGAAATCGCGCAGATACCAATCCTTAAGCGCAAAGAGCAGCAGCGCGAATGGCTGCGCACCACTCCCGCCGGCCTCAGCCGCTTTCGATTTCGGAACGGCGCGCGCGCTGATCATCTGGCGCGCGGTGTCGACAAAGAAGCGCGCCAGCTCTGCATCAGAGGCTTTGTTGGAATAGAGGCCGGCGTTCACGATGTCGTGAAACGGCTGGCGCGCTTGCGTCGTATAGCCGCGCATCAACGATGCGAGTCCGCGATGAAACAGCACCCAGTTCAGCAGCGGCTGGCGGCCTTTCGCACGCTCTGAAAGCTGGCCGAACTGCGTTCGCGCGGCGTCGATCTTCCCTGCGACCAATTGATGCCGCGCGTCATCGAACAATTGATTTAACGAGACGCTAAGACCGTCGTTCACCGGTCGCGCAAGCATCTGCGCTTTCCGGAGGTGGTTCAGATAAGCGGCCGCACCGCCGAAGACGAGCAGCAGAGCGGCGATTGCCACGATCAGCTGTTTGCGCGACAGACGGCCGACGCCGGTCAGCCGATCGTATGCGCGCTGCAGTTGATCGATGAACGCGGCGTAGGATTCGAATCGCTCGGACGGATTTGGCGCAAGCGTACGCGCGATTACACGCGCGGTCGGTTTGCTGATTTCGGGAGCAAGTTGGCGCAGATCGAGCGGCTGCGTTTTCAATTCGCGCAGCAGCGTCGCGGAATTTGTTTCTCCTTCGATCGGCGGCCGCCCCGCGATCGCATGGAAGAGCGTTGCGCCGAGGCTGTAGATGTCGCTGCGGAAATCTTCCGGCTCGCTGTTCAGCCGCTCCGGCGCAACGTAATAAGGTGTGCCCCAGATTTCGTTTCGCGCCTCGGCATTCTGCTCCGCGGCAACCGCAAGTCCGAAGTCGCCGATCTTCGCGGTTGTCTCGTTCGCGAAGAGGATGTTCGCCGGCTTCACGTCACGGTGGATGAGCCCTTTTTCGTACGCAGCCTGCAACCCTTGCGCGACTTGAATTCCAACGCTGAGCACCTGCGCTTCGGGAATGCGGCCGTGCTGCGCCATCAAATCATCGAGGCTGCCCTGCTCGACCAGCTCCATCACGATGTAGAACTGCCGGTGATCGTAGCCCGACGAGAGCACCTGAATGACGTGCGGATGATTCACCGCGGCGGTGGCTCGCGCTTCCTGCTCGAGACGCGCTGCCTCCGCGGGATCGGCACTCAACTCGGTCCGCAGCAACTTCAGCGCGACGAATCGATCGAGCCGCGCGTCGCGCGCTTTGTAAACTGAACCCATGCCGCCGACGCCGAGTGTCTCGAGCAGAATGAAATTATCGAACGCGCGCTCGACGCGGAGCTTTTCGCCGCAATTCGGACACTCGACGCGTGCGAGCGGCTCGCTTTCGGAGAGATCGATTGTCGTGCCGCAGGCAGGGCAAATCTGGGTCGCGGCGTCCGGGTGCGGGTCGGCCATCGCGCTTCAGGTTATCAGCGGCGATAACGCGAGCAAACAATCACAATGATCGAAGTCACGGTGACGCGGGAAGGCGCCGGACTGCGCCTCGACCGTTTTCTTGCGCTCGAGCTTCCGCAGTTTTCGCGCGCTCGGATCCAGGCGCTGATTCGCGGCGGAGACGTGACGTTGAAGGGTCGCGCTCCACGTGCACGCGACGTCGTCCGCACTGGTGACATCGTGCAATTAACCGAGCCGGGCGCCGAATCTCTCGAGCTCGTGGCGGAGCAGATGCCGCTCGACGTGCTGCACGAAGACCAAGACTTGATCGTGCTGAACAAGGCCGCCGGCGTCGTCGTTCATCCGGGCGCCGGGAATCAGCGGCACACGCTGGTGAACGCGCTTCTCGCGCATTGCGCCGATCTGTCGGGCATCGGCGGGAAAGAGCGTCCCGGGATCGTTCATCGGCTCGACAAGGAGACGAGCGGCTGCCTCGTCGTGGCGAAGAACGATGCAACCCATCGCGCTCTGTCAGAGCAGTTCGCGGCGCGAACGGTGGAAAAGATTTATCTCGCGCTTGTCGCGGGCGAGATGCGCAAAACCGTCGGCACAATCGACGCGCCAATCGCACGACATGCCGTGCACCGGCAGAAAATGCGTGTCGTATCGACGCGCGGGCGTTCAGCGAGAACCGACTATCGCGTTCTCAAAAGCGGCGACAGCGTGACGCTCGTGGAGTGCAGATTGCACAGCGGACGCACCCATCAGATTCGCCTCCATCTGCATCACATCGGCCATCCGGTTCTCGGCGACAAGGTGTACGGACGACGCGGAGACTACGCGCGGCAGATGTTACACGCGTGGAAACTCGGGTTCGAGCATCCGCGGACTGGCAAGCGAATGAATTTCGAAGCGCCGCTGCCCGATGATTTCGCGACGATTGCCGCTCGGCTAAGGTGAGGTTGCGGCGCGCCGTCTCCACGCGAGCAGCAAGGCGATGATCGGCGGGAGAATGACCATCGCGCGTTGCCACGGCTCCGCGTGCCACGGCAGCGTAAACAGCCGCTCGTCCCAGAACAAATAGTACGCAAACAGCGCGACGCTGAGCACGTGCCACGGCCGCGCGGCTCGCCACGTCGCCAACGGAATGATCCACGCGCAGTACCACGGATGCAGAACCGGGCTGAGGATGAGCGCCGAACCGAGCGCCCACAGCATTCCGCGTCGCCAATTGCGTGCGAACACGAACGAAACGATCGCCACCACGCTCAACGTGACGATGTTGTAGTGGAGATTTTTCTGCCGCGGATTTGCCCAGACCGTCGCTTCAATCAACCACCAGAACAGATCATTCAGGCGAGTGACTCTGGCGAACTGGCCTAACGAGTGCCAGATATCGATCTTCGGCCAGCCGTAGATCGCGCTTACCGATACCGGCAGCGCAACGCTCGTCACCAATGCTGCCGCCTGCAGCCGGAGCGCGAACGCCGCAAGCAACAACAGCAATGCCGGCACGAGCTTGATCGAGATCGCCAGGCCGAATGCAATCGCCGTCGCAAATGCGAAGAGCCATTTCGAGCGGGCATCGTCCGTTTCGCCGTGTCGGGCGAGAAACAGGACAGCCGCCGTCATCGGCAGAATCATGAGACTGTCGAAATGCGCCGCGCCCGCAAAGCTGTAGACGACGAGCGGATTGAAAGCGTACCACGCTGCGACCGCGAACCGATTCGCCCCGCCGATCAGCCGAATCACCAAAGCGAGCGTCGCAAGATCGGCGGCGGCAAAAGCTAGTTTGTAAAGCAGCGGATTGTCGGAAAGACCACTGAGCCCGCGAAAGATCAACTCGGCTCCCGGCGGATAAATCGCGCTCCAATCGCGGTGATTGATCCGCTGCCAGTTTGGGAATGTTTCCCGCAACGATTCGAGACGCGGATCATCGGGCGCGACGGCGTATGGATTGAAGCCGGCTCGCTGGACTTTCCCTTCCCATTGGTAACGCCAGAGATCGTCCCCCGGTTCGAGTGGCAGCACTGCCAGTCGCAGCAGAACCGCGCCGGCCCAGAGCGTCATCGCCTGCTGCCGCTTTGTAAGCCGGACTGGGAATTGCGACGCGGCCGCAAAGTACGCGACGCCCGCCACGACCGCGCAGCCGACGAATTTCACCGGCATTGACTCGAGCGTCCAGTCGTCGAAGAACTTTAGCGCCGCGAGCAGGATCAGCTCTGTGGCGATCGCGACGCCGAAGCGTATTGCAACGGACCTCACGGCGCCGGCTGCAGCCCAGCGCGATGTGCCGCGACGTCGACCAGCTCAGCGATGCGCTCGCGCAATCGTCGCATTCGAAAAGCAAGAAAGACGAGGAAGACGGAGTAAAGCGCGATGAGAAGCCAGTCGACCGCGCCGGTGTGGAGCTGGTGATAAATGAGCAGGCTCAGCACCACGCAATTGAAAATCACCGTAGTTGCAACGAAGCGCGGCCGCAGTCGGAGCCGAGTCAGGCATTTCCCGCGGCCGTGATATTCGGTCACCGTTTGCAGAGTCATGCTCCACCAGAAATTGCCGTAGATCTGCGCGTCCCAATCCTGCCAGCCGGTGTCGGCGGAGTAGCGCCAGCCTTCCGCCTCGAGCAAAGCAAATATCGCGGTGAGCAACTGGCGGCGGTCACGGCCCTCTTCGCTCCAGTAATTGCGGCGCCGCGCGCTGCGCTCCCGCTGCTGGTCTGCGGGCAATTGTTCATGCGTTGCGATGACGGCGCGCGGCGTGCGCTTGAAATGCAGCCAGGTGAAATAGCGCGACCACCCGCGGACGAGTGGCTGCGCAAACGCGAGAAGCATGACAAGCAGCCGCGCCGAAATCGTGTCGAACTTCGGCTCAATTCGCGCGCTCATCATGTACGATAGCGCGACGCAAAGCGTGCCACCGAGCATCAGGTAGGGCACGATCCTCAGCGCGGGCAGAAAAATGCCGAGGCCAAATAGGAACACCGTCAGCGCGAACCATTCGACACTGCTCAAATAGGCGGCGACTTCGGATTGCGGAGTCGGATAGATCGACTGGAAAAAGCCTTCGCCGAAAACTCCGTGGTAGATGATCGGCCGATTGATGAACCAGGTGAACCGTCCCGCATTCGCGGGATAAATCTGTCCTCGCCACTTCGCGCTGCCGGTCGGACCGAAGAAGAGCAGGTGTTTGAAACGCAGCATCGATTCCGCTTCGCCGTAACCCTGCTGCTGTTTCGCAAAAGCGCGGAGCGTGAAACGGCGGTGATGCCAGACGACCGCTGTCGGGCTGAACGCGATCTCGCAGCCCGACTGCTGAACGCGCCAGCAGAAGTCGACGTCGTCGCCTGCCTTGCGGAATTCCGGATCGAAACCGCCGACGTTCTCGAATGCCCAGCGATGCCAGGCCATGTTGCAGCCCGGGATGTGCTCAGCGACAACGTCCGTCAGCAGCACGTGACTTGGTCCGCCCGGCGCTGCGGCGACGCACGCCTGGACCCAATCTTCGGCCGGTGGCGAAACATTGGGACCGCCGACGCCGCCGTAGTTACCGCTGAACAACGCGCTGATCAGGTAGTACAGCCAGTCAGAATCGGCCATGCAGTCGGAGTCGGTGTATGCGAATACATCGCCGCGCGCGACAGCCGCACCGTGATTGCGAGCGACGCTCAGCCCGCGGTTCTCCTGACGCACGTATCGCACGTCGGGAAAGCGCGCCGCGATCTCACGCGTGTCGTCGGTTGAACCATCGTCGACCAGGACGACCTCGTAGTGCGGATAGTCGATCTTGCCTAACGAATCGAGGCACGCGGCAAGTGTGCGGCCACCATTGTAGGAGCAGACAATCACCGAGACGAAAGGCGTCGCCGGCAGGGGCCGGTGTGGCAGAGTCGCGTCGTCCTGGCCCAGTTTGTCACGCAAGGTGAAGAACGCTTTTTTTGGCGCTCGATCACGAGTGACGATGCCGAACGCCCAGTCGGTGACTTCGGCTCCGCCGGTAAACCATTCGTCCGTCCACGCGAACAAAATGGTGCCGGCGAGGCCGCATTTCACCACGCTGTCGACATGCCAGCCGAGCATCTCCGCCTGCTCATCTTGCGAATGGCGGATCGTATCCATGCCGAATTCACCGAGCGTGAGCGGCCGATCGTCCGAGAGGTTCTGCAGCCGGAGGAGGTAGCGCTCGAAATCGCGCTGGTTGTGCAGGTAAACGTTGAAGCAACAGAAGTCGCTGTTTTGCGGAAGCAGGAATTCCGTCGGCGGATAACTCGCGTAGGAGAAGAGCGCGTCGGGGTCCGTCTCGCGGCCGACGCGGATCAGGTGCTCGACGAACTCGGTCACGCGACGCGTGCCGAGCCATCGCACCATCGTCGGAGAAATTTCGTTGCCGACGAGGTAACCAAACATCGCGGGGTGCCCGGCGTTCGCCGCCACCGCAGTGCGAACGAAACGCGTGATCTCCGCTCGCAAACGCTGGCGCGGCAGAAATTCCGTGTGACTGGCCCACGGTAGTGTGACCAGCACGCGGATCGCGTGCTCGGCGCATTGATCGAGAAACCAGCGCGGCGGCGGGTGGTAAACGCGAACGACGTTGATTCCGATCTCGCGCATCTGCGCCAGATCGCGACGTGTCTGATCCGGCGTGCTGAGATGCGTCTCGTCAGGACCGGGCGTGAACGGTCCGTACGTGACGCCCTTCATGAAAAAGCGCTGGTCGCCGTCGAAGAAGAACTTCCCAACGGCACGAATCCGGCGGAGCGCGGTGGCACTCACAGCGGCAGTTCCTAGTCGAACCGCAGACCGTGCGCAAACCCTCGCGCGTTTACCGACACGCAACGCGAAGCGCGTCGCGCATGATTTCGGCAGTGCGGTCGAGGTCCTGTTCGGTATGCGCGGTCGAGATAAAGCCGGTTTCGAATTGGGATGGCGCGAGATAGACGCCGCGCCGCAGACATTCGTGGAAGAACCTAGCAAACGCCTGCGTGTCGCTGCGTTTCGCCGTTGCGAGATCGGTCACCGGGCCGTGTGTGAAGAAGAGACAGAACATCGAGCCGATGCGGTGGAACGTTAGCGGCAGGTCGACCTCGCGAACGGCTTCTCGAATGGCGTTCTCAAGGGAGGCGCCGAGCTGTTCGAGGAGCTTCCAGCCATCGATCCGCTCGAGTTCACGTAACTGCGCGAGGCCCGCGGCCATCGCCAACGGATTTCCGGAGAGCGTGCCCGCCTGGTAGACCGGCCCTTCCGGTGAAAGTTGATCCATCATCTCCGCGCGTCCGCCGAACGCGCCGACCGGCAATCCTCCCCCGATCACTTTGCCGAGCGCCGTCAGGTCGGGAGTGATCGCATAGAGCTCCTGCGCGCCGCCTCGCGCGACGCGGAAACCGGTCATCACTTCGTCGAAAATCAGCAGCGCGCCGTGCGCTGTGCATTGCTCGCGCAGCAGCTCGAGAAATCCGGGCTGCGCAAAATACAGGCCGGCGTTGGCTGGAATCGGCTCAACAATCACAGCCGCGATTTCCCCGCGGTTGTTCTGAAACGCGGCGCGCACCGCTTCGCAATCATTGAACGGCAACGCGATCGTCATGCCGGCTAATTTTTCCGGCACACCGGCGCTGTCTGCCCGGCCGTGAGTTAACGCACCGCTGCCGGCATGCACGAGCAGCGAATCGACGTGACCGTGATAGCAACCCTCGAACTTGATGACCTTGTCGCGGCCGGTGCAGCCGCGCGCCAGGCGAATGCACGACATCGTCGCTTCGGTGCCGCTGTTCACCATGCGCACTTTTTCGATCGATGGCACCCAGCGGCAGATCAGTTCCGCGATCTCGACTTCATATGGATTTGGAATTCCAAAACTGACGCCACGCGCGGCCGCGTCCCGGACGGCGTCGATCACCACTCGCGGCGCGTGGCCGAGAATCGCCGGCCCCCAGGTGCCGACGTAATCAATATACTCGCGACCGTCGACGTCCCAGATGTGCGCACCCGCGGCGCGATCAACGAAGAATGGTTCGCCGCCGACACTGCGGAATGCGCGAACCGGCGAATTCACACCACCGGGAATGACGCGCTGCGCTTTGGCAAAAAGCTCGGACGAAGAGTTGCGCATTGAGCAGCGACTTTGAGGCGGGGGCGGGAATCGAACCCGCGAATAGATACCGCTTCTGAATCTATCCAAACCTCCCTCTTAAAATAGACGACTCAGAACAACATTGACGTTGGCGAACGTTCTGACTATGTTCCGACTTCATGCCTAGCCTCACAACTGATTCTCGGGAGAGAAGCCCATATTGGATTTGTTGTTATACCAGCGCAACCGGTCAGCGCCTCAAGAAATCGACAAAGATTCGGGTGAAACCCCTCAAGGGTGAATGCCGCTCTGACGGGACGCCAAAGAACGCATCCGATAAGCGAACCGAAGCGTGGGAGGCGTGTTTGGGAATCGAGCGCGCAGAAAATCACGCTCGGAACGGCACTCTGACTGAACAGATGGCGAAAAAGCTGATCGGGCAGATTCTGGAGCGGACGACTGGCGACACGCTTGGCAATTACACGACGCGGGCATGGCTCAATCATTGGCTCGACTTGAAGGCGCAGGTGCGGGCTCCGAAAACTGTCGCCCGATACCGGCAGGTGGTTCGCGACTTTCTCGAATCACTCGGCAAACGCGCGGACCTCGACATTACGCACATCACGTCGCGAGACGTGTTCACGTATCGCAATTCAATTACCGACGCCGGCATGACAGCGAGGACGGCCAACCTGTCGATTAAGGTGATCAGCGCCGCGTTTAATGCCGCGCTCCGGCAAAAGCACATCGCGAGCAATCCTTGTACGGCTCTGGAGGCGCTAAACGTGAAAGCAGAAGAAAAAGCAGCCTTCTCGCCTGCTCAAATCAACAGGCTCTTGAAAGCCGCTGACGACGAGTGGCGCGGCGCGATCTTGCTCGGCTACTACACCGGCGCTCGTCTCGGCGACGTAGCGAACATGCGCTGGAGCGCAGTTGATCTGGACGAGAAGCTGCTTCGGTTTACGCCAAGCAAGACAGGAAAGCCGGTCACTGTGCCGCTGCACGATGATTTGCGGCGCGAGCTGATGAAACGGCCGGGCATCGGCAAGGCATTTCTGTTTCCCTCGTTGGCGGGCAAGACCAGCGGAGGTCGGCACGGGCTTAGCGGGCGGTTCAGTTCGATCATGAAGGCGGCGGGTATTGAAGGCAAAATTAGCAAAGCAGCCGATGGAGGCAGAGCATTGTCGAATCTCTCCTTCCACTCGCTGCGTCACTCATTCAACTCAGCGATGGCGAATGCGGGGGTATCGCAGGAAATCCGGCAAAAGCTCACAGGTCACA
>CADDYX010000076.1 GCA_902810735.1 Verrucomicrobiota bacterium | reverse complement strand
GTTTTCGTCCATGACTTCATTGCCAATGGCGACGCGAATACCGGCATCTTCCGCGCGCACGAGATATCCGCCTATGCGCCGAAATTGGGCGATCTGATCCATCGCAATCGTAACAAGGGCACGATCACCTACGCGGAGGCACGGCGACAAACGGAATACCCGTCGCACAGCGCCATCGTCGTAGATTTTGTGGAGCAGAATGCAGTTCGCTTTGCCATCACCATCGGCGGAAACGAAAGCCAGAGTGTCGGCAAACGGCAGGTCGAGCTGACTGCGGATGGGAAGGTCAGCCCGCGCGACAAGGACCCCTTCATCTGCGTCGTAGAAAACCTGAAGGTGGATGGCGTCTCAGCTCCTGATCGTGCAGCGGAAGGACAGGCACCGTCGATCCCCTTTGCAGTCCCAGTCTTACATCCGTTGTTGGAGAACGATCCGGTGCTGCGCCGCGTCGCCGCCCGCGAGTTGATCCTCGTTCCTACGGGCGAGCTCGTGGCCGGCATCGGCTCGGTGCAGGACGCGCTCGAACTTCTCTGGCGCGACCACCCGGAGTATTCGATCGACCTCGGCCCCAACCGCAAGTTCCGCGGATTTTACGGCCCGCAGACGGCGCGAGCGGTCCGTGCGTTTCAGCGCGACAACGGCTTGGATCCCACAGGCAACGTTGAGCATCTGACGTTGACGTGGCTGAGCCGCGCCCTGGACGAGCAGAACTTCCAGCAGGCGGTGCAGGAGCATGTCGAAACGACAGGTGAAATCGTGTTCGCACTGCAAAGAAGGGACGCGAAGTGGTATGCGACTGCCACGGGTGAGAAGGAATTCTTTGTCGGCAGCGAGGTGCGCTACTCAGGCAAAAAGGTACATCGCGGGCTCGCGAACGACGGCTACGCCAAGTATCGATTCTATTACGATCCCGAATCGCCCGAGGCGCAGGCGCTCGGTCATTGGCGTTATTTGCTCGCGCCAACAGTGCGATGCGAAAGCGGCGGCATGCTTTCGTGCATCAACACCTATGACCGGGCCTACTTCACGTTCGGGTGCTACCAGTTCGCGGCGCACGAGCCAAAAGGCGATTTCGTCCGATGGCTTCGTGCACTTCTCCGCCAGGTCGATTCCGCCGCGCAATATTTCCCGGATCTCACGCTTAACGCGCAAGGGCATATTGCGCGGCGATTCGGTTCAGAATTGCGCGATCTCGAAGTCGTGGAGCAGGGCGAGAACCGCGAACTGATGCGCTACTTCAATCCGTCCGATGAAGCCGTGGAAGAGCGCGAGGTGCTGAACTGCGCGCGCATGATCCACTGGAACGAAAACGACGAAGAGGTGCGCAAGCTACAACTCGCAGAGGCGCTCAATACCGCGAAAGAAAAGATGTTCTCTCAGAATGCGGCGCGTCCGTTTCAGCAAACCCGCCATCCAGATCCGATTGATTTCCTGTGCGTGGCGATTATCGACATCATCCATCACGAAGGATCGAAATTCGGAAAGATCGACAACGTCCTCAAAGCCGAGAAGGACGAGACCGCCGCAATGAAAGCGCTGTGCGCGGCGGGGGAAGATTCTGGCCGAAACAAAACGCTTCGTGACGGGATCACGAAACTGGTCTCGGCCGGGAAC
The DNA here is from genome assembly GCA_902810735.1 of Verrucomicrobiota bacterium. Classification (GTDB taxonomy): domain Bacteria; phylum Verrucomicrobiota; class Verrucomicrobiia; order Chthoniobacterales; family UBA10450; genus CADDYX01. The sequence goes on along the minus strand of CADDYX010000076.1, from coordinate 11,826 downwards.
CTCGGTTTGAAGCGGTGGAGTGAATTGAAAGTGTAGCGCTGCCGTGCCGGTCAGCTACGATCGCGTTTCTCGCACGATCGGAACAGCGTGAGGAACGCGACTTCTACGGCGAGCGCTTCCTGGATGTTGCGACTGAGGTGATCGCGGAGTTCCTCCACGCGACGGATGCAGCGCAGGATCTCGGGCGTGCTGAGGCGATCCGCGATGGCGGCCGTGTGTTTGCGCGCCGCCGGCAGATCGGTGCGATCGATGCCGTTCTTTGCCCGAAGAACGTCGCTCCACCACGTGTAAATGATTTCCAGGAGGCGCCCTCGCTGCTGCAGATATTGGCTTTCGGTTAGCGCCTTGAAGTAATCTTCGCGCTGATCGAGCCACGCGCCGTCGGTGGTGTTTTTGTAGCGCGCTTCCTCGGCTTTGAGCGCGGCGGCGTTTTGCTCCTGGATATTTTCGCGGACGCGCAGCAGCAACGCGTGAAAGCCTTGTGCGAGCCGGTACGCACCGTTCACGCCCGCGTTGCTCGCGGCGGCGGAATTGAGCAACTGCACCAGTTCAGATTCTTCGTCCGCTACGAGCCGTTGCTCGGGCGCGGCAAGTGGAATCGAGATGCAGCGCGAGAGGATTGTGTCGGGCAGCGCCTCGGGCAACGCAGTGACGAGCAGTAAGAGCGAGTCGGTTGGCGGTTCCTCGAGCGTCTTCAGGAAGGCGTTTGCCGCCTGCGGCTGGAGGCGGTCGGCGTCGATGATGGCGGCGATCTTCCGGCGGCCGTTTGCAGCGCGCATCTGCAGCGAGTGCTCGAGCGCACGAACCTGATCGACGACGATCCGGCGAGACTTGGATTCGGGCTCCGCAATCTGGATCTGCTCGCCGTCAGTTGGATTGACGAGGCGCGCGATCTGATCGATGAAGCGTCGCTTGCCGCTGCCGGGTGGGCCGGAAATCAGGTAGGCGTGGCCGATGCGGTTCTGTTCGTGCGCGCGGCGCAGGTAATCGAGCGCGGCTTCGGGAGTAAAAGCCATCGCTAGATTTGCGACTCGCGAGTTGCGATTTTCGATTCCACGGCGGCCCAGATTTCTGCTTCGACCTGATCCGCGGATGGCGAGCCGTCGATCAAGATGACGCGCTGCGGCTCGTGCTTGGCGAGTTCGCGATATGCCTCTGCGACACGTTCGTAAAATTCCTGTGGCTCCTGTTCCATCCGATCGCGATTTCCGGCAGGCCGAACGCGCCGCAGCATGCGCGCGCGCGCGGTCGCCGCATCGAGGTCGACCACAAACGTGATGTCGGGAATCGCATTGCCGACCGCAAAGCGGTTCAGCTGTTCGACCACCTCGGACGGCAGCCTGCGTGCAACGCCTTGATACACCGTCGTGGAATCGAAGAACCGGTCGCAGATCACGGTTTGGCCATTCGCGAGCGCCGGCTCGATCAATTCGCGCACAAGCTGCGCGCGGCTCGCTTCAAACAACAGCAATTCTGTCTCTGGCGTCATCGCGGCGCTTTCGGGAGCGAACTTCAGCAGATGACGGATCTGTTCGCCGATCGCGGTACCGCCGGGTTCGCGCGTCACGAGCACGGGCGTTCCTTGCTTCTTCAACCGCGCGGCCAGGCGCTCGACCTGCGTCGATTTACCGCAACCTTCCGACCCTTCAAACGTAATCAGGAGACCGCGCCGCATCGCGACGAATCTGAGATGTAGAGGGGCTTGTGCCAAGCGCCTGAAACAAAAAACAAGGCGGGCGGCAGAACCGCCTCTACATTCGGCCGTAGTGAAGCATTGGCTCGTGAAACAGGAACCGTCTGCCTATTCGTGGGACGACTTCGTCCGCGACGGAGGCACGAGCTGGACCGGTGTGCGGAATTACACCGCGCGCAACAATCTCCGCGCGATGCAAACCGGTGACGACGTGCTCTTTTATCACAGCGTAAGCGACAAGGCGGTAGTCGGCATCGCGACTGTTGCACGCGAGGCGTATCCCGATTCAACCGCGAGTGACGGCGACTGGAGCGCTGTCGACCTGAAACCGAAGCGCGCGTTGAAAACGCCGGTGGCGCTGGACGAGATCAAGCGCAATCCGAAGCTCAAGCGGATGGCATTGCTGCGGTTGTCTCGCTTGTCGGTGCAACCGGTCACCGCTGAGGAGTTCCGCGAGATCGTGCGGATGGGCGGTTGAGGTTTGCGCTTGTGCGCCTTGTTGCTGCCGCCACACTTTTCTTGTGAGCACCGCCGCGGTCACCGCGCTCTCGCCGATCCTCGCCGCCGCCGCGGAAGGCGAGCGGCCATCGCTCGTGGTCTCGCTGCACGATGTCGCGCCAGCGACACACGCGCCGTGCATTCGCATCCTCGACGAACTGCATCGACTCGGCATTTCGTGCACGTCGCTGCTCGTCGTGCCGAATTATCATCGCGACGGCGAATTGGTTGCGAATCGGGAGATCATCAGCTGGTTGCGAGAGCTCGAAGCCGCGGGACACGAGACGGTGATCCACGGCTATTTTCACGAGCGCCCAATTTCCGAACGCGAGACGCTGCGCGATCGCTTCATGACCCGTGTTTACACGAATCGCGAAGGCGAGTTTTACGACCTGAGTTACGACGAAGCGTTTCGCCGAATCAGCACGGCGCGAGAGCAGTTCAAAGCCGCGGGATTGAAACCGCACGGTTTCATCGCGCCGGCGTGGTTGTTGAGCATCGAAGGCGAACGCGCGGCGCGCGATTGTGAGATCGAATACACGACTCGTCTCGCGAGCGTGCGGGATCTACGTGCCGGTAACACGTATTCCGCGCGCTCGCTCGTTTACAGCGTGCGCACCGGCTGGCGTCGTTCTGCGAGTCTGGCGTGGAACGCCGTGCTGTTTCGCCGCTGCAAATACGCTCCGCTGCTGCGGATCAGCATTCATCCCATTGATATCGAACACCGGGAGGTCTGGCAGCAGATTACGCGGCTCATCAGCGCGGCACGGGCGAATCGCGAACCGACGACCTACTGCGACTGGGTCGCGCGCGCGCGTGTGAACGCGTCGAATTAAGAGCGGCGATGAAGCGTTGCGATCTGCACGTGCACTCGCGCTACAGCGCGACATCGGAAGAGTGGCTCTTTCGCCGATTCGATTTTCCCGACAGTTGCTCCGATCCGCGTGATTTGCACGCGGCGCTACGCCGCGCCGGCATGCACTTTGTCACGATCACGGACCATGACACGATCGACGGCTGCCTCGCGATCGCCGAGCTCGAGCACAGTTTCATCAGCGAGCAGGTCACGACGTTCTTTCCAGGAGACCCCTGCAAAATCCATTTGCTCGTCTGGGGCATCTCGGAGGCGCAACACGCGGAGATCGCACGGGCGCGTGATAACATCTTGGAGTTGCAGCAGTACCTGGCGGCGAACGGGATCTGCCACGCCGTCGCGCACCCGCTTTACAGCATCAACGGCAAACTTGAAGCGTCGCATCTCGAGCGGCTGATCCTGCTCTTCAAGCATTTCGAAGGGATCAACGGCCTCCGCGATGCGCTGTTGAGCACGCTGGCGCGCGAGCTTTTAAGCGGCCTCACGCCCGAGCGGGTCGAGGAGTTTGCGAATCGCCACGATCTGCCTGCGACTCACGGGGAGCCATGGCGAAAGATCTTTACCGGCGGCTCGGACGATCACGGCGGCAAGTTCATCGCGTCCGCATTCACCCAAACGCCGGATGCGCGCACGCCTGCCGAGTTTCTCGATCACGTCCGGCGCGGCGACTGCATCGCTCGTGGGGAAGGCGGCACGCCGCTCGCGCTTTCTCACGGGTTCTACAACACGCTGGCGGCGTTCGTGCAGGAGAATTTCAACGAACGCCTCGGACCGACCGCGCCACTCCTGCAGACGATGTTCGACCGTTTCATGGAAGGCCGCGACCCAACCGAGTTCACGCTGCGCGAGAAAGCGAACTTCGTCGCGCAGGGAGTTCTCTCCGGAAAGATTTTCGAGCTCGCCAAACCGGCGAACGTGTCGCTCTGGAAACAACTCTCCGGTTACTTCGCGCGACCGGATGTGAAGGCGGCGATCACCGAAGAACTCGACGGCGTTGCCGAGCCGGAGCGCCGCACATTTTTGATGGCAAACCTCGTGGCCGAGCAACTCGCGTTTCGGTTATTCAAGAATTTCGTCCAGCAACTGCGCAGCGGAAATGTGATTGAAAGCATGCAGGCGATCAGCGGCATCGCACCGGTGCTGGTAGTGCTCGCGCCTTACATCTACGGCTTCTCGAGCCAGGCGCCGAATCGCCGTTGGTTGCGCGATCTTTTTCGGCAGATCACCGGCTCGATTCCCGAGCAGCTGCAAAACCGGAAGCGCGCCTGGTTTACCGACACGCTCGACGATGTCAACGGCGTCGCGACCACCATCCGCAAAATGGCGAGCGCCGCAGCCGCAGCCGGCGAGGAACTGATCGTCGTCACGTCGCGCAGTGGGATCCAGGTCGACGACGCGCCGGTGAAGAATTTTCGCCCGATCGGCGAGTTCGAGCTGCCGGAATACGAGCTGCAAACGCTCAGCTTCCCGCCGGTCCTGCAGATGCTCGATTACATTCAACGCGAGGGATTCACCGAGATCGTCATCAGCACGCCGGGACCTGTCGGACTCACCGGAGTCCTCGCGGCGAAGATGCTGAACCTGCGCACGAGCGGCATCTATCACACCGATTTTCCCGAGTACATCCGCATCCTGACGGACGACCGTTTTCTCGAGAGCCTGGCGTGGAGTTACATGCGCTGGTTTTACGGACAGATGGAGACCGTCTTTGTCAACTCGGAGCAGTACCGGCAGAGCTGGATCACCCGGGGATTTGCGCCCGAGAAATTGCAGATCCTTCCGCGCGGTCTCGACACGGAGTTGTTCAATCCGAGTCGGCGCGACCCAACGTTCTGGAGCCGTCGTGGCAACAGCGAATCTGCGCGCTCAGATGTGATTCGTTTGCTCTACGTCGGTCGCATCTCAAAAGAAAAGGATCTCGATGTGCTCGTCGCTGCGTACCGCAAGCTGCGCGACGCCGACGAGCCGGTGCAGCTCTGCATCGTCGGGCATGGTCCTTATTCCGGCGCGCTTTCAGCCGCGCTGCCGGACGCCCTGTTTACCAGCTACTTGGAAGGGGTTGAGCTGGCGACCGCCTACGCTTCCGCGGACATCTTCGTTTTTCCGAGCACAACCGACACCTTCGGCAACGTCGTTTTGGAGGCGCAGGCGTCTGGTTTACCGGCTGTGGTGTCCGATCTCGGCGGCCCGAAAGAGCTGGTCAGGCACGGCCAGACGGGATTTATCACCAAAGCGTTGGATGTGTGCGACTTTGTAACGGCCATAACGCGTCTGATTCGCGATAAGAAATTGCGAACTGCAATGGGTGAAAATGCGCGACAGAGTGTGCTCGATAGAAACTGGCCGGATGCGTTCCGGAAGTTCTGGGCGGCAACGCTCGAATAGATCGCCGGGAAGCACGTCGAAGACGCGTCGCTGGCCGATCGTCAGCCGCGGAATGGCGAACGTTCTCCTCGTTTTGGGCCTCGTGTTGGTCCTGGTGCCGCGGCTGCTTGCCGACGACCAGACGCGACAGGTTCAGGAGGAGCTGCGGAAGCGGCACCTCTACTTCGGCGACATCAATGGATTGCCAAACACCGAGCTCGAAAGCGCGCTGAAGCGTTACCAGGCGCGCAAGGGGTTCGCTGTCACGGGCCGGATTGATGGCGACACCGCTTCGTCGTTGGGAATTGCAGCGACGCTCACCGAGGTCGCGAGCAATCCGCCGTTACCTAACGAGCCGATTCTGCGGAACGATTTTGCGCGCGAGCTCTCTCCTGAGCAGCGGCAGCAGCTGGAGGAGCAGAGACAACACGACGACGACGCATTCGGAAATAATCCTCCTCCGCCGGCCGAATCACCGCCGCCGGTCGACGAGCTCACCCGGCAGCGTGTGACGCAACTGGTGCAGGATTATCTGCGGGCCGGCGAAAGCAACGACCCGGCCGCGCAAAGCACGTATTACGCGTTTCCATTGGACTACATGCATGACGGCCTCCAGACCGCGGCTTACGTCGAGCGCGACGCCAGCCGTCAGATTCGGAAATGGCCGCGCCGGAAGTTCATGCTTTCGGGGCCGGTGACGTGTGTCGCCAGCCCGCGCGACGGCGAATTGATTGTCGATTTCAACTACGCATACGAGGAGGTGGGCGACAGAACCGCCCGCGGCCAGGTCCACCAGCAATGGAGGGTACGCGCCGACGGTGACGGTCTGAAGATCACGAAAATAGACGAGCACAGGCTGCCCGTGCCGGTGACGGCAACGAGGTAGCTGCGCGACCGCAATGAAGGTCCGGACGAAAATTACGCTGCTCCTGCTTGCCGTGATCGTGGCATTCCTCGTCGGCATCGTTTCTCTCCGCACGTTCGAACGCTCGAGATTCACCCGGCTGAGCCGCGAGCAGTTCGAAGCGCGTAACCGCTCGTTCGACAGCGTTCTTCGGCGCAACGAGGAATCGCTTGAGGTGCTCGCCAAGTACGACGGCGAGTGGGACGCAATGGTTCAGGCGATCGAGGGCAGCAACACAGCCTGGCTCGCCCGCACCGTCACGAAAGAGACGCTCGAAGCATACGTCTCTGACGCGGCCTGGATTTATCGACTCGATGGCCAGCGCGTTTACTCGCTCGGGCGGGACGGTCCGTCGCCGCCGGTCGCCGATCCCGCGCCGCCTGCGCATTTCGCGCAGATGTTCGCCGGCGATGCGTTTCCGGATTTCTTCGTCACGACGCCCGGCGGCGTGATGCACGTTCGCGCTGCCGCCGTTTACGCGTCTCGTGATTTCCGCCACGAACAACCGCACGGTTACATCTTTGTCGGGCGCTTGTGGACTCCCGCGCGATTGAAGGAACTCGAATGGACCGGCAGCAGCGCTTCCGTCGAAATGGCTGGTCACCGACCTGCAGCGCGGGTCGAACTGGACGAGAGAACAGGCTCGAGCGTTTTCCTGCGCGAGTTGAAAGGGTGGGACGGTCGGCCGGTGGCGCACCTCGTCGTGCGGAACACCTCTCCGCTGGTCAAACAGCTCAACCAGCTCAACGAGCTGCTCCTGTTGTTGCTTTTTGCGTTCTCGCTCGTCCTGCTCTTGCTCGTCTCGACCGCTGTCTTTCGCTGGGTCAGCCAGCCGCTGCGCCACATTATGCAGAGCCTCTCGCGCAATGATCTCAAACCGATCGAGCGCATGGCGGAGGAGAAATCTGAGTTCGGCGAGCTCGCGCGTACGATCCATAAATTCTTCGAGCAGAGCGAGCGGCTCATTCGCGAAATGGAGGAACGGCGCGCGACCGAAGAAGCGTTGCGCAAGAGCGAGCAGGAGCTTCGGCATTCGCAAAAAATGGAGGCGATTGGCCGCCTCGCGGGCGGTGTGGCGCACGATTTCAACAACCTGCTAACGGCGATCATCGGCTACGCCGAATTGATCAGCGGCCATCGCGCCTCCGATCCGCAAGCCAGGCAGAACGCCGAGTTGATCCTGAAGGCCGGCGAGCAGGCGGCGAAACTCACGAAGCAGCTGCTCGCGTTCAGCCGCAAACAGATGATGCAGCCGAAGGTGATCGACCTGAATCACCTGATCGTCGACATGGAGAAGCTGCTCCGGCGGGTTATCGGCGAACGTTTCGAGTTGATATCCAAGCCGCTCGCGCACAACGGCCGCGTGCGCGCCGATCCCAGCCAGGTTGAGCAGGTCATCCTCAACCTTGGCGTCAACGCGCGCGACGCGATGCCCACCGGCGGAAAGTTGACCATCGAAACCGCGAACGTCCGCGTAGATGAAGCGCAGGCTCGCGAAATCGGCGCGACGCTGGTCCCGGGCGAGTACGTTCAGCTCGCCGTTACCGACACCGGCATGGGAATGAACGAGGAGACGAAGTCGCGGATCTTCGAGCCGTTTTTCACGACAAAAGGCCCGGGTAAAGGCACCGGCCTCGGCCTCGCCACGGTTTACGGCATCGTGCGGCAATCCGGCGGCGCAATTTCAGTCGAGAGCGAGATCGGGAAGGGGAGCACGTTTCGGATTTTGCTCCCGCGGGAAACGGCGCCGGTCGATCGCGGTAAAGCGGCCGACGCGCCGCTCGACAAGTCGCGCAATTTCGAAACCGTCCTCGTCGTCGAGGACGAAGACATTGTCCGCGAGCTCGTCTGCGATGTGCTGAGTCAGCAGGGCTACAACGTGATCTGTGCAGCCGACGGGCTCGAAGCGTTGCGGCTTTCCAATGATTACGAGGACAGGATTCATCTCATGATCACCGACGTAATCATGCCGCAAATGAACGGTCACGAGCTCGCGTCGAAGATCGCAGCTGAACGCCCCGACACCAAGATTCTCTACGTTTCGGGCTACTCCGATACCGACATCGGCGATCATGGAGTCCTCGATCCGCGCTTTGAGCTGCTCCAAAAGCCGTTCACTCCGCAGCGGCTCGCGAGAAAGATTCGCGAACTGCTGCAGGAAGATGGCGTCCCAACAGTCGCAACGATGACGTGATGAATGCCGCACTCCAGCGATCGGTTTCTCGAGCGGCGCTCGCGCTCGTTGCCATCGCGGCGCTGGTTGGCTTCGCGGCGTGCAAAAAACACGCCGTAACGGCGAAATCGGAGCGGCAGGCTCCAGCGGAAATTCTGCAGCCGGCCGGCACTCCAGCCAACGACGAGACACCGCGGCCGCAGAAGCGAAACGTTCGCACCGTCTACGCGACGTGGTACGACGTTCCGCGCGTGTCCGTCGCGGCGCGGCGGGCTGGGGTGGGCGAGTACACCGCGGCGCATAACAAGCTCCCGATCGGCACACGTCTTCGAGTCACACGCGTCGGCACCGATAAGACGGTTATCGTACGAATCACCGACCGTGGAATCCCGCGCGGCAAACCTCCACTCGACCTGTGCCGTGGTGCGGCCGAAGAGCTCGGTATGATCAGCGACGGAAAAGCGAAGGTGCAGATGGAGGTGCTGCCGGATGAACCAAGGCTCGGTGCGCTGACCGATTCGCAATCCGCTGCGCCGCATCCTTAGCGCCAGCAGCTCGCGTCAGATCAGCGGACGAACCACGAGTAGAGCGGTCCTTGCGGATTCAGCAGTTCGCGTTTGTCGCCGGAAACCGCGAGATAAACTTGTAACGACCAGAGCGCGAAGAGCGACACGAACGCGACGCTCGCCAGTCGAGGGGTGACCTGCACAACCAGGTCGACGTTTTTGCGGCCTTCGGCGATTTGCCGCACTGTCACCGCAAACGCGAGCAGCAATGCGGCGACGAATGGAAACGCGAGCCAGTTAAAATAGAGTGCGCGCGCGAAGTCGCCGCACAGCAGGTAGTGCACAGCGCGCGTCATGCCGCAGAAGATGCACGGCACGCCAGTGACTGCTCCACATGACGTCGGCAACGGCAGCCACGCCGCCAGCGCCGCGGGCTCGAACACGCGCGCTGCGGCGGCAGCTCCGGCGATCAACAGAACGGCGATCACGCGAACGACCCGTTCCCGGCGGGACAACAGCCGCTCGCTTTTCCGCAGCTTGATCACGTCGGCAGCACCGGCGGCGGCGGCGGCTCGGGCGGTGGAGGGGAGACGGATTCACCGGGCCGTGTTTGCATCGGAGGCTCGGCGGATTCCACCGCTGGCACGCCGCCCCACACGTCGTAATCCGGGCCGAATTGCCGGAGAAACAGGAGCGGATATGCCCCCAGCGTCACATACACCGGCAGGAGAATCACCGTGCCGACGTACGGGATCGCCGCAATGCAACACGTCACGCAAGTCGCCAGGCAGGCGATCATCGCCGCCGCGATTCCGAGCACGATGAGGAACAGCAGGTAAAGCAGGAACACGCCAAGATTTTCGCCGATCAGCGCTGTCGTGATCCGGAACGCCTCCGGCGCTGTGCACCGTCGCCGATACATGACCGGCACCATGAATTGCGAAATCAGAGCCCAGCCCACTGCGATCAGTACGAGCACGAGAACGAAAAGCACGCCGCCGAAAACGACCGGCACTCCCGCACCGGCGCCGTGGTCATGCAGCAACGCTGGCAGAAAAAAGACAATGCCGGCGCCGATCACGATCGCGAGGCAGATCAGCGCGATCACGAGCGAAAACACGAAAAGGCTGTTCGCCTCGTGCCGGTATTCATGCCATGGCTCCGCGATTGCGCCGCGGTTCCGCACAATACAGTCCGTGAAGATGAACCGGCCGCGCGAACCGAGCCAGAGAAAGACCGCGATTACGGCGATGATCAGCAGCACGACGAAGATGCCAATCGGGACCGCCCAGAGCGGCGCGTTGCTGCCAAACGAATCCGCCGCATCGCGAGTTGCCGAATGCATCTGCGTTCGCCAGTTCCCGAGCCGGCTGTTCCAGTTGAAATTCGCGCCGCCGCCCGCGAGATGGGACAGGAACGCGGCAAAGCCGATCACCAGCCATTTCGTGATGTCGAACGGCCGGAAGAGGATCTTTTGCATCAACTCGATCGCCGCGCCAAATGGCGCAAAGATCTCGACCTTCGCGGGCGTTCCGTTCATGCGCGCGATTTCAACCATTTGCCGCCGGCGAATCAAGCTCAGTTGATTGCGCGTCGCGGCGCACTTCACGCAATCCGCCTGGGCTTCGCGTCAGCCGTCGTGAGGCTCGAAAGGCAAAGAGGGAGCCGAATCCGCGGCACGCCAGCCGCGTCCCGCAGTTACTTGGCGTTCTTGAAATCGACCGAATACTGACCGTCGTCCCACATCACTTTCAGCGTGCCACCGCCCCCGGCATTCTTGTCGATTGCGATCGTCAACTGGTCGACCGGAGCGGTTGCAGCGTCGCGCTTCATTTCGACACGAAACAGGTCCTGCGCCTCGTCGTATTTCGTACCCCATTGGCCCGTCTGCTTGTTGATGATGAGCGATGCGCCTTGGTCGCCGCGTGGCAACATGAAAAGCGAGTACGTCCCGGCTGGAATGGTCTTGCCGCCGATCTCGATCGGCTGTTGCGTCGTGAGCAACGTCGCTTCGTCCGCGCCGAGACGCCACACCTTGTCGAACGGGACCAGACTGCCCCAGATTTTCCGCTTCTCTCCCGTCTTCGGATCCTTCGTGTAAGGCCGGCCGTAAACGATCTTGATCTGATTGCCATCAATCGTGGCGCTGACCGTCTCATGCGGACTGACGCGCTTGTGCTCCTGTGCGTTAACCGAAAAAGCGATCGCGAGACTGAGAACCGCTGTGACCGAACCGACCAATGCTTTCATGCCAGACGCTGGTGCGGCTGTCGTTAGCCGTCCAGCGAAATGAGCACATCCGCTGACCTGTCGTGTCGCCCGAAGTAATACGTCTTGTCGCGGATTTCTGCGCTCCTGCAGGGCGGCGAGACGGTATTCGCCGACTGGTCAAAATCCGCCGCTGCGCGAGTGGCTATGTCATTTCCCGAGGAAGCGGTTATTGCAACGGTCCACTGCGCTGCTTACAGCGGGTGGAATGAGACATAGTTGTTTTGTCGGTGCGGTCGCCGCGGCGGTGTTGATCGTCGGTTCTGCGAAATCGGCCGAGGGACAGGATCTCGATCTGCCGCAGGCCAGTCAGGCTGCCGCGGTAAAGCAGCGGATCGGCGTCACCGACATCACGATCACCTATCACCGGCCCTTGGTGAATGGCCGAAAAATCTGGGGCGAACTTGTTCCGTTCGGCCAGGTCTGGCGCGCAGGAGCGAATTTGAATACGACGATCGAATTCAGCACGCCTGTCTCTGTCGAAGGGAAACCGCTGCCGGCGGGCGTTTATGGCCTGCACATGATTCCGAACCCCGACACGTGGAC
>CADDYX010000075.1 GCA_902810735.1 Verrucomicrobiota bacterium | reverse complement strand
CCGCGGCGAACGCGACGTAATTGATCGCATAGAAAACGAGATTCACCGCAGTGCCGACCAGAATGCCGCCGACAGTCGGCAAGCTGTAGATGCAAAGCGCTGTCAGCCAGCCATAGAGCAGCGACAACACCATGTGCAGGATGAAGTCGCCGGTCGCGTTGCCGACCACGGAACGACCGAACGCGGTGAAGAGCGATTCGTGCGACATCCACGGTCCCGCGGGCACGATGAATACGATCATTCCCGCGATGAGCGCGGAGTAAATCAACGCCTTCGGCCGCAGTCGCCGGCGCGCGCGCTTCTCCTGTTGCTCGGGACTCTCGAACGCGTTCGCGTCCTGCAGTTTCATTCCAAGATTGAAACGCGGCGCAACGCGCAAATGGATGGAACGTTGCAGGAAGGGCGGCATAGTTGCGCAGATGCACGCGCCGATCAACGATCCCGCGAACGAGCTGCTCGCGACCTACGCGGAGAGCGGCGGAATCAATTACCTCGACGCGGCAGCCACGTTGCCGTCGCGGCCGGCCATCGAAGCGGCGTGCGCGGAGTTGATGAGCCTGATGTTTCCCGGTTTTCATGGCGAGGCGCTCGTGCAATCAAGTGATCTGCCGGACGTGACACGCAGCCGAATCCGCAGCCTCCACGCGCGGATGAAGCCGGAGATTGCGAAAAGTTTCGGTCAGACATCAGCAGGCGATGCCGAGAGCCGGGCGGAGGAAATCCTGACGTGGTTCATGTCGCAACTGGCCGGCGTGCGACAGGTGCTCTGGACGGATGTGGACGCTGCCTACGAAGGCGATCCGGCGGCGAAAAGCTACGAAGAGGTGATCGTCGCGTATCCGGCCGTGGAAGCGATCGCGATTCAACGCATGGCGCATCTTCTTTACGAACGCGAGGTGCCGCTGATCCCGCGGCTGATGACGGAATGGGCGCACAGCCGGACGGGCATCGACATTCATCCGGGTGCGCGGATCGGCTCGCACTTTTTCATCGATCACGGCACTGGCGTGGTGATTGGCGAGACCTGCGAAATCGGTTCGCGCGTGAAGTTGTATCATGCCGTCACGCTCGGCGCGCGCAGTTTCCAGAAAGACGAGCATGGACACATCCGCAAAGGCGGCAAACGGCATCCGCGCGTGGAAGATGGCGTCACGATTTATCCGAACTCGACCGTGCTCGGTGGTGAGACGGTGATCGGCGCGCGCAGCACGATCGGCGGCAACGTCTTTCTGGTGAACAGCGTGCCGCCGGATTCGCTCGTTTTTTACGAGGAAAAACAGTTGCAGATCCGCAGCAAAATCGCGCGCAGTGACGGTGCCGACGACATGCTCGACGTGTGATTTACCTCGACTACAACGCGACGACGCCGCTGTGCGAATCGGGGCGTGAGGCAATGCTGCCCTACTTGTACGAGCATTTCGGCAACGCATCGAGCGTGCACGCTGCCGGACGCGAGGCGCGTTCTGCAATCGACGACGCGCGCGATGAGCTCGCTGCGTTTCTCGACGCGAAACCGCACGAGCTGATCTTCACCGCGAGCGGCACGGAGGCAAACAATCTCGCCGTGCTCGGCCTCGCACGTGCCAGTGCTGCGCGCGGCCGTCACCTGATTTGCAGCGCGACCGAACACCACGCGGTGCTGCACTCCTTCGAGTACCTGGCAAAGAACGGCTTCGACGTCACCTGGCTGCGCGTTGATCGCAACGGAATCGCGGATCTGGATCAGCTCGCCGCGGCAATTCGTAACGACACGACGCTCGTTTCGGTGATGAGTGCGAACAACGAAACTGGCGTTCTCCAGCCGCTCGCCGAGGTGTCGAGCATCTGCCGCGCGCACGGCGTTTTGCTGCACAGCGACATGGTCCAGTCGTTTGGAAAAACCAATGCCGATCTGTCGCTCGTCGATGCCGCGAGTTTCGCCGCGCACAAATTCTACGGACCAAAAGGCGCCGGGTTCCTCTACCTGCGCAGCGGAATTCCGATCGAGCCGATCCTCTTCGGCGGTGCCCACGAAAACCAGCGCCGGCCGGGCACCGAAAATGTGGCGGCGATCGCGGGCATGGCAGCCGCCGCGGAATGGATGATGGAGAAGCGCGGACTCGAGCAGAAACGCGAAGCAACGCTGCGCGATCAGCTATGGGATTCCATCACCGCCGTCGCGCCGGACGCGCAGCTCAACGGCAGCGCCGAGCATCGACTCGCCAACACCTTGAATGTTAGTTTTTCCGGAGTGAGCTCCGAGACGATGTTGATGGCGCTCGATCTGGAAGGTGTTTGTGCGTCGAGCGGATCGGCCTGCATGGTCGGCAGCGTGGTCGCGTCGCATGTGCTGCTCGCGATGGGCTTTTCGCGCGAACGGGCGAGCTCCGCGATCCGGTTTTCACTCGGCAGGCAAACGACCGCGGAGGAAATCGAATCGGCCGCTGCCGCGATCGCGCGCGTTCTGACGCGCGTGCGACGCTCGCAACCGCAACCGGTTTATGCTGCTGGCTGAGCAGCTCGATTTTTTCGAGCGGTTCGCGCCGCGACCTACTTCCGCTCGCGCGACGCACAGCCGCGATTTCGAGCTCGAAGCGCAAAGCGCGGCGTTGTTGCGCGCGGCTCGCGCCACGCGAATCGCAGACCGGGTGCGCGTGGTCTGGAGCTCGCGCTTGCGTACCGCGGCAGGTCGCGCCGATTCGCGCTCGCTGGTGATCACACTGAACCCGCGATTGTGCGAGCACGGTGAGGCAGAAATTGACCGCACGTTGCGCCACGAGCTCGCGCACTTGCTTGCTCAATCACGCGCGGGCCGCCGACGGATTCGACCGCATGGAGACGAATGGCGCGCAGCTTGTGACGCGCTCGGCATCGGCGGGGAATCGCGCTGTCACGCACTGCCGTTTCCGGTGCAAAGGAGGACAGCGCGTTACGTTTACGGATGTCCCTGCTGCAGGCGCGATTTCCCGCGCGTTCGCCGAATTCGGCGGCGTCTTGCATGTCTCGCCTGCTGTCGCGAGCACAACGGTGGCGAATTCGACGCGCGATTCACGCTGCGCCTCCTCCGCTAAACGTCGCTGCTCGCCCCTTTCGCCGCTTTTTGGCCGCGCAGCTTCGCCTGGATGAACACGTCGATTTCGCCGTCCATCACTGCCTGCACATCGCTCGTCTCCGCACCGGTGCGATGGTCCTTCACCATCTGGTACGGCTGAAAAACATACGAACGAATCTGGCTGCCCCACGCCACATCGCCTTTTTCGCCATACTGCCGATCGATCTCCGCCCGCTTCTTATCCTGCTCGATCTCGTAGAGCTTCGCTTTCAACATCTTGATCGCGAGCTCACGGTTTCGCCCTTGGCTCCGCTCCGCCTGACACGCGACCACGATCCCGGTCGGTTTGTGCACGACCCGAACGGCGGTCTCCACCTTGTTTACGTTCTGCCCGCCTTTGCCGCCGGCGCGAAACGTATCAACTTCGATATCGGCCGGATTGATTTCGATCGGTGCTGAATCTGCAATTTCCGGCACCACATCGACGCTGGCGAAGGAGGTGTGCCGCCGCTTGTTGGCGTCGAACGGCGAAATACGCACCAGCCGATGCACGCCGCGCTCGGCGTTGAGATAGCCGTAGGCGTAATCGCCGCTCACGAGCAGCGTCGCCGATTTGATTCCAACTTCTTCACCGACCTGCACGTCGATCGTTTGTGACGTGAAGCCGCTCCGCTCGATCCAGCGCTGGTACATCCGAAGCAGCATGTCGGCCCAATCGCAGGACTCGGTGCCGCCCGCGCCGGAGTGGATGGTTAAAAACGCGTTCGATCGATCGTTCTCGCCGGAGAGAAACTGTCGCAGCTCGAACTGCTCGACCTCGTGGAGGAGCCGCGAAAATTCCGACTGAACTTCTTTGTCCGCCTGGATACGCGCAGCCGGATCGCTCTCCTCCGCCGCGAGCTGCTGCAACGCATCGAAATCATCGACGGATCGGTCGAGCTCGCGCAACGGATTGATCAGCGAACGCAGGCGCGAGACCTGTTCGACATCGGCTTGCGCGCGTTCGCGATTGTTCCAGAAATCGGCGGCGCTCATGCGCGCCTCGATTGTGTCTAGCTGCTCCTGAAGTTTCGGAACGTCAAAGAAACCTCCGCAGCTCGCGCACGCGCGATTTCAAGGCTTCCGCGTCGATGGTTTGAGGTTCCGTTGCCATGCACGAAGCTACCTGTAGAGGCGCTTGTGCCAAGCGCCTGCATTGTGAAAGGCAGTTGGCTCAACCGCTACAATCACCGGCGTTTTGGTGACGCCTGCTCGAGGCGGAAGATTGTCTCGCCCTCCTTCATCAAGTCGAGCCGATCGCGCGCGATTGTTTCCAAATACGTCGGATCGGTCTTGAGCAGATTCACTTCACGCGTGTGACGCGCGAGCAACATTTTCTGGTCGTTTACCTGCGCCTCAAGCGAGTCGATCTGGCCGCGGCTCTGGGTCAGCTGTTTATAGCGCGGTAGAAACAAGCTGATGATCACCAGCCAAACAGCGATGATGAGGAGGACGCGGAGAACTCGATTGAGCCGCTGCCAGACAGTGGCTTCGCGTCGTGCGCGGAAGTCGCCGTAGCCCGGGTAATCCACTAGCGCATCTTACCGCCGTAGACGGCGTTGTCACCAAGTTCCTCGGCGATCCGGAGCAGCTGATTGTACTTCGCGATGCGATCGGTGCGGCAAAGGGAACCGGTCTTGATTTGTCCCGCGTTTGTCGCGACCGCGATATCGGCAATCGTCGTGTCCTCGGTCTCGCCCGAGCGGTGACTGATGATCGCCGTGTAGTTGTTCGCTTTCGCGAGCTCGATCGTGTCGAACGTTTCGCTAAGCGTGCCGATCTGATTCACCTTCACCAGAATGGAGTTGGCAACGCGCTGCTCGATGCCTTTGCGCAGAAACTCGACGTTCGTGACGAACAGGTCGTCGCCGACGAGCTGCACGCCGTCGCCAAGTCGCTGGGTTAGCAGCTTCCAGCCGTTCCAATCGTTTTCCGCGCAGCCATCTTCGATCGAGATGATGGGAAACCGGCGCGTCAGCTGCTCGTAGTAATCGACCAGCTCTTTCGCCGAGCGCCGCGACTGATCGGATTTCTTGAAGACGTATTCGCCGGTCTCTCGGTCGTAAAACTCGGACGACGCGGGATCGAGGGCGACGAAGATCTGTTCGCCGAATTTGTAGCCGGCTTTCTCCACCGCGACGCCGATCGTCTCGAGGGCGTCTTCCGCCGAATCGAGGTTCGGCGCGAAGCCGCCTTCATCGCCGATCGCGGTTGAGAGGCCGCGATCATGCAGCACTTTTTTTAACGCGTGGAAAACTTCCGCGCCATAGCGGAGCGCCTCGGGAAAAGTCGGGGCGCCTTTCGGCATGATCATGAACTCCTGGAAATCGATCGGCGCATCGGAATGTGCGCCGCCGTTCAAAATGTTCATCATCGGCACCGGAAGTGTTCGCGCTTCCACGCCGCCGAGGTAACGGAAGAGCGACTGGCCTTCGGCCGCGGCAGCCGCATGCGCATTGGCAAGCGAGACGCCGAGCAGCGCATTCGCTCCGAGGTTCTTTTTATTGCGCGACCCATCCAGCTCGATCATGCGCCGATCGAGCTTCGTCTGATCGAGCGCGTCGAAACCGAGCAGCTCGCGCGCGAGCGTTTCGTTCACGCTTGCGACGGCTTTGGTAACGCCTTTGCCGCCGTAGCGTTTTTTGTCGCCGTCGCGGAGCTCCCACGCTTCGTGTTCGCCCGTGCTCGCGCCGCTCGGCACCTGGGCGCGGCCGAATGCGCCGCCTTCCAGCCGCACGTCCACTTCCACGGTCGGGTTGCCGCGCGAATCGAGGATCTCGCGCGCGGTGATTTTCTGAATCGAAGTGCGAGGCATGTGCGACGTTGCGCTAAAGCGGCGCTACGATGCGTCGTTCGCCTGCGCTGTCCACTCAAACTTGTGTGGGAGCGCCACGCGTTTAACCTCCGGGATGTTTCGTCGTCGGCGGCTCGGTTTTTGCGCCGTGATTTTCGCTGTCGCAACCGGAATCGCCGCCGCGCCGCCGCGCCCCACCGCCACGCCCACAGCCCCCGAGCCGCCGCGGTTGTCGGCTGAGGAACTTGCGCACGCGATCAAAACCGATGCGCTGACCATACCGACACCGGGCGAATTATTCGCCGCGCTGGAAAAACCCGGCAAAACGAACTGGCCGTCGCAATACCGCGGGCCACTTCCAACCACATATCGGAACCGGGCGCAGATTGCGCTGAATCTCGGCGGTCTCGTAGCGGACGGCTTCATCGCGGTCGAAGCGCAGGATGGCCAGCAGGTGAAGAACATTGGCTCGGACATCATCAAACTCGCGAAGGCGCTGGGGGTGAGTGAAAACGTGCTCAGCCGCGGTAACAGCATCAGCGAGTTCGCGGAAAACGACGAATGGGACACGCTGCACGAAGAACTGGAGGCGACGCAAAATGAGGTCAAGGCCTCGATGCAGACGCACCAGGATCAGGACCTCGTGATTCTTGTCAGCCTTGGCGGTTGGATTCGCGGCACGCAGGTCGTCTCGGCGGCAATCGTCGAGAACTACGATGAGCACAGTGCGCGTGTGCTGCGGCAGCCGGCGCTCGTGCAATTCATCCACGCGAAAGTGAACGACATGTCGCCCGAAGTGCGGGACGAGCCGCTCGTCAAAACGGTGAATGATCAATTGAGCACAATCGAGAACCTGGTCGCGTTCCCCGCTGACAAGCCGCCGACAATCGAAGATGTGCGGAAGCTCAACGCCGTCGTCACGAAGGTGATCGACGAAATCCAGAACAAGACTGACGGCAAATGAGGAAGTGGCTGTCGACGTTGTTCATTGTTCTGTCGTTCGGCACCGGAATCGTTTGGGCCGACGAAAATGACGATGAGACGCACGCGCACAAACTGGCACTCGACCTCGCCGGCGCATTCTCGAACGAGGGATTCAAAATGCGCGACGGATTCTGGGCCGGAGTCGTCAAACCGGGCGAACGGACGGTCATCGCGGTGAATCTCTACGCGTCAAACCAGTATTGGTTCTCAGCTGGTGTAAGTGACAAGTCGCGCGACGTCACGGTCGAGCTGTTCGACGAGACGGGCCGCCAGCTCCAGGTCGACAGCTATAAGAATGATGGCAAGAGCGCTGCAGGCTTCTCCCCAACGAGCAGCGGCCAGTATTTCGTTTCGCTTTCCATCAAGGACGCGCCGGCGACGTGCTGCGTCATGTATTCATACAAATGAACTGGCGCGGCAGTTGCTTGTCTGAATGCATGACAAGCGCCGGACGTGCGATCCTCTTGCTCGCTGGAGCAGCGGCCCTGATCGCCGGCTGCAAAGCGATCGACGAGACGCGCCAGTCGCTTGCAAACACGCCGCGAATTTACGCGGTGGCGAATGACGGCACCGCCTTCTTCACCCGCAGTCCTCAGCAGGGCAACGGCCCCGACCGTACGCTCCCGCGCGATACGCTCGTCCGGCTGATCCGCCCTTCCTTCGGTTACGCAAAAGTGCAGCTCATCGGCGATAACGAACAGGGTTATGTCTCGAGCGATGACATCCGGGTCGCGCCGCCAAAACTCGTCGAAGCCGCAACCGCAACACCGCCGCCGCTGGCCGCCGCATCGAGGGCGCCGAGCGGCGAACAATTCGATCTCAACTCGACCGATCCACGCCTCAGCGCGCCGCCGGACCAGTTGCCTGCGCCCGATCTGCCGCCGGCCGGTGATCTGCCCGCGCCCGATCAGCCCACCGCAAGTCCAGCGCCGCCGCAGTAGCGCGGTGCTCGGGATTGCGCGCCGCGTACGCGCGCGGCAGTATCGGCCTGTGGGCGCGATCCAGGTGTTCTTCGAAGGGAACGTACAGGGTGTCGGCTTCCGCTGGTCGGTAAAACAGATCGCGAAAGGCTTCGATGTGACGGGGTTTGTGCGGAACCTGCCGGACGGTCGCGTGGAATTACAGGCGAGCGGTGCTGACGACGAGGTGCGCGCATTTTTCACCGCGATCGCCGAAAGCGAGCTCCGCGCGCACATCAGGAAAACGGATGAGCAGCCGCTCGCGCAATCGCCGGCGTTCTCCGGCTTCTCGATCCGCCATGACTGATCCCGCGGTCGCTCTGGAAAAGATCACGAAAACTTTTCCGGTCCCGTTTCAGCGGCGCGTCATCGTCGCATTGCGCGACGTCAGCCTGCGGGTCTCGACGGGCGAAATTTACGGGCTGCTCGGCCCGAACGGTTCCGGCAAAAGCACAACGCTGAAGATCATCCTCGGTCTCGTTTCGCCGACGCGCGGCCAGGTGCAAATCTTCGGCCACGACGCAGCGAGCGCGCAGAGCCGCGCGAATGTCGGCTTCCTGCCCGAGAGCCCTTATTTTCCGAAATATTTGACCGCCGCGGAGATGCTGTCGTTCTACGGAAAGTTGTGCGGCATGCGCCGCCGCGAGCTAGCGAAGCGCGTCGACGAGCTGCTCGAGCTGGTCGGCCTGACTGCTGCACGCGATCGGCGGCTCGGCACTTTTTCCAAAGGAATGCTGCAACGGATCGGCCTCGCGCAGGCAGTGATCAACGAACCGGAGATGGTCGTCTTAGACGAACCAACAGCGGGCGTCGATCCGGCCGGGACCCGCGTGATTCGCGACCTGATCCTCGAACTGAAGCGGCGCGGCGTCACGATTCTGCTCTCCTCACATCTGCTCGGGCAGGTGCAGGAAATTTGCGATCGGATCGGCATTCTCGCTAATGGCGCGCTCGTTCGCGATGGCCGCGTCGACGAGCTCCTGATTGCGCCAGATCAGACTGAACTCGTGCTCGAACACGCGTCGCCGCAGCTCGTCGATCGAATCAGCAAAGCCGCGGCGGAAGGTGGCGCGTCGGTCATCCGTGCGGCCCCGCGACATCGATCGCTGGAGCAGGTTTTTCTCGAAGCGACCACCGAAAAATGAGCGGTCGCCGGCCTGTGGTTTCGCTGCGCCGCATCAACGCGATCGCACTGAACACGTTCACCGAGCTGACACGGCTCAAGGTCTTTTATTTTTTGCTGCTGTTCGCGTTGCTGCTGATCGGCAGCTCGGCGTTGATGGCGCGCATCACATTCCAGCAGGAGCTGCAGGTGCTGAAGGACGTGGCGCTCGGTGCGATGAGCATCTTCGCTTCGCTGCTCGCAATTCTGGCCACCGCGCGTCTGCTGCCGCAGGATGTCGAGGACCGCACGATCTACACAATTCTCGCCAAGCCGGTGGAGCGGTTCGAATATCTTGCCGGAAAACTCGGCGGCGTGCTGCTGTTGCTTGCGCTTAGCGTGCTGCTGATGAGCGTCGTGTTTTTCGTCGTGCTGTTCTTGCGACAGCAGACGCTGCTTGCGGAGACTGCGCGGCAAATGACCGGACTGCCGTCAGCGGAGGCGGCGGATGCGCAGGCGAACATCCGGCATGCCGGAGTAACGACGACGCTCGTGCTGGCAATCGTCATCATCTATTGCAAAGCGGCGCTGCTCGCGTCGCTGACGCTTTTCATTTCCACTTTCGCGACCACCAACATTTTCACGATCGTGACGACGGTGTTTGTCTATTTCATTGGGCATCTGCAGGGCACGGCGCGCGAGTACTGGCTCCAGAATGCCGGCAGCACGGTCGGGCGTCGTCTTTTCCTCGGCGCAATCGCGCTGTTCTTTCCGGATCTTCAGCTCTTCAACGTGGTCGATGACGTGGCGGCTGGCGCGGTGGTGCCGGTCACGTTGTTTGCGAAAACAGCCGGGTTGGGCGTCGCTTACACAGCAATTTACCTGCTCTTCGCCTGGGCCGTGTTCTACCGTAAGGAATTATGATGCGGCTCGGCGCGGTGGTGATCGCGGTGGTGCTCTTTGGAGCGACGAAGCTGCCGCTCGAACATCAGCTCGACGCGGCGCATCGGCGATTGGGACTCCGCGCGGTCGAGTTCAACCTGGACCTGCGCGAGCAGATCGGGCAGCTCGGATTCATCGCAGCGCTGAGCGGTTTTCGCGCGATTGTAGCCGACATGCTGTTCATCGAAGCGCATGCCGCATGGGAGCAAACGGATTGGGCGCGCGTGCTGTTGTTGTTTCGCGAAGTCACAACGTTGCAGCCGCGTGAAGTGCTTTTCTGGGACATGGCCGCGTGGCACATGGCGTGGAACGCGAGCACCGCCGCGGTCAACGATCGATCGCAGCCGCGCGAGACGCTGCGGATCAAAGCGCAGCGCGAATATTTCGCACTCGGCAAAGATTTCCTCGAGCGTGGAATCAGGAACAATCCCGATCGCCCACAGCTGTACGAGGCGCTCGCGCGTTTGTATCGCGATAAATACCGCGACCATGAGCGGGCGTCGGAATGGTTCGCCAAGGCAGCGGCTGTGCCGGGTGCGATGAGCTACGACCGGCGATTTGCCGCTTACGAGCTTTCCTATTGCGAAGGCCGTGAGCAGCAGGCGTACGAACGGTTGCGCGCGCTTTACGACGAAGGCGAAAAAGAGCGGCTGCCGACGCTGCTCAAGCGCCTCAAGTTTCTCGAAGAGCAGCTGAATATCCCCCCGGATCAGCGGATCCCGGAAGTGGTCCGCTGAGGTGCCGCATGCGTTTCGCCATCATCAGCGATTTGCACGCAAATCTCGAAGCGACGGAGGCGGTGCTGGCCGACGCGCGTGAGCGGGAGTGCACGCATTACGTCTGCCTCGGCGACATCGTCGGCTACAACGCAAATCCACACGAATGCGTGGAGATCATCCGTGGAATGGATTGTCCTGTCGTGAAAGGTAATCACGACGAACAAGCGGCGCTCGACGAATCGTCACGCGGATTCAATCCGCTCGCGGAAGCGGCCATGTCGTGGACGCGCGACAATCTCACCAGCAGCGACAAGGAATGGCTGGCCGATTTGCGGCTGTCGCGGCAAATCCGCGACTTCACCGTTGTGCACGCGACGCTCGATACGCCCGACCAGTGGGGCTACGTTTTCAACACGCTCGACGCGACGGCAAGCTTCACCTACCAGCACTCCGCCGTCTGTTTTTTCGGCCACACGCACGTGGCCGGCGCGTTCGTCCGTGATGATGGAGTGAAACGCCTCGTCGTCGATCAGCTGACGATCGACCCGGCGAAGAAATACTTCATCAACGTGGGCAGCGTCGGTCAGCCGCGCGATGGCGACTGGCGCGCCGCGTATTGCATTTACCACGTCGAGCGGAATTCCGTGGAACAGCGGCGCGTGAAGTACGACATCGACAAGGCGCAGAAAAAGATTCTCGATGCCGGGCTGCCGCCCTTGCTGGCCGAACGGCTCGAACTCGGCCGTTAATCCACCGGCTTCTGCAAACGTCCGCTCATTCCATTCTCGTCATCAAACCGAGCTCCCTCGGCGACATCGTGCACACGCTGCCGGCCGTCGCCGCGGTGCGCGATGCAAACCCGGAGGCAGTCATTACATGGGTGATCAATCCCGAGTGGGCGCCGCTCCTGCGCGGCAATCCTGACATCAACCACATCCACATTTTCCCGCGCGGCGAGTTTCACGCCTGGAAAGCTCCGCGGCATCTGCTGCCGTGGCTGCGCGAGACGCGAAAGCTTCAGCCGGATGCAGCGCTCGATTTCCAGGGACTTCTGCGCAGTGCGATCATCGCGCGGATCAGCGGCGCGAAGCAAATTTTCGGCATGAGCGATGGACGCGAGGGCTCGCGGCTATTCTATGATCGCATTGCGCGAGTCGATCGCAGAGCCCACGCGGTCGATCGCTATTTGCGGCTGGCGGAGGAATTCGGTGCGCCAGCTTCCGCGCCGCTGCGGTTTCCACTGCCGACCGGCGACACGTTGCCGAATTTCGACGAGGACGAGCCGTTCGTGCTTTTGCATCCATTCGCGCGCGGCAACGGAAAGTCGCTCGGCCTCGCGGCGGTCGAACAGTTTTGCCGCGCGCTGGCGCCAACGCGCGTGGTGGTTGTCGGCAAAACGGCAAGCCGCATCGCACTTTGCGACAACTGCGTGGATGTGACAAACCAGACAACGTTGCTGCAGTTGGTCGGGCTAATCCGCCTCGCGCGATGGACGATCAGCGTCGACAGCGGGCCGATGCACATCGCCGCCGCGATCTCGCCACGGCTGGTCTCGATTCACAAATGGAGCGACCCGCTCCGCGTTGGGCCGTACAACGCCGATGCGTTCGTCTGGAAAAACGGAGCGCTCGTTCAGGTGCGCGATTTGCCATCAGCAGCAATCGCGCGAAAGCGGAAGCCGTTTGGGAAACAGGACGTGAACGCGATTGTCGAGCTCGTGCGAACGCACGCCGATCTCGCCTACGCCTGAGTCCGCGCGGTTAACACACACGCCGCGAGGCCAAGGTCCTCGCGGTAGGTGATTTTGAAGTTTTGCTGCTCGGTTGGCACCAGAACGACTTTGCGTCCGAGGTGTTCCACTGCCGAGACGTCATCGGTAATCCGCAGCTTCTCCGACGCCACTGCGCGGTATGCGTCGAGCAACAGATCACGCGCAAAGATCTGCGGCGTTTGCATCGCGTAGAGACCTTCGCGCTCAATGGCGCCACTAACCACATTCTCGCGCGTCGCGCGTTTGACCGTGTCGGTTACCGGCTCGGCAGCGGCGGCGGCTCCGTGTTCCCGCGCTTCGCGGAGCACAGCCTCGATGATCTGTGGTGTAACGAGCGGCCGCGCGGCATCGTGCACCGCGATGAAATCGGCATCGCCAACGATGGCCGCCAGACCCGCAGCAACGGAATCCTGCCGGTGCTCTCCGCCGGGAACGATTCTGCGCAGCTTGTTGAACCGGCCGTCGAGCAGCATGTCAAAATCGCGGAGTCGATCGGGACGGACGACGACGATCAGTTCGTTGACCGCGGCGCAGTTCTGGAAGGCCGCCAGCGTGTGACCGATCACGGTTCGACCGGCGATTGGCGCAAGCAGCTTGTCAAAACCGACGCGCCGGCTGCTGCCGGCCGCAACGATGATCGCCGTCAACATTCCAGCAAGCGTCAGGGCGCAAGCTGCCGCTGCACTTCCTGGCTGACAGTCCTGCCGTCGGCGCGTCCGGCGACTTTCACCTGCACCGCTTTCATGACCGCGCCCATCTGCGCCTTGGTTGATGCATTCAGTTCCGCAATCGTGTCGCGCACGATCTTCTGCAATTCCTCCGCCGCGAGCTGTCGCGGCAGATACTGTTGAAGCACCGCGAGTTCCTCTTTTTCCTTCGCGGCGAGCTCCGGCCGCCCACCCTTTTCGAAGCTCGCGATCGAATCCTGCCGCTGCTTCACCTGCTTGCGGATTACCTGCATCGATTCGGCATCGTCGAGCGTCGCCGTCGCGCCGCCTTTCTCGATCGCACTATTTTTCAGCGCAGATTTTAGCATGCGCAAAACACCGAGCCGCGTCGCGTCCTTTGCGCGCATCGCTTCCTTCAGGTCGTTGTCGATGC
>CADDYX010000074.1 GCA_902810735.1 Verrucomicrobiota bacterium | reverse complement strand
TCAGCTCGGCGAGTTCTCTTTCGAGTTTTTCGAGCCGCTCCTTGCTCGCGGCGTCTTTCTCTTTCTTCAACGCCTGCCGCTCCATCTCGTGCTGCATGATCTCGCGCTCGATCACGTCGATTTCGGTCGGCATCGAATCGAGTTCCATCTTCAGCCGCGACGCAGCTTCATCGACGAGGTCGACGGCTTTGTCGGGAAGGAATCGGTCGCTGATGTAGCGGTGCGAGAGCACGGCCGCGGCGACGAGCGCCGAATCCTGAATGCGCACGCCGTGGTGCACTTCGTAGCGTTCCTTCAATCCGCGCAGGATCGCGATCGTATCCTCCACGCTCGGCTCGTCGACCGTCACCGGCTGAAAACGCCGCTCCAGCGCCGCGTCTTTTTCGATGTACTTGCGATACTCATCGAGCGTCGTCGCGCCGATCGTCCGCAACTCCCCGCGCGCAAGCTGCGGCTTGAGCATGTTCGACGCGTCGACCGCGCCTTCGCTCGCGCCGGCGCCGACGATCGTGTGCAGCTCGTCGATGAACAAAATGATCTCGCCTTGCGAGTCAGTGACTTCTTTTAAAAACGCCTTCAGCCGGTCCTCGAACTCGCCGCGGAATTTGGCGCCGGCGATCATCGAACCGATATCCATCGCGATCAGCCGTTTTCGTTTCAGTGACTCGGGCACATCGCCGCTAATGATTCGCCGCGCGAGCCCTTCGACGATCGCGGTTTTGCCAACGCCGGGCTCACCGATCAGCACCGGATTGTTTTTGGTTCGGCGCGAAAGCACCTGCATGACGCGCCGGATCTCGTTGTCGCGTCCGATCACCGGATCGATTTTTCCGCGGCGCGCCTGCTCCGTCAGATCGCGCCCGTATTTCTCCAGCGTCTGATATTTGCCTTCCGGATTCTGATCGGTCACGCGCTGCGAGCCGCGCACCTGCTGCAGCGCCTGCATCAGCTTGTCGTGCGTAATGCCGAGATCTTTGAGCAGTCGGCCACCGGCGGTGTTCGAATCGGAAAGCGCGAGGAGATAATGCTCCGCGCTGACGAATTCATCCTTGAGCCGCGCCATTTCCTTCTCAGCCGCGTCGAGGGTGGCGCGCAGATCATTCCCGAGCCGCTGATCGTAAGTTCCGCCCTGGATTTTCGGCCGGCGCTGCAGCTCGGCGTCGATGCGCGAGCGCACCGTCTCAGGCGCAGCGCCAATCTTCTCGAGCAGCGGCCGCGTGATGCCTTCGGTCTGGTCGAGCAGCGCGAGGAGAAAGTGCTCGTTGTTGATCTCCTGCTGGCTGTGCTGCGAGGCGACATCCTGCGCCGCCTGCAGTGCTTCCTGCATCTTCTGCGTGAACTTATCGAGTCGCATAATTAGCCATCCTTTATGACAATCGTTCCGGCAACTCCGTTGAGCCGTTCGCTGCCGCGGAACGCGCGTCTGGACGTGGCGAGAATTTCACGCAAACTCTGGCCACATGTCCAAAGACACACAGAAGGCGCTGACCATTATCCTGCTTGCCATCGCCGTCGGTGTTTCGCTGCTGGTCTGGGCGAATCACATCCGGCCGCACGGCTACTAGTTCCACCCGTTGCGACCGCGCGGCTCTCCGCGTATCAGTCGTGCCGGTGAGTGCGGAAGTGAAACTGACAGCGCGGCACGCCTTGCGTGTTTTACGACACGGGCCATTCCGCCGTTACGTGATCGGCAGCGCGATCTCCGACACCGGCACGTGGATGCAGGTGATGGCGCAAGGCTATGTCATGAGCACACTCACGACGAAGGCGCTCTGGCTCGGCATGGCCAATCTCGCCGCCGGGTTGCCGATGCTCGCCCTCACGATGATCGGCGGGTCGGCGGCGGATCGTTTCGATAAACGCAAGATCCTCTTGATTACGCAATTCGTGCAGATCGCGCTCGCGATCAGCATCGGCCTGCTGGTGATGAGCGGCAGGATTCAGATCTGGCACATTCTCGGTTTCGCCGCAGTGCTCGGTATCTCCAATTCATTTGAAATGCCGACGCTCTCCGCGCTCGTGCCGGAGCTGGTCACGCGCGAGGAAATCCAAAGCGGCATCGCGATCGACCGCTCGGTGTTCCACGGCTCACGTGTGCTTGGGCCGACGTTCGGCGGGATCCTGATCAGCGCGTGGGGCACAGCGTCCGCTTTCTTCGCCAACGCCGTTTCGTTCGTCGCGCTGATCATTGCAATTTTCACGCTCCCGCCGCGCCCAAAAGGTAACGCGGAAGACGAAGAGAAGCGCAATAGCGGGATCAAAGACGGGTTCCGCCACGTCGCGAATGACACTCCCAGTCGCGCCATGCTGATTCTGATCGCGACTCAATCGGTCTGCATCTTTCCCATTATCACGGTGATGATGCCGCTCTACGTTCGGATGATTCTCGGGCTGGGACCCGACCGCCTCGGTGCATTGATGGGTGCGTCCGCCGTCGGCTCGCTCGTCGGTTCGATTTTCCTGATTGGCTTGCCGCGCGAAAAGCGCGTGCCGCTGATGATCGCGTGCGCTGTCGGTGTCAGCGGCGCGATTTTCGGCCTTTCGCGTGGCCCGAGCTTTTACGTCGCGACCGCGTTGCTGGTTGTGAATTCGCTCGGGCTGGCAACGAACTTTGGCCTCGCCAGCACGATTGTGCAGGAACGCGCGCCCGATTATCTGCGCGGCCGCGTTTCGGCCGTGTTCATGTTGAGCTTTGTGGGCTTGATGCCGATCGCGGGATTAGGCGTCACGAGCCTTTCCGATTTTATCGGCATGCGAACCGCCCTTGCGATCGCGGCGCTGATTTACGGCGCGATCACGGTATTCGTTCTCGCTCGAGTGCGTAAGCAATGCGCGCAACCTGGCAATTGCGAGACGCAAATCGGAACGCCCGCGCCCGCTTCCGCAGCGACGGTTTAGCCGTTGGCGACGCCGATGATTTCCTTCTCAACCTGCTGGAATTCCAGTCGCCATACGTCCGGCGACGATATGCTGCGTGAGATCAAGGACGAGTTCGGATTGGACCGGATCGAGCTCGGACACGGCGTGCGCATTTCGCTCATGCCGGGAATTCAAAAAATGCTGGAGGCTGGTGAAGTCCAGTTCAGCAGCCTGCACAACTTCTGTCCGCTTCCAGTCGAGGTGCTTCACGCATCGCCCGACTGTTACATGTTCTCGACACCGTGGGGCGGAGAAGCCGAGCGCGCGGTGAAGCAAACATTCCAGACGATCGATTTCGCCGAGCGGCTCGGCGCGCCGTTCGTCGTTTTGCATTGCGGCGAGGTGCGAATGAATCCGATCACCGACGAGCTGATCGCGCTCACGAAATCGGGCGAACAGTTTTCTCGACAGTACGTGCAGAAAAAAGTGAAGGCGGTGAAGAAGCGCGAATCGGCCGCGCCGCCACACCTCGCGCGGGTAAAGGACAGCTTGAAGCGCATTGCCGATTATGCGGCGCAGAAAAATGTGCGGCTCGGCGTCGAAGGCCGGCGCGGCTACGAAGAAATTCCCACCGAGAAAGAGCTGCCGGCGCTGCTCGACGAACTGAATTCGCCGCAGCTCGGTTACTGGCACGATTTCGGTCACATCCAGATCAAAGAGAACCTCGGGTTCGTGAATCACGAGGAATGGCTGCGCGAGATCGGACCGCGCGCGTTCGGTTGTCATGTGCAGGATTGCGTCTGGCCGGCGCAGGACCATCAACCGCCGTTCGCCGGCGACTGCGATCTGGAGAAACTTGTTCCGCTGCTTCCGGCGAACTGCTTATTTGTCTGGGAAATGAGCCCGCGCAGATCAGCCGACGAAATTCGCCGCTCCATTTCCGTTTGGAAGGAGCGCTTCGGCGAGTGAAGAAAGCGCTGCTCACGCTGCTCCAGATCAGCGTCACGGTCGCGCTGCTGGTCTGGGTTTTCCACGACCCGTCGAAGCGCGCGCAAATGGCGGAAGCGCTGCGCCGCGCTGATTACCGTTGGATGCTTGCCGCGATCGCGGCCTATTTCGTGGTCGAACTTGCGGCCGCTTTTCGCTGGCACGTACTGCTCAAGGTGCAGGGAATTGCACTCAGTATCTCGCGCGTCTTAGCGCTGTTTTTCATCGGGATGTTTTACAATCAGTTTCTCCCCGGCGGCACCGGCGGCGACATCATCAAGACCTATTTCCTGTTGAAGGAAACGCCCGGCAAAAAAGCCGGCGCGCTGCTCGCCGTCGTCTTCGACCGGCTGATCGGGTTAGTCGCATTGATCAGCATCACCGGCGTGCTGATCGGTCTGCGCTATGATTTCCTCTCGCAAACGCCCGAGACGCGCCGGCTGCTCTGGACGCTCCTGCTGATCCTCGGCAGCGCGGTTCTCGCCTTGCTGACGAGCTTCGTCATCACCGGTTTTCACCTGCTGCAATTTCTGCCGCATCAATTTCCCGGCCGCGACAAGCTGATCGAAATTTCGGCAGCTTATCATCTCTACGCCCGGCACTGGCGTGCGACTGCCGCCGCCTTCGGCGCATCGCTGATCGCTCATCTCGGCACATTCGTGACCTTCCTTTGCGTCGCTTATGCGCTCCACGCGCGGAACGTGCGCACTGGCGCGTCTGTGCCGCTCGTCGATTTCTTCGCCGTCATGCCGATCGAACGCACGATGTCAGCGCTGCCAATTAGCTTCGCCGGCGTCGGCCTGCGCGAGAAAATCCTGCAGGTGATGCTGCACGGTTTGTGCGGGATTCCTGAAGGAGTCGCGGTCCTGATCGGCTCGCTCGGATTTTTCGTCATGCTCGTCTGCGCGGCGCCCGGCGGAATTGTTTATCTGCTCTACAAACCGAGCGGCGAAGCGCGCCACGTGAAGCTGCGCGAGATGCAGGCCGAAGTCGCCACGCTCGAGCATGAGATCGGCGAGCAGGGTTAATGTGGGAGGGACCTCAGCGTCCCGACAATCGCCGCGCAAAGCCGCCTCCCGCAGTTGGCGACCATTCGTCGCTGCGACATTCGCGATGACGGCTGACGGCAAAATCACCACGCGCACATTCGCTCCGGTTGATTTCACCTCACGCGAAGACAAGGCGCACCTCATCCGGCAACGCGCTCTCGCCGACGCGGTGTTGATTGGCTACGGCACGTTGAAGCGCGACAACGTGCGGCTCGGCATTCCGCGGGAAGAGCTGCGCGAAGAGCGGATCGCACGCAAGCAGACGCCGTATCCGCTGCGCGTGATCGTGTCGAACGAAGGGAAGATCGATCCCACGCTCAACATCTTCCAGACCGACTTCGCGCCGATCGTGATTTTCTCCACCACACGAATGCCGCGCCGCTACCAGACCGCATTGCGCAAGAAAGCGACCGTGCACCTGAGCGAATCGACGTCGGTCGATCTCGCGTGGATGCTGCAGCAACTTCGGCGCGAGTACAAAGTGCGGAGTGTAGCGTGCGAAGGCGGCGCACAACTTTTTCGCGCGCTGCTCGAGCGCGATCTCGTCGATCAGCTCAATCTAACGATCGCGCCGTTTCTGTTTGGCGGCCGCGACGCGCCGACGTTGACCGGATTGAGCAAGCAATTCCTGCCGGCCAGCGTCCGCTGCTCGTTAAAAGCGGTGCGCGTGGTCGGCGACGAGCTTTTCGCAACGTATCGCATTCTCCATCGATAGCGATTCGCGCCGCCGCGGTTTATCGTGCGA
Source organism: Verrucomicrobiota bacterium (assembly GCA_902810735.1). Taxonomy (GTDB): domain Bacteria; phylum Verrucomicrobiota; class Verrucomicrobiia; order Chthoniobacterales; family UBA10450; genus CADDYX01. Next base: position 7,806 of record CADDYX010000074.1, on the reverse strand, counting down.
ACCGCGCCGCGACTTCCATGCACACTGCGAATTCAATCATCATGCACGCGCCGAAGCAGCGAATCTTCGAAACCGCCGCCGATCTTGCGCTCTGGCCGAAGATCCTGCCGCATTACCGTTATATTAAATACCTCGAGCGCTCTCCGGAACGGAACGTCGTCGTCATGGCGGCCAAACGCTCCGGCATTCCGATCTCGTGGACTTCCGAGCAGGTGATCGATCGCGAACGGCTCGAGGTGCGTTTCCATCATCTGAAGGCGTTCACGAAAGGAATGCACGTGGTCTGGAAATTTACCGACACGCCGGCGGGAGTGCTCGTCGAGATTCTGCACGATCTGCGATTTCGAATTCGGCTCCTTGCTCCGATCGCGGAGCGAATCATCGGCGGCTCCTTCATCTCTCCTATCGCAAACCAGACGTTGCGCTGCATGAAGGCACACCTGGAGGCGACCGCGTGACGAGGAACGGCAAACCGCGCCGAGCGGTGATCACCGGGATCGGACCGATTACGTGCATCGGTATCGGCCGCCATGCATTTTGGAGCGGAGTTCGCGCCGAACGCAGTGGCATCAAGCGTGTCTCGACCTTCGACACCAACGGCTTCAACGCGCACTGCGCCGGCGAGATCCCGGATTGGAACCCGGAGGAATTCTTCCCGCCGCATCGTTTGAAGCGGCTCGATCGATACGCGCAGTTTGCGGTCGCGTCAGCGAAGCTCGCGCTCGACGACGCGACGTTCCCGTATTCACGCGAACAACCGCAGCCGCGCGTCGGCGTCAGTTTCGGTACCGCGCTTGGCGGCGTCTCGAATGCCGAGTATCAGCACTCGCACTTTTTGAAGAAAGGAACGCGCGGCGTGAACCAGACGCTCGCGCTCCAGGTCTTCGGCGGCTCCGCCCATTCGAACATCGCGATCGAGTTCGGCTTCCGCGGCGTCGGCACGACAAACTCAAACAGCTGCGCGAGCGGCACTGTCGCGGTCGGCGAAGCGCTCCGTTACATCCGCGACGATTTTGCCGACGTAGTGATCGCCGGCGGAGCCGAAGCGCCGCTCAGTCCCCTCACGTTTGGCGCGTTCGCAATCATCAAAACGATGAGCCAATGGAACGGCGACGCGGCCGAAGCGTGTCGACCATTTGATCTGCAACGGGATGGCTTCGTCATGGGCGAAGGCGCAACGTCGCTCGTGATTGAAGAGCTCGAGCATGCGCGCAATCGCGGCGCGCATATTTACGCGGAGCTGCTCGGCTACAGTTTGAACAATGACGCGTACCACATGACTTCGCCGCTGCCGGATGGCGACAGTTCCATTCGCGCGATCCGCGAAGCGCTGGCCGACGCACAGCTCGCGCCCGAGCAGATCGATTACGTCAACGCGCACGCCAGCTCGACGCAGCTCAGCGACAGCACCGAGACGATGGCGATCAAGCAGGTGTTCGGCGAACATGCCGAGCGTCTGCCGGTCAGCGGCACCAAAGCGTTCACCGCGCACCCGCTCGGCGCGACCGGAGCAATTGAGGCGGCGATCTGCGCGCTCGCGATCGAGAAGCAGTGGATCCCGCCGACGTTAAACCGGGAGCACCCCGATCCGGCGTGTGATCTCGACGTGGTGCCGAATCACGGCCGCAGCGCGGAGTTGAACTACGTGCTCAGCAATTCGTTCGGTTTCGGCGGCATCAACGCCTGCGTTGTGCTCGGCCGTTGTGCGGCAAGCTGCTAGTCCGGTCACGTTGACTTAACGTCTCGCGGTTCTAGCTTGCCACACCGGCTCTGCGCAGCCGGTCGACCGCGTGAAAAGCGTCCTTTTCGTCTGTACAGGAAATAGCTGTCGCAGTCCGATGGCGGAAGGTCTTTTCCGCGCGTTGCTCGGCAACCGCAAAGACATTGAGGTTGCCTCCGCTGGAGTGCATGCAGTCCGCGGCCAGCCGCCCAGCCCACATGCCGTCGAAGTCTGCAAACGCGAAGGCGTCGACATCAGCGATCACCGCAGCCAGCCGCTCACCGCTACGTTGGTCAACCGCGCGACCCACATTTTCGCGATGACCGGCATGCATCTCGAGACGCTGCACATGCTCTTCCCGGAGAGCGCCTCGAAATCGTATTTGCTCCGCGAATTCGAGGAGCCGGGCATGACCGTTTGGCGCGACGTGCCGGACCCGATCGGCATGAATCGCGAAGCCTACGTCGCCTGCGCGGCGACGTTGAAAAATGCCTTGCCCGCGGTGCTCGCGTTCGTAGAACAAAGCGAGCCGGTGCCCGCGCATGTCCGCGGCCGCGGCGCCTCTGGTTATCCGATGCCCGATCTCCCGCACTCCGTTTCGTCCGGTCCGTCGCAAAATCTCGGCGCGCAGAGTGGTGGCTTGCGCAAAGTCGACCCGGAGATTTTCGATGCGATCCAGGCGGAGGAGAAACGCCAGCGCGAGAACATCGAGTTGATCGCGTCGGAAAATTTCACCAGCCGCGCGGTCATGGAAGCGCAGGGCTCGTGTCTCACGAACAAGTACGCCGAGGGTTATCCGGGCAAACGCTGGTACGGCGGCTGTGAGAACGTCGACACCGCTGAGCAGCTCGCGATCGATCGCGCGAAACGGCTCTTCGGCTGCGAGCACGTCAATGTCCAGCCGCACTCCGGCGCGCAGGCGAACATGGCGGTTTACTTCTCCGTGCTAAAACCGGGCGACAAGATCCTCGCCATGAATCTCGCCCACGGCGGCCATCTTACCCACGGCCACCCGGCGAATTTCTCGGGCAAATTTTACACCGTCAGCCAGTACGGCGTCAGCGAGCAGACCGAGCAGATCGATTACGACGCACTGCAGAAGCAGGCCGAGGAAGTGAAGCCGGCCATGATCACCGCCGGCGCGTCGGCCTATCCGCGCATCATCGATTTCCCAAGGCTTCGGCAAATCGCGGACAGTGTCGGCGCATTCCTCTTCATCGACATGGCGCACATCGCCGGCCTCGTCGCCGGCGGACAACACCCGACGCCGATTCCGCACGCCCATTTCGTCACGACCACCACGCACAAAAGCCTGCGCGGCCCGCGCGGCGGCATCGTCATGTGCAACGCTGAGCACGCGAAAGCGATCGACGCGACCGTTTTCCCCGGCGTGCAAGGCGGACCGCTGATGCACGTCATCGCCGCGAAAGCGGTCTGCTTCCACGAAGCACTCCAGCCGCAATTCCGCGACTATCAGCGGCAGGTCGTCATCAACGCGAAAGCGCTCGCCGCCGGCCTCGCCAAGCACGGCTTCCGGATCGTCTCCGGCGGCACCGACAACCACCTCATGCTCGTCGATCTGCGCCCGAAAGAGATCAACGGCAAAATCGCGCAGGAGACCCTCGACCGCGCCGGCATCACCGTGAACAAGAACGGGATCCCGTTCGACACCTACCCGATCTTCAAACCCGGCGGCATCCGCGTCGGGACTCCCGCCGTTACGACCCGCGGAATGAAAGAAGAAGAAATGCTCGAGATTGCCGATCTCCTGGCCGAAGCGCTTGAAAAACGTGAAGATTCCGCGGCGCTCGAGCGCGTGCGCGAAAAGGTCCGCGAATTAACGCGGCGTTTCCCGCTGCCGTCGTAGCAAACACGCCGCCTCCCGCGACTACTTTGCCGCGAACGTTGAACGTCATCGTCGGTCGATCCGCGCGCGAATCGCCGCACGAAACGCCGGCGGCAAGACAGGATTTCCGCTTCCGCTAAACAAAACGTCTGCGTAATCTGCGCCTCGCCTCATGAACCGCCTGGCCGATCAGCACTTGTCGAATCCGTTGCGCGAAGGACTTGCCACCCGCGCCGCGCCGCAGCCGTGCACCGTGGTGATTTTCGGCGCGACCGGAGACCTGACAATGCGCAAGCTGGTGCCGGCGCTCTACAACATTACCGCCGACGGCGAGATGCCGCCGGGCGTGGCGGTGGTCGGTTTCGCGCGGCGCGAAAAAACGGACGAGCAATTCCGCACGGAGCAGGAGGAGACGACGCGGAAGTTTTCCCGCCAGCAGGTGCGGGATGACGTCTGGAAGCAATTCGGGAACTCGCTGTTCTATCATCAGAGCGAGTTCCACGATCCGGACGGATATAAGCGGCTCGTCGACCGGCTGGACAAGCTCGACCAGGAACGCGGCACCGGCGGGAACCGGCTGTTTTACCTGGCGGTGGCGCCGGACCAGTTCGAGGCGATCCTCAAAAACCTCAAAGCGGTCGGGCTGAACAAAGGCAAGGACGGCGGCTGGGCGCGCGTCATTGTCGAGAAACCGTTCGGCACCGATTTGCCGTCGGCGCGCGAGCTGAATCGCGTGGTGCGCACCGCCTTTTCGGAGGAGCAAACGTATCGGATCGATCACTTCCTCGGCAAAGAGACCGCGCAAAACATCTTGGTGCTGCGGTTCGCGAACGCGATTTTCGAGCCGCTCTGGAACGCGCGCTACGTCGATCATGTCCAGATCACCGCGGCGGAAACGCTCGGGGTGGAAAACCGCGCCGGATATTACGAAGGCGCGGGCGCGTTACGCGACATGGTACAAAACCATCTGCTCCAACTGCTTTGCCTGGTCGCGATGGAACCGCCGACTGATCTCGGCGCCGACAGTGTACGGGACGAGAAAGTGAAAGTCGTCCGCTCGTTGCGGCACTTCAAGGAATCGGAAGTCGCCGAGCACGTGATGCGCGCGCAGTATTCAGCCGGCGCGATCAACGGCAAGGAAGTTCCGGCGTATCGCGCGGAGAAAAACGTTAATCCAGAATCGCAAACCGAGACCTACGTCGCGCTGCGGATGCACGTCGATAACTGGCGCTGGGCGCAGGTGCCGTTCTATGTGCGAGTCGGAAAACGGCTCCCGAAATCGGGCACGGAAATTTCGGTGCATTTCAAGAAGGCGCCGTCGGTTTTGTTCAACAAAGACACGCCCGTGCTCGACCAGAATGTGCTCGTGATCCGAATCCAGCCGGACGAAGGGATTTCGCTGCGGATGCAGGCGAAAATGCCCGGCACCAGTTTCCGGATTCAGCCAGTGAAGATGGATTTTCATTACGGTACCTCATTCGGCAAAGCGAGCCCGGAGGCGTACGAGCGGCTGTTGCTCGACGCGATGAGCGGCGATGCCACGCTCTTCGCGCGGCGCGATGAAGTGGAGGAAGCGTGGGCGTTTATCGACACGATCGAGCACGCCTGGGCCGCGAAGAAGAATGCGCCGCCGTTGCTGTTCTATCCGGCGGGTTCGTGGGGACCGGAAGAAGCCGACGAATTGCTCGCCGGGGAAGGACACGCATGGCGACGGCTGTAGAAAATCCGGCGCCGTTCTCCGGCGGAATGCCGGTCGAGATCGGGAAAATCGAGCGCGAGCTGAAGAAGCTGTGGGAGCAAAGCGGCGGCGCGACGACGCGCGCGTCGTTGATCAATCTCGCGGTTTACAGCGAAGCAGCGGGTTCGCTCGCGAAGAACACCGAGCTCCTTTCCCGACTGACGGAGAGTAACGCGTGCCGCGCGATTGTGATCCGCTCCGAGCCGGACGCGAAAGAGAACCGCGTGGAAGCGTGGATCAGTGCGCATTGCCACGTCAGCAAAGCGGGCAGCAAGCAAATCTGCTCCGAGCAGCTTTCATTTCGCATCGAAGGCAGCTCGATGGCGCTGCTCACCAACGTTGTCTTTTCGCATCTCGATTCCGATCTGCCGCTCTATTTCTGGTGGCAAGGCGAGTTTCACGATCCGATGGACCCGCAGCTTTTCGCGTGGGTCGACCGCCTGATCTACGACAGCCAGTCGTGGAATGACTTCGACGCGCAAATGCGCCGCGTGGAGATCGCGCAGGAGGAAGCCAAACAGCGCGTGGTGCTCTGCGATTTGAACTGGACGCGCATCGTTCACCTGCGTCTCGCGCTCGCGCAGTTCTTCGATTGTGCCGAACCGGAAGCGCAGTTGTCCGGGATCACCGGTGTGGAGGTGGAATACGCGCCGGGATTTCGCTCGACCGCTGTTCTGCTGCTCGGCTGGCTTGCCGCGCAATTAAAATGGCAGGCCGCGGAGCCGAGCCGGAACGAGCTTCGCTTCATCTCAGGTGATCAGAGTGTGCCTGCGCTGCTCAACGAAACTGACGGCCAACCGATCAGCCGCTTTGTGTTGCGACGCGGGGCGACCGAGTTCTGCGTTCTGCACGCACCTGACGCGGACCTGCTCGATGTCACCGTCTTCGAAGAAGGCGCACCGCGCATGCATCAACTCATGCCGGCGGGCGAGAACGATCCCGCGGTCTTGCTCGAGGAAGAGCTGACGCGGGGCGGTCCGCACCGCGTTTATTTGCGCGCGATCAACTGCGTTCGCTCGCTGCTGTAGCGGCGCTCTGCGATTTCACCTGCGGCTGTTTGAGCAGCTCGGGATCGCGCAGGCGTGTTTCATACACTTCCGACCAGGTCTGCTGATTCATCGAGCACATCGGCACCGCTTCCCATTGCCCGTTGCGCTTCACCGCGCCTTTGAACACGCAGGAGTCGAGCCGCGCTTTGATCACCGGATCCTCGTCGGCGCGAGCGACCTGTTTCGCGTCCATGAAGTTGTGCATGCCGACGCCGAGCGTGTGCACTTTGCCGCGCAGCAATGAGGAGAAGATTTCCGGCGGCGCGCTACGCGACGTAAGATAGCGCAACAGTTTTCCGATCAGTTTCGCGGCGAGCACCGGATGTTGCGTCAGCACGCCGGCCAGCCGGTACAGTGGTGTACCGGCGTCGTCATTCACGAGCGATAATCCGCCAATCTTTCGCAGCACTTCGCCGAGCAACGCGTCGAATTTCGGATCGTCCGGGAGCAGCGGGAAGATTTTACCGGAAGGCCGCGCGATGAGTAGCGACGCCCAACTGTTGCAGTCCGGATGGCCGAAGATCGAAACATCGCGGCGCAACGGCAGCCCGACGCCTTCCCGAATTTTTTCCCACACGTCAGCGGACGTGATCGGCTGCTGCGAAAATAATGTGCGGCCCGTGTCGGCCTCGGGCTGGAAGCTCAGCATGCGCCAGATGTAACTGCGGTTCGGATCGGCCAGATACCACCGGATCACTTCCGGCACGTCATCGATGTTGCGCCGCGTAACCGTAAAGCTAAGCGCGTACTCGAGTGGCGCGCCTGTTTCTTCGCGGATACGCCACGCCAGGTCTGTAAACGCCTGCCGGACGGGATGCAGATCGGCTTCTGATTTAACGCGGTTGATCGGAAAGCCGTGCCGCCCAGCCTGCGTCATGTCGACGTGGACCGAAATTTGCCGCAGCCCTCCTTTGACGACGAGGAGCTCAAGAAATTCGGGATGCTCGATCAGCGTCTGTCCATGCGTCATCAGCATCGGAACTGAGCCGACGGAATATGCGTAGCGAACGATCTCCACGAGCTCGTCGGCGCGTCCGGATTTCCAATACGCATCGGCAACGTCGCCGCCGGTAATCTGCAATCCGCCGCCGGGTCCCTGAAAGTGACGGTTCCAATCGATCTGCTCCTTGACCTGCTCGAGCGAAGGAATCGGAATCTCGTTCGCGTTTTTCGGCAGATAACAATGCGTGCAATGGAACGAGCAGTAACTCGCGCCGAGGGTGAACCCGCAGTGAGTGAGATGCCGGCCGGAGATCTGATTATTCGTGCGCAGCTCAGGCGGCAGCGACTCCCAGCGCGCGCGCAATACGCGCACCTTTTCTTCGTCAATCGGGCGGCGGAAGGCGTTCCAGCGCGCGCGCCAGCGGCTCGGACGCGGCTGCTCAATCAGCGCGACCATTACTTCGCTTCGTTCAAGCTCCAGTCGTAATCCTGGTAGCTGATCTTCACGTCG
>CADDYX010000073.1 GCA_902810735.1 Verrucomicrobiota bacterium | reverse complement strand
TCGCGCCGAGCTTGAGAAATACTTCCGCCGCCGTCACGAGCACCGCCTCGAGCGCGAGCTGAACGTACGGGTGGAAAAAAAGCGCGGCTCGCCTCGCCACGCTTACAGGTCAGCAGCGTTGCGAAATTGGCGCAAGACCGGGTCGTGACGGGTCGGCCCCAGAAATTTGACTGCGCGGCGGAAGAGCGGATTCACAAGCGCACCGGTGTGCATCACATAAAGGTCCAGCGGCATCAGGTCGCAACCCAGGTGCAACTTCGGATGATAATTCAGAGGGCTGCTACAGTAGTACTCGAGCCCCTGCGCGAGCGACCAGCTGATCAGGTCGCGCAAGGTATAAAAGTAGAGATGCAGGTCGAGCGCGACGCTGTAATCCAGCCCGAGGTATTCGTCATAAATGGTGCCGCCGTAGACCATGCAAAGGCTGAACGCGACCGCTTTTCCCGCCTGCCGCCAGATGAAAAACCGCGTCCGTTCGGGCATCCGCTGTCCGAGCCCACAAAAATATTCCTTCGTCAGCCGTTCGAACTTCATCGCGGAGCGCTCGTGCACCTGCAGGTAAAGCGGGTAGATCTCGTCGACGCACGGCGTGATGTCGTTTAGCACTTCCAGCTCGATCGGCGGCGCCTTCGCCGCCTTCCGAAATTTTCGCCGCAGGTCTTTCCGTGTCGCGCGACCAAGTCGATCGAGATACTGGTCGAAATTGGTGTAAGCCAGCGGCAGCCGCGTCATGGGCATGCTCGGCACCCGCGCGTAACCGTTGCTCGAAAAACTGCGGAGCGATTCGCGGTAGCGCGCCGGGAAATCTTTCAGCACGACGAGTGAAGCGCCGCAGCGTTGCGCGAATGTTTTCAAGCTCGCGTGCAGCGCCTCCGCCACCCATTGCTCGTCTTCCGGCGCGCACATGCCGAGGTGACCTTCACCGGCCGCGCAACCGACCATCAGCACGCGCATCGTCAGAAATCGTGGGAAGCGCCGCCGCACCGAATTGACCGCCGAGCGAACGCGACCGCGCACGCCTTCGACGAGGTTCTGCTGCACGAAGAAAATCGGCTGCACCGCGCGAACCACGCCGCGGTTGTCTTCGAGCACGAGATAGTGGTGCTCAAAGTCGTTCGCCAGCGTCTGCTCGATGATCTCGTAGAAGCGGTGGTCCTTGCACTTGTCGCGGAACGCCTCACGCCACCCGGCGCAGCGCTCGAGATCGGCGCGACTGACGAGATTCGCGATACCGCCGGGAAACGAAAAAGCTTGGTTGCGGAGCATGAGCGCGGCGCCTGGAGGGTTAACCCCGCAGCGCCGGGGAAGTAGCTTGTATCAGAGACCCGCTATTTTCTCAAGCCGCGTGTTTAGCTGCGCTGCTCGTGCGCCGCCGCCTCCACCTGCAGGCTGCCGCTGCGAATATACACATCACGCTGCGGATATGGAATTTCGATGCCGGCTTCTTTAAACTTCCGCGCGATTGCGAAGTTCAGGTCGCTGCGGAAACGGCTCGGCCGATAACTCATCTCGCTGCTCCAGACGACGAGCTGAAAATCGATCGAGTTGTCGCCGAATTTCTCCAGAAACACCGAGACTGGCGGATCCACGAGCGCGGCGGGATGTTCCCGGCCGGCGGCAATCAGCGCTTCTGTAACCTTTTCCAAATCGCTGCCATAGGCGACACCGACGGGGACGCGGAACCGGACGCGCGGATCGCCGTAGGTCCAGTTCGTCACCGGATCGTTAATGAACTTCGAGTTCGGCACGATCATCGAGATGTTGTCGTTCGTCCGGATGATCGTGCAGCGTGCGCGAATCCGCTCGACCTGGCCTGTGACTTTGCCGACTTCGACGCGATCGCCGATTGAAATCGGCCGCTCCGCAAGAATAACGAGGCCGCTGATGAAATTGCTCGCGATACCCTGCAGGCCCACGCCGACGCCGACGCCGACCGCGCCGGCGAAAACGGCCAGCGCCCCGAGATTGATCCCGGCATTCTCGAGCACGAGCACGATGCCAATGATCAGCACGATGTTGCTGATGATCTGCGAGAGCGCGTACTGGAGCGATCGGTTGAGGCCGCTGTTCGCAAGGATGCGCGTGAACAGGAACCGCTTGGTGCGTGACGAAATCCAGAACACGGCGAGCAGCATCAGGATCAGCAGCAGCACGTTGAGGAGACTGAGCTTGATACCCGGCAGCGGCGCGTCCCACTGGAGCGGAATGCCGGCGGCGTTAACCGCGCTGACGGTAAAAAAGACGAGCGATGCGAGGCTGAGGATCGTGGTAAAAACCGCGATCAGGTTTGTGTCGAGCTTTACGCGGCTGAGCAGGCGGCGGATCCACTCCGTTTGCCAGATGCGTGCGATCGCCAGCCCGGCGATGAACAACGCGCTGCCGGCGATGAGCCCGAGGATCGAGACGTAGTGCTGGCCTATCCAGAAGATCGGGCGGTTGAGCAGCACCAAGTTCATCGAAATGACTCTGTGCTTCTCGTTCCCTGGCGCAACTTCACAGAAACAAAAAAGCACGGCCGAAGCCGTGCTTTCCGCAAAAACAATGCGACGAAGCTACTGCTTCGACTGCTTCTCCTCGATGTACTTGATCACGTCGCCGACGGTCTGGAGTTTCTCCGCGTCTTCGTCGGGAACCTCGACGCCGAACTCCTCCTCAAACGCCATCACCAGCTCGACGATATCGAGCGAATCCGCGCCCAAGTCTTCGATAAAGGAAGCCTGCGGCGTCACCTGCTCGGGGTTCACGCCGAGCTGCTCGACGATGATGTCCTTCACCTTTTCTTCGATCGGTTTGTCGCTCATACAGTGCTGTTGTTGGCTCGTTGGAAGTGGGGCTGTGCATTAAGCACTGCCGGCAAGGTTCGCAAGTAAAACAATCAGCGGCCTTGTCAATTATTTTCGGGGCAAGCCGCGGCGCGCAAATGCCGACCGCGATGGTTTACATCCGCGCGTGTTCGCGTAGAGAGGATGAATGTCTTCCCCGACGATTCCGGCCGACTTGCTCGACCTGAAAATGCTGCCGGCATGGGCGAACGAGCCGGCGCGGACTAACGACTACGCGGATTTCGAAGGCGAGGAGATCGGCGCGCATGAACGCCGCGGCCCGAGGCGTGATGGCGAAGCGCAACGCCGCGCGCGCAAGCCGCGCGATCGCCGTGACGGAGAGCGCCGGGACGATCGGGGCGCACGGCCGCGAGACCGTAACCGGCATTCACCACGCGAGCTCCGTCGCGATGATCGACGTGAGCACCGCGAGCCGTTTCAGCTGCCGCCGGTCGGGATCCGCTTTTTGCCTCATCCACCCGCGTTCAACAATGTCATCGCGCAGATCAAGGCGGGCTCGGTCGCCTATTCGGTTTTTGCGCTGGCGCGTTTGTTTCTCGATAAACCGGAACGCTACGACGTGCGGCTCACCGGCACCGATGATCTGCCGCTTCATCAACTCGGCGAAGACGGCGCCGTGGCGGCCGATCGGCGCGTCCTCGAGAACAATGCATTCGCTTCCGCGCGCGATAATTTTTTCACCGTTGAAACGACGCAAACCGAGCCGTTGAAAGGAAATTTCACGAACGTGGCGCGGTGCCGTCTAAGCGGCACGCTGCTCGGGCCGACCAACTACCACAGCTACCAGCCGCAATTGCGCAGCCTCTACGAGCAGCGGTTCAGCCGCCGCATGAGTTTTGCCGATTACCAGAAGCAGATCGAAATCGTCAACGATCCCGCCGTGGTGGAGCAATGGAAAGAACAGGCGCGGACCGTCACAAAATTCGCCACCAAAAACGAGGAGCCGCCGATCACGTTCAACAGCGCGGCCGACGCTGAGCGCCACTTCAAGCAACATTATCTGCCCTCGCTGCTCCGCAGCGCGGCCGAACTGACGATTGACGGCGTAACGAGCCGCGCTCTAGCGGATCGCGGGCTGCGTCGCGCGATCGAGGAAGCGTGGGTGCGCGAGACGCGCTCGCCCTCGAAAATGATGCAGGAGCTGGCGAGCGGTTTCCGGCAAGCCGGTTTGAACATTTTTCGTCATCGCCGCGGCATGCTGTTCGTTTCGCCGACGCGCGCGCGGCCGTTCGATCACGACCCGGCGAGTGTGTCCACGACGGTGAATCGTGTGCTGGAGAAGATATCCGCCACTCCCGGAATTAACCGCAAGCAGCTGGCGGACGAGCTTGCGCCGGCCAACGGCGACGCCGCAGAAGCTGAACGCACCAAGCTGACCCTCGCGTCCGATCTGCGCTGGCTGATCAGCGAAGGTTACGTGATTGAATTCAATGACGGCTCGCTTGATTTGCCGCGGGTCAAAAAACAGGAAGCTGTGTCTGGGACGGCTGTTCCGAACGAACCGCAGAGCGACGGAGCGGCGGCTGTGTCAGCCCAAGACGCGCAGATACAAAACGCGGTCCCGACCGATAACGAAGAGCAGGCCGCCGGGAGAAGCGCGTCGACGTCAGATGTGAGCGGCGAAGAACCAGTCGAGTCGCCGGCTGCGAGCGACTAAACCAGACCGGCTTTTTTTAACGTCGAGAAGGCGCCGTTTTTGTTCAGCGTCTTCATGCCGCGCGCGGTCAATTTCACCCGCACGAATTTCTTCAGCTCAGGGACCCAGACGCGATGCTCGCGCAGGTTCGGGCTGAAGGTGCGCGGCACGTTCTTCGTCACGTGGCGGCCGACGCCCCCCTTTTTCTTCGCCATGCCGCGGCGATGAATGACGCTTCCGCGTGTGACTTTTGATCCTGTGATGCTGCAAACTCTCGACATACTTCGCTCCGAAAGAGGCGCGTAAGCTGGTGCGCTGTGCGGCGGCGGTCAAGGGAATCTTCGTCCGCGCGTGCGTTCGAAGTTGAACACGACCGGCACGTTGTGGTCAAACGTAGCTCCCATTCAGAAACGCGCGTTCATGCCTCAACGGAATCAGAAGCTGCGAATCGGAATTGTTGGTGCGGGCGAGATCGTCCGCCGCCGCCATTTGCCGGCATTGCAGGCACGGAACGACGTCGAGGTTGTCGCTGTCTCGAACGCCAGCTACGAGAGTGCGCAGAAGTTTTGCGACGAAAACCTCCCGCACGCGACGCCGATGCAAAACTGGGCCGACCTGCTCGCGCTGCCCGATCTCGACATCGTCTGGATCGGCACGCCGCCCTACATGCACTCGGCAGTGACGATCTCCGCGCTCGAGGCCGGGAAGCACGTTTTTTGTCAGGCGCGCATGTCGATGGACCTCGCGGAAGCGCAGGAGATGCTCGCAACGGCGCGACGTTACCCCGAGCTGGTAACGATGCTTTGCCCGCCGCCGATGGGAATGCGCGGCGATCTGGTGGTGAAGAAACTGCTCGCCGAAAATTATCTCGGACGGCCGCTCCACGTGCGCCTGCAAAGCCTCGCCAGTCCGTGGATCAATCCCGATGCGCCGGCTCATTGGCGGCAGCGGATCGAAATCAGCGGGCTGAACGTGCTCGCGCTCGGTATTTATGTCGAAGTGCTCCAGCGTTGGCTGGGCGATATCGCCGCGGTTTTTGCGCGCGGCAAAGTCATCACGCCACTGCGGCAGGGTTACGAGATCATTGTCCCCGACCTGCTCACGGTCCTCTGCGAGTTCGCGAACGGCGCCGAAGGTGTGCTCGAGTTCAGCGGAGTCGCCGCGCACGCGCCTCCTGACAAGCTGGAGGTCTATGGTGACAAGGGCGCGATGACCTACAACTTCGGCAACGACGTGATCGAAGCGGGTCAGGTCGGTGACAAAGCGCTGCACGACGTGGAGATCACGCCTGAGCTGGAGAGGCAGTGGACGGTGGAAGATGATTTCATCAGCGCGGTGAAATCACGCGGCAAACTCAAGCCCTCGCCCTCGTTCGAAGATGGCTGGCGCTACATGCGCGTGGTGCAGGCGGTGGCCGACTCGCGCGCGCGCAACGAGTGGGTCGAAATTAAGCGCTGATCAAAGCGCCTCCGCAACCCGTGCCAGCAGGTATCCGAAAAGGCCCGTAGCGGGCAGCGTCAGGACCCACGCCCAGACGATTCGTTCGACGAGCGACCATTTCACCCCGCTAAAGCGCTTCACCGCGCCGACCCCCATGATCGACGCCGAGATCACATGCGTCGTCGACAGCGGAATGCCGAAGTGACTCGCGCCTTGGATGATCAGCGCCGCAGTCGATTCGGCGGCAAAACCATGAACCGGCTGGAGTTTGACCATCTTATGGCCGAGCGTGCGGATGATTCGCCAACCGCCCGCCGCAGTTCCGGCAGCCATGGTTAACGCACAGAGAATTTTCACCCAAACCGGAACGGCGGTGAATGCCGGCGTGTGCAGAAACCCGAGCCACCGAGGTAGCTGGTTGAATGTTCCGGCCTTGGTCCCGGTGAAGAGCGCGAGCGTGATGATGCCCATCGTTTTCTGCGCGTCGTTCGTGCCGTGACTGTGCGCCATCCATGCTGCGCTCAGCACCTGCGCGTTGCCGAAGAATTTGTGAATCACGTATGGCGTGAAGCCGCGCAACACCACCAGCAGGATAAACATCAGCACTCCGCCAATGATGAAGCCCAGGATCGGCGAAGTGAACATCGGCAGCACGACCTTCGGCCAGAGTCCCGCGCCCCATTTCAGCACCCCCCAGTTTTCGTGTGCTGTCGCAAGCGCGGCGCCGCACAACCCACCGATGAGCGCGTGGCTGGAGCTCGACGGAATTCCCAGCCACCATGTGAGCAGGTTCCAGAAAATCGCAGCTATCAGCGCGCAGAGCACGGTCGGCATCGTCACGATGCTGGTGTCGACGAGCCCCTTGCCGACCGTTGCAGCAACCGCGCCGCCCATCAGCGCGCCGGTCAGATTGAAAATCGCCGCCATCGCAATCGCCTGTCGCGGCGTCAGCACTTTGGTCGAAATGACGGTCGCGATCGCGTTCGCGGCGTCATGAAAGCCGTTGCTGTACTCGAAGAAAATCGCCGCGACGACGACGGTGATGAAAAGAAGCATCGCGCCGCGAGGCAGCAGCTAGGAATGTTTCAGCACGATCTGGAGGATGACGTTGCCGGCATCGCGACAACGGTCGATCACCCGCTCGAGCAGTTCGTAGAGGTCCCGCAGGAATAACAGCTGCCGCGCCTCGTAATTTCCCTGATAGAGATCGGTCAGCAGGTCGAGCTCGAGCTGGTCCGCATCGCCTTCGATCGTCTGGAGCCGCGCGTTTTTTTCCCGCGCCATTTCGAGGTCGGTGCCTTTGCGCAGGTCTTTCACCATCGAGAGCACGACCTCGGCCGCCTGGTCGAGCAGCGCGACCTGTTTCGCGAAATTGTGACCGTGCAGCTCTTTCGGGCAGATCAAAATCCGCTCGCCGATTTTTTCGACTGACTTCGGTATCTTATACAGAGCCGCCGCCAGCGCCTGAATGTCCTCGCGTTCAAGTGGCGTGATGAACGTTTTGACCAGCTGCTCCGTCAGCTCCTGCGTGATCTGCTTGTCCTTGCGTCGGCTATGGACGAAAGCCTCGAGGCTTGCCGGCGAATCGTCCCGCTCGAGCTTGCCCAGCAACGCAACCAGCTCGTGCACGCTCGTGTCGGCCTGCTGCGCGCTGGCTTCGAGCAAATCGAAGAAGCGTTCGTCGTGCCCGAGCAGTTTCTGGATCGAGAACATACCTGCGGTTCAAAGCATAGCGCCGCGCATGATGACAAGCGCAATGCTGAAATAGATGATCAGCCCGGTCACGTCGACGAGGGTTGCTACGAACGGCGCGGAAGAGGTCGCCGGATCGGCGCCGACCCGGCGGAGGATGAACGGTAACATCGAGCCGGAGAGCGTGCCCCACAGGACGACGCCGACGAGAGCGATGCCGACGGTCAACGCGACGAGCGGCCAGTGTTGTCCATACGGCTGGTGATGGAAATAACGTTCGTCCGCGATAGCCCATGATGCGACGCGAATGATGCCGATCACGCCAAGGATCAGCCCGAGCAGCAACCCGGCCTGGACTTCGCGCCGCATCACCCGCCACCAATCACGCAGCGTCACTTCACCGAGCGCCATCGCGCGGATCATGAGCGTGGATGCCTGCGAACCGGAGTTGCCGCCGCTGGAGATGATGAGCGGCAAAAACAACGCGAGCACCAGCGCCTTCGCCAGTTCATCCTGGTAGCGCGCCATCGCCGTCGCGGTCAGCATTTCGCCCAGGAACAACACGACCAGCCAGAGCGCCCGCTTCCGCACCATCCGGAAGAGCGAGATGCGCATGTAGGGCTCATCCAGCGCTTCCATGCCGCCGAATTTCTGGATGTCTTCGGTCGCTTCCTCTTCCGCCACGTCGAGCATGTCATCAGTCGTCACGATCCCGACCAGGACGCCGGTTGAATCCACGACCGGCAGCGCGGTTCGGTCATATTTTCGGAAAATATTGAGCGCGTTCTCCTGTGAATCGTTGACGTTGAGGGCGACGAAATTTTCATCGCGAATCTCCGACACCTTCGCTTCCAGCGGCTTGAGCAGGAACTCGCGGATCCGCAAGTCGTCGATCAATTTGCCACGGTCGTCGACGACGTAGATCACGTTGAGCGTCTCCGAGTCCTGTCCGTGCTCGCGCACGTAATCGAGCACTTCCTTCACCGTCCACTCCTCGTCTACCGCGATGAAATCCGGCGTCATCAACCGGCCGACACTTCCCTCCGGATAACCGAGCAGCGCCGTCGCCACGCGGCGCTCCTCCGGGGTGAGGAGGCGGATTAACTGACGCGCCGCGACGCTCGGCATTTCTTCGAGCAGCGCGGTTCGGTCGTCCGGCGACATCTCATTGAGCACGCTGACCGCCTGCTCGTGCGCCATCGCCTTGAGCAGCTCCTGTTGCGCGTCGACCTCAAGATATTCGAAAACGTCGGCCGCCAGATCGTGCGGTAAGACGCGGAAAATCACGACCCGCTCCTGCTCGTCCATGTCGACAATGACTTCAGCGACATCGGCCGGCGGCCATTCGCGGAACAACTCGCGCAACCCGACGAAATCGCGCGACGCGATCAGGCTTTTGATTTCCGGTTGTAAAAGTCGGCCGACCATAAGCGACGCGCGAGCCCGCTGTTTTACCACTGCGGAAATCGCCGCGCAATGCACGGCAGCCGACACGTTGTCATATCGAGCTAAGCCGACACCTCTCCCGGCGATTCCTCGACTGCGCTCGGCATGACACGGGTAGGGTCGTAGCCGGAATTGCGTTTGGAATTTGAGGAAAGCTCGGCAAAATGAACACGATGACCGCCACCGCGGAGCAGGAGATGATTCGTCGCGAAGTGCAGGACGGCGTCTCTGTTCTCACCTTCGACCGGCCGAATTCCGGCGGTAACATTTTCGATGCGGCGGCGATGCAGGCGCTCGATCAACAGCTCGACGCCATCGAGCGGGACTCGTCGATCACAGGTGTTATCCTCACGTCGGCGAAGAAGTCGATTTTCGTCGCGGGCGCGGATCTCGCGACCCTGCTGCGCCAGGCGCAAACCGGCGAATTGCGTGCGTTCATTGCAAATGGCCAGCGCGTATTTAACCGGCTCGCGTCGCTCAAAGTTCCAACGTGCGCGGCGATTCACGGCGCATCGGCGGGGGGCGGCTACGAAGTCGCGCTCGCTTGTGACTGGCGAGTGGCGAGCGACGCGCCGGCGACGCGCATCGGTCTGCCGGAAACGACGCTCGGCCTCGTTCCCGCGTGGGGCGGCGCTACGCGTTTGCCGCGCCTGATCGGGTTGGAACAGGCGTCGGAGGTGATTTTGAAAGGCAAGCTTCATCCGGCGCAGGAAGCGCTGAAGATCGGCCTCGTCGATGCCGTTGTTCCGCAGGATCAACTGCTCGACGCCGCACGCAAACAACTCGGGAACGGGAAGCGCAACATTCCGCCGCCGCCGCACATCGAGACGCAGGTGAAAGAACCGCGGTCTGATGGCAATCACGCGCCGCGGCGCGCTCTCGACGTGATGATGCACGGGCTCCGCACCTCGATCGATGAATCGCTGCGCCTCGAACTCGATGCAATCGTTGAGCTCGGTGAAAGCGAGGCGACGCAGAACCTGATTCGCAATTTTTTCCTCGCCGAAAAGTACAAGAAAGGAACGTCGAAAGCGCCGGCCGAGAAGATCGCGCACGCCGCCGTGATCGGCGCCGGCGTGATGGGCAGCGGCATCGCGCAGTGGCTGAGCGCGCGCGGTGTGTCGGTCATTTTGCGGGACGTCGCGGCGGAGCAAATCGACCGCGGTCTGGCAAACATCGACAAGACTTATGGTGACGCGGTTAAGCGCGGGATCATGTCAGACGAAAAGGCGAAGGAAGGGCGGGCGCGGATCGTTGCTTCGACGGCGCAGGATGGATTGCGCGACGTGCAAATTGTGATCGAAGCGGCGTCCGAGAAGCTGGAGATCAAGAAACAGATCTTCGCGCATCTGGCGGAGCAGACGGGCCCGAACGCAATTCTGGCCACGAACACTTCCGCATTGCCGATCGCCGAGCTGGCGAAGACGACGAACGGACCTGAACGCGTCGTCGGGCTGCACTTCTTCAATCCGGTCAGTCGCATGAAACTCGTCGAGGTCGTTGTTGCGGATACGACTTCCGACGAAACAGCGGCGCGTGCGCTCGCATTTGCCCGCCAGGTCGGAAAACTGCCGGTGCAGGTGCGCGATCGTCCCGGCTTTCTCGTCAATCGCGTGCTGTTTCCGTACCTGCTTGATGCCGCGGAACTCTACGAACAAGGCGCGGACGCCAAGCAGATCGATGACGCACTGCTCACTTGGGGAATGCCGATGGGGCCGCTGCGATTGATCGACGAGATTGGCGTGGACATCACCGTCGACATCGCGCACACGCTGGAGAAGGCGTTTGGGCGACGAGATCGCGCCGCGGCGGTGCTGCATTGGTTGCGCGACGGCAAAATGCTCGGCCGCAAGAGCGGGTCCGGCTTTTACCGCTACGAAGGCAAATCGCAGACGCCTAACGAGTCGCTCGCAGAATGGCGTCGCGCATTGCACGGCGACGTGGAAGGCGCGGACACGAAGAGAGCGCTTCCCTCCACGCCCGATGAGATCACGCAGCGCCTTGTCTCACTCATGGTGAACGAAGCGGCGCGTTGCGTGGAGGAAGGTGTCGTCGCCTCGCCGGAAGATGCCGACTACGGTATGATCCTCGGCACCGGTTTCGCGCCATATCGCGGGGGACCGCTTCGGTTCGCGGAGCATTTCGGTTTGAAGAAGCTCGTCGACGTGATGGATGCGCTGCATGCGAAGGCGGGCGAGGGCGATAAGTTTGTGCCGTGCAATCTGCTGCGGCAGCACGCGCAGAAGGGAATGAAATTCTATGAAGACACCGCTCGAAGCGCCGCCTGAACAGGTAAAAGCCGAAACGGGAGTGAAGGAGCCGGCTCGTCAGGAAGCGCCGGCACCGGTGATCGACACTTCGAAGATGTCGAAGGGTCAGCGTGAGGCGCTCGAGCTCGCCGAGGCGTCGCGCGATCCGCTCGATGAACGCGGCTCCTTCGCGAGCAATCTCTTCATCGGGAAGTTCGGCTTCGATCGGATCTTTCCGTATCCGACGCAGAGCGATGAGGATCGCGCGAAAGGCGAGCCGTTCCTCAATCGATTGCGCGAGTACCTCGAAGCGAATGTCGACGCGGACGAGATCGATCGCACCGGCGAGATCCCGCAGAAGAACATCGACGATCTCTTCGCGATGGGCGCCTTTGCGGTGAAAATCCCGACGCAGTACGGCGGCCTTGGATTGTCGCAGGTGAATTACGGACGCGCTGCGCAGTTGCTCGGCAGCTGGGATGCGAACCTGACCGCGCTCGTCTCCGCGCATCAATCGATCGGTGTTCCGCAACCGTTGCTCTTGTTCGGAACCGAAGAGCAGAAGGCGAAATACCTCCCGCGTGTCGCGCGCAAAGAGATTTCGGCCTTCGCATTAACCGAATGGAACGCCGGCTCCGATCCGGCGAACATGAGTTTGCGTGCGGATCTCTCCGAAGACGGGTCGGAGTACGTGCTGAATGGCGAAAAGCTTTGGTGCACGAATTTGATCAAGGCTGGCGCGCTCGTCGTGATGGCGCGCACCGCGCCAAAGATCGTCAACGGCAAAGAGCGCAAGCAGATCAGCGCGTTCATCGTTGATGTAAATTCGCCCGGACTGGAGATCGCGTATCGCTGCCACTTCATGGGCCTGCGCGCGCTGTATAACGGCATCGTGAAGTTCAAAGACGTCCGCGTGCCGCGCGAGAACCTGATCGCGAAAGAGGGGCAGGGGCTCAAGGTCGCGCTGACGACGTTGAACACCGGGCGGCTCACGATTCCGGCGGCGTGCGTCGGTTTATCGAAGCGCCTGCTCGAGATCTGCACGAAATGGGCGAACGAACGCGTGCAGTGGGGAGTGCCGATTGGAAAACATTACGCGATCGCGGGCAAAATCGCGGAGATGGCCGGCCAGGTCTTCGCGATGGAAGCGATCACGTTTTTGACCAGCGCGCTCGTCGATCGCAAGGCCGGCGATCTGCGCATCGAAACAGCGATGTGCAAAATGTGGGCGACTGAGGCGACGTGGCGCATCGCCGATGAAGCGATGCAGGTGCGCGGCGGGCGAGGTTACGAAACGGCGCAATCACTCGAAGGGCGCGGCGAGCCGGGAATTCCGGTCGAACGTTTTCTGCGCGACTGCCGCATCAACATGATCTTCGAAGGCTCGAGCGAGATCATGCGCTTGTTCATTGCGCGTGAAGCGCTCGATCCGCACCTGAAAATCGGCGGCGCAATCTTCAACACGCAACTGCCGATGGCGCAGCGCATCAAAGCGATGTTTGGCTCCGGCTCGTTTTACTCGCGCTGGTATCCGCGGCAATACACCAAAGCGGACGCGGGCGACCTCTCGAAGCTTCACGCCGATTTGCGTCCGCACATCCAATACGCTGCTCGCACGAGCAAGAAACTCGCGCGCGGTCTCTTCCACGCGATGATGCGCTTCGGTCCGAAGCTCGAGCGCGAGCAATTGCTGCTCTCGCGCTTCTGCGGCATTGCGACGGAGCTGTTTTGCATCAGCGCGACCTGCTCATTCGCGCAGTCGAAGATCGACGCGGGCGAACCGGTCGACGAGATTCTCTCGCTCGCGAATTACGCCTGTCGCTCTGCGAAGCTCCGCATCGATCATCATTTCGCCGGCACGTCTGAAAATGCCGACAAGCGCGCTTACGATCTTACCCAAGAGCTGATGGCAGGAAAGCATCAGCACCTCCAGCGCGGCATTGTCTGATATGTGGGAGGCGCCTTAGTGCCCCGACTGTTATGGCAAATTGCGGCACTGAGGCCGCTGCCACGTTTGCTACGAAGCGCAAGCGCGTCAGTTGACCGCACTTACGCGTCGAAGTAGTCTCGACGATGAGTATGCCGCCTGTTGAAACGCAAGCGGCGCCCGCCTCGCCGTTGCTCCGCGCGACGCGTTCCGGTTCGCATCG
>CADDYX010000072.1 GCA_902810735.1 Verrucomicrobiota bacterium | reverse complement strand
GCCAGCCGCCGTTCGCGAACTCCTCGAAGTCATCGCCCGGCTTCACCGCCGTATCGCGATAGCCGAGATTGACGCCGATCGTTTTATCCGGCGGCGGCGTGTCTGCGCCGCGCGCACAAATCGCCAGGGTTATCGTCGCAAGCACCGCGAAACTGATCTTCATCCGCGCAGCGTGCCAGCGTTGCGTTGGCCATGACAAGCCGAAGCGGGGCAATTTCGCGAACTTCTGGCAGCAGTCCGATGAGGAGGAACGGCAGCGGCTGGCGGCGAATGAAGCGGCGGTGCGGTGATGTTCAGGCTCGCCGCCGCCGAGTTTAGTAGAGGAATTCCGCAGGTTTAGCGTCCGCCGTTGTCACGACGTAGTCGTAGCCGAGGAGCAGGAAACGCGAGAACGGCTTCAAGGCATCGATGCCTTTGCTGTTGAGTGACTGGCGAATCGGTTCCAGCGGAATGACGGACCAGCTATCCTTCGGCAGCGCGGCGGCGGTGAGTTTGATCGCGGAGAAGAACTCCTGCGAGTCTTTGCTCTCGTAAGGCTCGAGCTTTGTCGGATTCCCGGGCTGCGGGGCAAAGGCGAGGTTTTTGCCGCCCAACGGCAGGAATGCGATGCGCAAGGCGGTGTGGCCATTCATCCGCGCGATGACGCTGGTCATCGTGCCGAGATCGACGGTGTTGTTCGACGTGGTGCCGAGCGCGACGTGCTCGATCCCCATCTTGAACACGACCTTCGGCGCGTCTGCTTTCGCGTAGGCGGCGAGGAAGTTCTTCGCGAGGAGGCGGGCGCGGCGCGCGTTGTTCTCGTAGTTGTGACCGCTCATCCAAAGCTGGTAAATCGCGGCGCTCTCTCGCAGCTCGGCGATGATCGCTTCGGCTTCGGACTGGCCTTTGAACTGCGCGCCGAGGTTGTCGAAATCGGCGTCGTGGAAACGCGAGAGCAGGAACTCCTTCTGCGCAGCTTTCGCGGCAGCATCCTTCTCTACATCGAGGAGCTTCTGCGCGGCGGCACGCGCGGCGTCGTTCGGCGCGATGGCGATCAGCCGTTGCAGATGAAACAGAGGCGAGCCGATGAACTCCTGGTCGACGCCCCAGAGGAACGGCGTGCCTTTTTCATCGTGACCGAGGAAGTCGCTGGCCAGCTCGGCGTCGTGCTTGAGCGACAGAAACGGAACGCCAAATGGCACTTCGTGGACGAGGCGATGCAATCCGGGTAAGCCGTCGCGCGCGAGCGTGTCGGCAATCAGGCGGGTGGAGAGCGGACCGACTTCGACGACGTGATACTTGAAGCCGAGCGGCCGCGCGTCGCGCGCCAAGGCGCGGAGAAGAATGGCGGAGTCGGCAAAGCCGTGATCTTCGCCCCACAAGACGAATTGCGCGGTCGGCAGCTGGGCGCGCAGCACATCCGCACCGGCACCGGCGAGACGATCGTCCCTAAGTTGCAGCGGCAACACCTGCGGCTCCGCCGCGAGCGACGCGGTCAGAATAGGTGACGACAGCAGCGCGACGACGAACATGCTTCTCATGATCGTGAGATGCACCGAGCGCTGCTTTCGGATTCTACGAAGTAGCTGAAATCGACAGCAGAAATGCACTTCTTCTCCAGCGCCTTGAGTCGAACGTCCCGTTGATCGCTCTTCCCCAACGGTGAGCGAACCTCGCACGACGGCGTGCTAACTCCGCAGATCCTTCGACAGCGGTCAGGATGACAACGAATGCATCGTTGTCACTTCATCCGATCGAATGTCTTTTGAAGAATGTCGCGATCAGACGCGCCACCGAGTTTCTCGCGGCTGCTATCGATCCATTTCTTCTCAAGCGCGTTCTTAGTAGGACGATCGCTTTGGTAGAAGACGCCGAAGACGCCGGGGAAGGGCAGCTGAGCGAGCTTGTAGGCGGCGAGTTCATCCGTCACATCGTGCCGCATCTCGTCTTCCGGCGTTCCATCCCACTTCTTCTCCTGGATAAGCTCGAAGCTGCCGCCTTTTCTCGGATTAGCTGGATCGAAGGCGCCGGGGTAGAATTCGACGCACTCGCTCAGGCACTCGATGACGCTGAAGCCCTGGTGGTCCATGGCGCGCTCGATCATCTGGATCATGTGGTTGACCTGCGCGGCGTGGGTGCGGGCGATGAAGGTGGCGCCGCTGGCTACCAATTTTTTCATCGCGTTGACGGGCTGGTCGATCGCGCCTTGCGGGTCGGTCTTGCTCTTGAAGCCGATCGGGCTCGTCGGTGAGGTCTGCTTCTTCGTCAGGCCATAGACGAAGTTGTCCATGATGAAGTAAGTGAGGTTGATGTTCTTGCGCGCGCCGTGGTCGAGGTGGTTGCCGCCGATGCTGAAGCCGTCGCCATCGCCGCCGAAAAGGAAGACGTGCAGGTCGGGCCGGGCGAGGCTGACGCCGGTGGCCATGGGGACGGCGCGGCCATGGATGAAGTGGGCGCCGTAGCCGTTCACGAAATAAGGGAAGCGCGAGGAGCAGCCGATGCCGGCGAGGGTGACGATCTTCTCGTGGTCGATGTTGCGCTTCTCTAAGACTTTGTAGTAGCTGGCGAGGACAGCGAAGTCGCCACAGCCGGGGCACCAGGTCGGGTGATCGGCGGTGATGGCTTTCTTGGTGAGTTTCTCGCGCGGGAACTCCGGAGCCGGAGTGGCATTGAGGCCGCGGGTGTCTACAGGAGCTGCTACTGTTTCGGTGCCGAGGGTTTCGTTCATAAGGTGTTCGTCAGAGGTTGTTATAATCCTCGTGTGAGCCGATCCAGACCCACTCGATCGTGTCGCCGGTAATCTGGCCGAGAGCGCGATAGTGGTCGCCGATGCGGACGGAAAATCGCGAGCCGCTGCCGCCTTTCAGCTTTTTGAAGGCAAGCGACGGGTGATTGTTGTCTCGTTTCCACAGCGAGTAATTCTTTCGGGCTAGCTTCCGAATGTTTGCAGGGAGTGCCGCATATAGCTTCCAAAACCGAGCAGTTCCTTTTGATCTCAATCCTCCGGCCAATCGCGCAACGCGCCGGTTGCGCGCTCTTCGTCTGCTTCGTCGAAAAGGCGATCGAGCTTGCCGGATGCGGCGTCCTCCTCGATCTGCTTATCCCACGCCGCGTTGTCGATTCGGACAAGCTCCGCGGTTAATACCGTCAAGTCAGTCGGTGGCAGCTCTTTCGCGGCTTTTATAATTTCGGCAATGCTCATGAGCTAGACCGGCTTTTCCGTCTCGCGCGTCTCGTTCGTGCCGGAGCTGGCAAGGACGGCTTCGGTGCCGGGCTGGTTCGGTGTGTTGTCCATCGCGCGGTCGCGCTCGGAGGAAACCGTCGCCGCAGCGCCATTGGCGGCTGCTGCGATGCGCGCATCGCGCGGCGCACCGAGACCGGCAGCGTTTCGTCCGGGAAAGGTTTTCCCTTTGAATGCGCGTTCCAGTATTTCGCGCACGCGGAAGGTCAGGCCATCGGTTTTTGTGAGGCTTTCGATCTTCGGTTCGCAATAACGCGCCCGCAAAATAATCGCGAGCTGGCCGAAGCCATAAATGCCCTGGTCGTTCATCTCGACGACAATGACGCGCTTGAATTTTGCGAAAATTTTATCGAGCCCGTTCGGCAACGGATGAATGTGGCGGAGATGAATCGCGGCGATCTTCTCGCCCGCCCGCCGCGCACGTTTCACGGCATCGTGAATCGGGCCGTAAGTGGAGCCCCAGCCGACGAGGAGCGTGTCACCTTCGGGATCGCCGTAGAGTTCCGGGACCGGTAATTCTTCGGCGAGCTTTTGCAGCTTCGCGCGCCGCTTTGCGGTCATGGCCATGTGCAGCTTCGGGCTGCCGGTGGGATGGCCCATCTCGTCGTGCTCGAGGCCGGACAGAAGTGGGTATTTGCCATCGCGAATGCGCGTGCCGGGCGCGAGGTGATGCGTGATGCCGTCGAGCGGGTAAGGCTTGTGTGACTCGCGCGGGGTGAGGTCAGGTTTCGCGTCCTGCATCAGCGCCGCGAGGTCGGGTTCGTCGAACGCTTCGATGCGGGTGGCGAGGGAGCTGTCGCTCAAGATGAGGACCGGTGTGCTGTACTTGCGGGCGATGCGCGCCGCTTCGAGCGCGATGTAGAAGCAATCTTCGACTGTTTGTGCCGCGAGCACGACGCGCGGGCTGTCGCCGTGGCCGCCGAAGATCGCCTGGTGCAAATCGCTTTGCTCGACGTTAGTCGGCAAACCGGTGCTGGGCCCGCCGCGCTGCACGTTAATAATGATGAGCGGCATTTCCGCCATCGACGCCCAGCCGATCGCTTCGGCCTTGAGCGAAATGCCGGGACCAGCGCTGCCGGTGACGGCAAGATTCCCGGAGACAGAAAAACCGATCGCGATCGAGACGCTGGCGAGCTCGTCTTCCGCCTGCACGAATAATCCGCCGTATTTCGGCAGCTCGCGCCGCAAGATTTCCATGACGGAGGACCACGGCGTGATCGGATAACCAGCGCCGTAACGGACACCGGCGGCGATGAGGCCGTAGGCGAGCGCCTGGTTGCCATCCATCGTGATCTGCGCGCGGCCGCTCGTGCGCGGGATGTGTTCGAACTGGTAGACCTGCGTGAGCAGATTGCCGACCGGATAGTTGTAGCCGGCCTGGAATCCCATCAGCGCGGTGTTGACGATGCTCTCGTCTTTGCCGCCGAACTTTTCGCGGATCAGCGTCTTCAGCTTGTCCTGGTCGAGATGAAAAATTTTAGCGATCAGGCCGAGGATAAACATGTTCTTACCCTTGTCCTTCGCGCTGCCGCCGAGCGCTTCGACGGTGAGGCCAGTGATCGGCACGCCGACGTAGACGTAGCGTTTGTCGTCGAGGTTCGGCTCGACGTTGTCGGAATCGTAAAGGAGAACGCCGCCTTCCTTGAGGAAGCCGATGTGGTCCTGATAGCTGTGCTGGTAAAACGCGACGAGGAAGTCGGCTTCGTCACCAGCGGAAAGGACTTCGCCCGAGCCGATGCGGACCTGAAAGATCGACGGCCCGCCGGAAATAGTGGCCGGGATCGTCATGTAGGTCATGACGTCCTGGTCGCTGCGTCCGGCGAGGCGCGCGAGGAACCCGCCGGCGGTCTGGATGCCGTCCTGCGAGTTGCCGGCCAGCCGAATGACGGCGTCCTGGATATTTTCCGGCCGGAGATCTGCGCGTTCGGACGGCGCGCTGCCATTCGTCGTCGGCTCCGGATTCTGAACGGCGGTTACGTCGGGATTAACAGGATCGCCCATGATGAAAGTCGCGGAAGAATGTCGGGCAACTTTCCGGCTTGTGCCAGACGAAATCGAACGCCGCGGGAAATGCCTGGCCCCGCAATTCGCGAACGCGGGAAAATTCTGCGGAACGTTGGTCGCTCCGGTCGGGGAGTTCGCGCGAAACGGACGTTGCGACGCGAGCGCCGAACTACTGCGAGCTCGTGCGCGTTTCTGCGATGAGCGCGTCGCGCTGGCGAGAGCAATATGCTTCCCAGGTCGGATCCGCGGCCTTTGCACGGCCGCCTGCCTCGATGGCGTAGCCGTTCGCGAGACGCGGCATCATTTGAAGATCGAGCACGAATTGGCGCGCGTCGCGAGCGTGCTTCTCGCGAATCGTGTGGCTCACGAGAAGCGCTGCGAGGACAATGGTAACGGCTGCGGCCGCGATGAGGCGGCTGCGGAATCCAAGGGCGAATGCGACCGACATGCTTCTGATTGCAGCATAGTGAATGCCAGCCGCGCTGCCCGCTCGGCACCACGACGGCGAAAATCAGCAAACGCGTCCAGATCTTGTGGGCTCGGCGATTGCAATTTAGTGAGTGCTCCTGATGGCAACGGTCCGGAAGAGAGCACCGGCCGGCCATCTGATCCGTCGAGTTTCGATGAGCTGTTGATCTTCGGCAGCCCGGCTACGCGGCGAAAATTCCTCAAGCAGGTCGCCGGCACGGGAGCGGCGATTACGATCGGGCCGCGACTCGGATTGTTTGCTCAACCCGCGACCGCGATCGCCGCAACACCAGCAGCGGCATCGGCGGCGACGACAATGCCAGTGCGGCTCAAAATTAACGGCAAGGACATCTCCGCCGATGTCGATACGCGCACGACCTTGCTCGATTTGCTGCGCGAGCGCCTGCAGCTCACCGGTTCAAAAAAAGGCTGCGACCACGGCCAGTGCGGCGCGTGCACGGTGTTGGTGAACGGGCGCCGGATCAATTCGTGTCTCAGTCTCGCGGTCGTTCACGATGGCGAGGAAATCACGACGATCGAAGGCCTCGCCAATGGTGAGCAGTTGCATCCGATGCAGGCGGCGTTTGTCGAGCACGACGGATTTCAATGCGGCTACTGCACGCCGGGCCAGATCTGCTCCGCGGTCGCTTGCGTGAAAGAAGGCCACGCGAAGAGCGACGACGAAATCCGCGAGTGGATGAGCGGGAATCTTTGCCGCTGCGGCGCGTACCCGAACATCGTCGACGCGATCAAAGACGCGGTCGCGAAGAACGCATGAATCCGTTCAGCTACACGCGCGCGGTTGATCCGCAGCAGGCAACGAGTGTGATTGGCTCGAACGCGAGCGCGAAGATTCTCGCCGGCGGCACGAATCTCATCGACCTGATGAAAATGGGCGTCGAGCGGCCGACGCAGCTCGTCGACATCAATCGATTACCGCTCACGCAAATCGAAGAGCTGCCGAATGGCGGCGGCGTGCGCATCGGCGGTTTGGCCCGCAACTCAGATGTCGCGGAGCATCCGCTGATCGTGCAGCGGTATCCGGTTCTGAGCCAGGCGCTGCTCGCGGGCGCGAGTCCGCAGTTGCGCAATCTCGCGACGACCGGCGGCAACCTGCTGCAACGGACGCGCTGCTATTATTTCTACGACCCCGCCTTCCCGCAGTGCAACAAACGGCAGCCGGGCAGCGGTTGCGGCGCGCTCAACGGTTTCAATCGCATTCACGCGATCCTCGGTCAGAGCGAGCAATGCATCGCGACGAATCCGAGCGACATGAATGTTGCGCTCGCCGCGCTCGATGCGGTCGTGCAGGTGCAGGGCGCGAAAGGCGCGCGATCGATACCGATCGGCGATTTTCATCGGCTGCCGGGCGACACGCCGAACATCGACACGAATCTGCAGGCGGACGAGCTGATCACGGCGGTCGATTTGCCGGCGATCCCGTTCGCGACGCGCTCGCATTATTTGAAAATCCGCGATCGCGCGAGTTACGCGTTTGCGCTGGTCAGCGTCGCGGCCGTGCTTGATTTGCAGAACGGCAAGATCAACGGCGCGCGCATCGCGCTTGGCGGAGTTGCGCACAAACCGTGGCGCGCACAGAAAGCGGAGGCTGCGTTGCAGGGACAAACCGCGGACGAAAAAACGTTTCGCGCCGCGGCGGAAGCGGAGCTGGCCGCGGCGAAGGGTTACAAGCACAACAGCTTCAAAATTGAGCTGGCGAAACGCGCGATTGTCCGCGCGCTCAGCACGGCGGCAGCAATGGCCTAACGAATGGCGCAGACAGCAAACATTCTCGGGCCTGCTCGGAATCGCGTGGACGGTCGCGCGAAAGTCACCGGCGCGGCGAAATATTCAGTCGAGTTCACACCGCCGAAATGCGCTTACGCCTGGCCAGTGGAGAGCAACATCGCGAAGGGCAAAATCGCGGCGGTTGATGCGAAGGAGGCGCAGGCGGCGCCGGGCGTGCTCGCGATTATCTCACACCTGAACGCGCCGAAGCCGAAAGAACCGGCAGCGAAGAAAGAACGCAATAGCGGACACGGCATTCGCAACGAGGAGCGGCTGCCGTTTGGCGACGATGAAGTGCATTACGCCGGCCAATACGTCGCGCTCGTCGTCGCGCAGACGATCGAACAGGCGCGCTACGCAGCGGGCCTGGTGCGCGTGACGTTCACGCCGGAGGAGCCGCTCCTGACAATGAAAGCGGCGGAGGACAAGGCGAAGAAGCCGGAGACAAACCACGACGAACACGTGCAGTTGAAGAAGGGCGACGTCGACGCCACGCTCACGGACTCGGGGTTGACCAAAATCGAGCAGACCTACATCACGCCGACCGAGACGCACAACCCGATCGAGATGTCGGGCACGATCGCGGCGTGGGACGGCGACAAGCTGACGTTGTGGGATGCGACGCAGTTTGTGAAAGGCGTGCAGAGCATCGTGTCGCGCGCGTGGAATTTGCCGACGGAAAATGTGCGCGTGATCTGCCCGTTCGTCGGCGGCGCATTCGGCTGCAAAGGCGCGGTCTGGCCGCACGTGCTCGCGGCATCGATGGCAGCAAAAGCGGCCGGCGTGCCGGTGAAATTCCATGTGCGCCGGCAGGACATGTTCACTTCGACCGGACATCGCACGCCGACGGAGCAAACAATTGCGCTCGCTGCAACACGCGACGGAAAACTGCGGGCGATGCGCCACGTGACGAACACGCTGACGTCGACCGTCGGTGAATTCACCGAATCGTGCGGCGCGCGCTCGACCGGCGTGATGTACGATAGCCCGGCGATTCGCGTCGAGGAAACGGTGTTCCCGGTCAACGTCTCGACTCCGACGTTCATGCGCGCACCGGGCGAATGTCCCGGCACGTATGCGCTGGAGTGCGCGATGGATGAACTCGCGGTCGCGCTGAAGATGGATCCGGTGCAGCTGCGGCTCGCCAATCACGCGGACAATCATCCGATCAAAAACGTTCCGTTCAGCGCGAAACACCTGCGCGAATGTTATCAGGTCGGCGCCGAGAAATTCGGCTGGGCGAAACGCAACGCGCAGCCGCGTTCGATGCGCGACGGCGGTCTGCTCGTCGGCTGGGGCATGGCGACGAAGACGTATCCGGCGCACAAGATGAATGCGGCCGCGAAAGTGATTTTGCGCGCGGATGGCAGCGCGACCGTGCAATGCGCGACGCACGATCTCGGCACCGGCGCTTACACTGCGTTCACGCAAATCTCATCGGAGCAGCTCGGCATCCCGTTTGAGAAAGTCACGTTTGAGCTCGGCAAATCGGATTTTCCGTTCGGCCCGGTCGCCGGTGGCTCGAATTCCACCGCAACCGTCGGCACCGCACTGCACGAAGTCGCGGGGCTGTTGCACAACGCGCTCGCGCAGCTCGCGGTGAAAGATTCGAAGTCGCCGCTCTATAATGAAAAAGCGGACGACATCACGATGGTGGAGCCTGGCCGCATCGGATTGAAAAACGCGCACGCGAAGTCGGACAGCTACATAGACATTCTGCGCCGCGCCGGACGCGATTCGATTGAAGTGCAGAGCGAGCTGAAGGAGCCGGAGGAGAACAAGAAACAGAGTTTCCAGTCGTTCGGCGCCGATTTCGTCGAAGTGAAAATCGATCCGCTGCTGCCGCGCGTGCAGGTGACGCGCGTCGTCAGCGTGATCAACTGCGGACGCGTGGTGACGTTCAAGCCGGCGCGCAATCAGATCATCGGCGGCGTTAACATGGGAATCGGAATGGCCTTGATGGAGGCAACCGAATACGACCCGCAGACCGGGCTTCCAGTCATCCGAAACCTCGCCGACTACCACGTCGTCACGAATGCCGACGCGCCGGTGATCGACGTCACGTTTGTCGGCGAACCCGACTTTGCGTTCAATCCGATCGGCTGCCGCGGGATCGGCGAAATCGGCATCACCGGCGCAGCTGCCGCGGTCGCAAATGCCGTTTACCACGCGACCGGCAAACGCGTGCGCGATTTGCCAATCACGCCCGACAAGCTGCTCGATATTGCGTGAAAGAACTGCGCGACATCGTTTCGCTTTGGCAAAAACATCGCGGTCCGTGCGCGCTCGCGACGCTGGTTCGTGTGAGCGGTTCGAGTTATCGACGTCCAGGCGCGCGGATGCTGATTACACGATCCGGCGAAACCGCGGGCGCGCTGAGCGCCGGCTGTATTGAAGAGGAAGTCGCGCTGCAGGGGCGCGAGGTGAGCGCGACCGGCGAACCGAAGCTGCTTGCCTTTGACACGCGGCGGCGCTTCGGCTGCAACGGCAGCATCGAGGTGTTCGTCGAACGCGTGGACGAGGAATTCATGGGTTGGCTGCGCGACAAGATCACGTCGCGTGAGCAATTCGAAATAACTGCCGAATCCTTTGTGCAGACGATTGAACCGGCTCTGCAGTTGCTGATTTTCGGCGACGGCCCTGATGCCGAGGCGCTCTCGCGACAAGCGCAATTGCTCGGTTGGGATGTGCACCTTTTCTCCGCGATCACCGAGCTGCGCGCGACGCCCGACTACCGGACTGCAGCAGTGGTCGCGACGCACAATTTCGGCCGCGATTGTGCGGCGTTGCGTCACCTGCTGCCGCTCGGCCTGCGCTATGTCGGCCTCGTTGGCCCACGCCGTCGACGCGAAGAATTGCTCGTCGACGTAATCGACAGCGGAGCTGCGGTTCGGTCGCAGCTCTTTGCGCCTGCCGGCTTGGACGTCGGCGCAGAAACGCCGGAGGACATTGCGCTCGCGATCGCAGCGGAAATCCAGAGCGTCTTCGCCGATGGAACCGGCGAACATCTGCGCGATCGCAAAGCGCCGATCCACGCGAACAACATCACGCAATGCGTCGTGCCGGCGCGCTGATCCTCGCCGCCGGCGGATCGACGCGTTTTGGCGAGCCGAAGCAGTTCCTCGAGCTGGAGGGCGAAACGCTACTGCATCGTGTCGCCAGGACTGCGCGCGAGGCGGGATGCGAACCGATCGTCGTTGTGGTTCGCGAAGCGTCTCAGCGCGCGCGGGAGGAATTGACGGATTTCCCCGTTCGAATCGTTGAGAATCCGGAGTGGCAGCACGGCATCGGCAGTTCGATTAAATGCGGCATTGCTGAGCTGCGGGCAACAGCGTCAGCGGTCGTCATCCTCGCATGCGACCAGCCGTTCGTGTCCGCAGAAACAATCCGCAATCTTTGCGCCGGAGAGCAGCCGATCATCGCGAGCGAATACGCGAAGACTGTTGGCATTCCGGCATTTTTCGACATCCGCTACTTCGATGCGCTCGCGTCGCTGTCGGATGATGCGGGCGCGAAGTCGCTGATTGAAGCCAACCGCGCCGATGTCGGTGTGGTGCCGTTTCCGGATGGCGCGATCGACATCGACACGCGTGCGGATTACGACGCGCTCAGCTGACGATCGCGCGATGACGCCGCGGATCTTCGATAATTCAGCGGCAGCGATCGATCTCGGCAAATGCAAGACAGACAAGCCGCGGCAGGGCACGTATTCTCCCGCTCCTGAATGTCGACACAATCGCGTCGTGAATTTCTCGGAAGGCTCGGCGCGTTCGCCGTTGCGCCGACGATCCTATTCGAGCGCACCGAGCCGGAGCTGATTCTTTACAACGGCAATATCATCACGATCGACGACCGTTTGCCGTACGCGCAGGCGGTCGCGATTTCGGACGGGAGATTTCTCGCTGTCGGCGCCAACGACCAAATCCAGGCGCTCGCGACCGGACGGACGAAGAAGATCGATCTCGGTGCCAAAACCGTAGTGCCGGGATTCATCGACGCGCACTGCCACCCTGCCGTCGCCGGACGGATGCATCTGCGGCAGGTCGATTGCGATCTACGATCGATCGCGGCGATACAGGAGAAAATTCGCGAGCGGGCCGCGAAAACGCCGCCGGGCCAGTGGGTGCTCGGGTTCAAGTACGACGACACGAAAACGAGCGACGGGCGGCCGCTGACCGTGCAGGACCTCGACGGCGCCACGACCGAGCGACCGGTTTACATCCAGCATCGCGGCGGGCACACTGCGTATGCGAATTCGCTGGCGTTCAAAATGGCGGGCGTGGATGCGAACACGCCAGACCCGCAGGGCGGGAAGTTCGATCGCGATCCGCAGACGAAAGCGCTCACCGGCCGGATCGCGGAACGTGCGACCGATGTGTTCAACAAATTGATTCCGGAGAACTACTCGCGCGACGATTACCGCGAAGGTGTGAAGCTGATCTCGCGGATGCTCTCGCGGACCGGCATCACGTCCGTGCATGACGCGTTCGGAACGCACGACGATCTGCGCGCATATCAGGATGCGCGTGACGCTGGCGACCTGTCGGTGCGCGTCTACTGCCTGATCGGCTACCAGGACATCGACCGAATGCTGGCCGCCGGGATTCGCACCGGATTTGGCGACGAATGGGTGCGCGTCGGCGCGATGAAATTAGTCGCGGATGGATCCATCTCCGAACGCACGGCGCGGTTGTCGCAGCCGTACGTCGGCCGGCCTAACGACTTCGGCATCGAGGTGATGACGGAAGATGAGTTGTATGACAAGGCGAAGAAAGCGCATCAGGCCGACTGGCAGATCGGCACGCACGCAAACGGCGACGTCGCGATCGACACCGTGCTGCGCGTGTATGAGCGATTGCAACGCGAGCGACCACGGCGCGATCCGCGTTTTCGCCTTGAGCATTGCACGGTCGTGAACGATTCGCTGGTGCAACGCATCAAAGCTCTGGGCGCGGTTCCGACACCGTTCGCGACCTACGTTTATTATCACGGCGAAAAAATGCGGAACTACGGACCCGAGCGGCTCAACCACATGTTCGCGCTGCGCAGCTTTCTCGATGCGGGAATTCGCGCCGCGCCCGGCTCGGATTATCCGCCCGGACCGTTCGAGCCGATGATGGCGCTGCAATCATCCGTCACGCGCACGGACATGAAGGGTAATGTGTGGGGGCCGCAGCAGAAAATCAGCGTCGCCGAAGCGTTGCGCGTGCAGACGTTGCACGGCGCGTATGCTTCATTCGAGGAGCGAGTGAAAGGAGCGATCGAGCGGGGCAAATACGCGGACCTGGTCGTGCTCGGGCGCGATCCGTTGAAAGAGGATCCGTCTTCGCTGGTCAGCATTCCGATTGAGCGGACGATGGCAGGCGGCCGGTGGGTGTTCGAAGCTTGAGCGCGCGACGTTCCTGCTGGGTAGTTGGTCTCGCGCTATGTGCATCAGCATTCGCGGCCGACTCGATTCTGCCGACCGCGCCCGGAACGACCTGGAGCTACACCGTCGTGGAAGAAGCGGACGGCGCAGCTCCGCGCGAAGGGCAAGCGATCCGAGCGCAGATCACGGGCGTCGAGCAATTTGAAGGCAGGCCGCTGCTGAAAGTCGAAACAACGAGCGGCGCCACCGTTTCAAAAACCGAGCTGATCGAGGTGAGCGATAGCGGCGTAATTTGCTACGCGCGTAGCTCCGGAAAAGAGGCGCCGGCGAAGCTCGACACGCCGGAAACGATCGTGTCGGCGCCGCTGAAGGTCGGTGCGACGTGGGAAACGGACGCTGTTGTTGCCGACGTGGGGCTTCATCAGCACTTCACCGTCGAAGCCGAAGAAAATGTGTACGTGCCGGCGGGAAAGTTCCGCGCATTCCGCTGCGAGAGCCGCGAGAGCACGCTCGTGTCGGTGGCGGTGACCCGATGGTTCACACCGGGCGTCGGCGTTGTGAAGGAAGTGATCACAACGCGCGGCCCTGGGGGGACGTTGTTGCAACGGCGCACGTTGGAATTGCAAAAACAGCCGGAGCTGCTGCCGACGCCGACGCCTACCCC
>CADDYX010000071.1 GCA_902810735.1 Verrucomicrobiota bacterium | reverse complement strand
GTGGTGAAGAGCATGAGCGAGCAGCGCGCGGAGCGAACCAGTGTGCGCGCGACATCTCCGAGAAACGGCCGCAGCACCACCTCCTTTTCAAGCGCGCCGGCGACCACCAGGTCGATCTGCTGCGCGTCAGCGACGCTGAGAATAGACTGCGCGGGCTCGCCAGGTTCGTAGTGGATCGGCGACTCGGCGGGCAGATCCAACGCCGCCAGAGCTTCGACGAATCGCATGGCAGTCTCATCGCTGCGTTCGCCGCCGTAAATCAGGTGCAGCTCGCGCCCAAGCCGATCGCGCACGCGTTTCGCCTCAGCGAGCACCTGTCGGAAGCGGGGCGAGAATGTGCTGGCGACCGCGATTTTTCTGTAAGGCGCGCCGCTCATGGAAGGCAGCAAACGTCGAACGCTCAACGTCCATCGTCCAACGTCGAATGAACGAGGAACGCTTCGCCTCGACCAATTCGACGTTGGACGTTGAACGTTGAACGTTGAACGTTTGCCGCGATATGCGACGCGCGATTTACCCGGGCAGCTTTGATCCGGTGACGAACGGTCACCTCGATGTAATCGACCGTGCGCGAAAGTTGTTCGACGAGGTGATCGTCGCGGTCGCTTACAACGAGCAAAAGCAGCCGCTGTTTCCGCTGGAGGAACGCCTCGAATTGTTGCGCCTCACACTCGGCGCGCAGGACGGCGTCACAATCGCAGCGATGAATGGGCTGCTGGTGGATTTTGCAACCGCCAACGGCGCGACGGCTGTCGTGCGAGGCCTCCGCGCGGTCTCGGATTTCGAGTTCGAATTCCAAATGGCACTGATGAATCGAAAACTGGAGGCGCGGGTTGAAACGATTTTCCTGATGCCGAAGGAGGAATACACCTATCTCAGCTCGAGGATCGTGAAGGAGATCGCGCGGCTCGGCGGCGACGTTCAGAAATTTGTTCCTCCACGCGTAGCGGAAGCACTGCGGCAGCGGCTGAATCAATGAAGCTCCATCTCAGGCAAATCCCGGCGGAAGGGCAGCATCTCGAGGGCGAGACGGATTGTCCGATACCCGATCTGGCGGCGGAAAAAGTCACCTGCGCCGGACCGCTTCGCTACTCGCTCGATGTCGGAATCACCGGCCACGCGCTCTGGGCAAATGGCTCGCTTCATCAGCCCGTCACGCTCGAATGCGTCAGCTGCCTCCAGCCTTTCGATTACACGATCGATGTGCCGGCGTTCGCGATCCACACGGAGCTTGCCGGGCCAGAAACCGTCGACCTGATGCCCTACATGCGTGAGGACATTCTGCTAAACCTGCCGCCTTACCCGAACTGTGCACGGCACGGCGGGCGCGTCTGCAAAGCTGCGACCGTCGAAACGACGGTGGACGACGCTGCGCGCGCGGAGCAAAAGCGGGAGGCCGACTGGGCCGCGCTGGACAAGTTGAAGCTGCGCAAGTGACCGGTGATTTGTCTTTTGCCGATTTCCTGCTTTCCTAAGCAGCTCTCATGGGAGTTCCGAAACGCAAAACCTCCAAGATGCGACTGCGCACCCGCAAGGCGTCGCACCGCTGGCATGCGCCGCTGCTGAACAAGTGCGCGCAATGCGGCAGCACGATTGCGTCGCACACCGCCTGCCCCTCCTGCGGCTACTACAAAGGGCGGCAGGTGCTGAGCATCAACGCCTGAAACGCGAGAGGGACCGCAGCGTCCCGATCGTTTTTCGCGCAGTCAGATCGCGGCACTGAGGCCGCGCCCACATTACATTTTTCGTTTTGCAATCGCAGACCGTAGTTCTCAGAATCGCCGCTCCATGAAAATCGCACTGGATGCGATGGGGGGCGATTTCGGGCCGCCGAATCTCGTGGCGGGTGCGGTGATGGCGCTGCAGGAATACCGTCACATCGAGAAGCTGTTTCTTGTCGGCGATCCGGCGCAAATCGAGGCCGAACTGAAGAAGCACGGGTGCAGCGACGCGCGCATCGAAATTCGCGCGGCGACACAGGTAGTCGAGATGAGCGACCGCGCCGTTGAAGCGGTGCGGCGCAAGAAAGACTCATCGATTAGCCGGGCGGTCGATCTGGTGAAACATCACGAAGCCGATGCCGTGGTCAGCGCTGGACATACGGGTGCGGCGGTTGCTGCCTGCACGATCAAACTCCGCACGCTTCCAGGCATCGACAGGCCCGGGATCGCCGCCGTTCTCCCGACCGAAACCAACGTCTTCGTGTTGATCGACGCCGGGGCAAACATCGATGCACGGCCCGAGCACCTGCTCGGTTACGCGATCATGGGCTCGGTCTATTCACGTCACGTGCTCGGCTATGAAAACCCGAGCGTCGGCTTGATCTCGCTCGGAGAAGAGGACGTGAAAGGCAACGAGCTGACGAAGGAAGTCTTCGAGATGTTGAAGCAGACGAGCCTCAATTTTGTCGGCAACATCGAAGGCCGTCACCTCTTCGAAGATCCGGTGGAAGTGGTGGTTTGCGACGGTTTTGTCGGCAACGTCATCCTGAAAACCTCGGAGTCGATCGCGGTCGCAATCTTCCGCTGGCTCAAACACGAGCTGATGCGCACGCCGGTGCGCAAGGCAGGCGCGCTCCTGGCCAAGAAGGCGTTTCGCACCATTTCGGACAAAACCAACTACGAGTTTTACGGCGGCAGTCCGCTGCTCGGCGTGAACGGCATTTGCATCATCGCGCACGGCGCCAGCACGCCGCTCGCGGTCAAGAACGCGCTGCGCGTCGCGGCGGAGTCGATTGAACAGCAGGTCAACCCGCATATCATCGAGGAAATCCGCCGGTTTCATGAAACGACAGCCCCGCTCGAGCCCGCGATCCGCTAAACCGCGGCGCAGCGTCTCGATCGTCGGCACCGGCAGCTACGCGCCGGAACGCGTGCTGACGAACGACGACCTGTCGAAAATGGTTAACACGACCGACGAGTGGATCACCACTCGCACGGGCATCAAGGAGCGCCGGATCGCGGCGAAGGACGAGCAGACCAGCGACATGGCGGCGCGAGCGGCATTGGCGGCAATGGAGCAGGCACGCGTCGAAGCCCGTGAGATCGACTTCATCCTCGTCGCGACCACCACGCCAGACATGGTCTTTCCCGCGACGGCTTGCTTTGTACAGCAAAAAATCGGCGCGACCCGCGCTGCCTGTCTCGACGTTTCGGCCGCCTGTGCCGGATTTCTCGTCGCGCTGCAGATCGCGGAGCAGTTCATCACCTCACACACCTTCGACACCATCCTTGTGATTGGAGCGGAGAAGCTGACATCGATTACCAACTGGACCGATCGCAATAGCTGCGTGCTCTTCGGCGACGGCGCGGGCGCCGCGATCCTGAAGCACCGCGGCGAAGGCACCCATGGCGTGATCAGCACGCACATCGGCAGCGACGGACAATACGCGGATATTCTTTACATGCCGGGCGGTGGTTCTCGGACGCCGATCACCCGCGACAATGTGGATCAGCACCTCGCGACAATTCACATGCTCGGGCGCGAAGTTTACAAACAGGCCGTGACTTCGATGCTCAACGCTTCGAAGATCGTTCTCGAGCAGGCGGGCCTAACCACCGACGACATCGCCTGCGTCATCCCCCATCAGGCCAACGTCCGCATCATCGAGGCGATCGCCGACCGATTGAAAATCCCGCTGAGCAAATTCTTCGTGAACCTCGATCGCTACGGCAACACATCTGCCGCCGCGGTCGCGA
This sequence comes from Verrucomicrobiota bacterium, assembly GCA_902810735.1. GTDB lineage: Bacteria > Verrucomicrobiota > Verrucomicrobiia > Chthoniobacterales > UBA10450 > CADDYX01. Next base: position 9,820 of record CADDYX010000071.1, on the reverse strand, counting down.
TTGCGCTCGACGAAGCGAACCGCACCGGCCGGATCAAGCACGGCGATTACGTGCTGATGGTCGTCTTCGGCGGCGGCCTAACGTGGGCCAGCGCGATCGTCGAGTGGTAGCTGGCGCGCTTGCGCAGCTAGCGGCGACAAAACGAGTGTGTTGCTCGAGGCGTTTACAACAAACGCTGAACGTTGGCGTTTTGCAGAAACACCATACAGTTCGACGCATGCTCGTCGAAACGCACGCGCACCTCGATTACCCCGATTTCGAGCCGGACTTTGACAGTGTGCTACGCCGCGCGCACGAAGCCGGCGTGACCCGGATCATCACGATCGGCACGTCAGTAGCGAGCAGCCGGCGGGCGGTCGAGCTGGCGGAAAGCCACCCGGACATTTATGCCGTGATCGGCGTTCATCCGACCGCGGCGGACGACGGCAGCACAGTGGAAGAGGATGTGATCACGCCTCTGCGTGAGCTGGCGCGCCATCCGCGGGTGGTGGCAATTGGCGAGACGGGCCTCGATTACCATCATCTGCCGAGCGCAAAGGTCGCTAAGGAAAAACAGGTGCAGGTCTTCGCGAAGGCGCTGCAAGGCGAGACCGAACAGGAGATCGAGGCCGGCATTCACGACGGCGCTTACAAGGCGAAGCAGGCGAGCTTGTTCGAGCAACAGCTCGATCTCGCGATCGAGCTCGGGCTCAACGTCGTCGTCCACCAGCGCGACGCGTGGGAGGATACACTCGCGATCATGCGAAGCTACGGCCGGCAGTTCAGCGGCGTTTTCCACTGCTTCGGCGGCACGCTGGAGCAGGCGAATGAAGTCATCGCGCTCGGCCATCTCGTGTCGTTCACCGGCATCGTGACCTTCAAGAATGGCAAAGGCGTGCGCGAGGTGGCGGCGCGGCTCGGGCTGGATGAGTTCATGGTGGAAACCGATTGCCCGTATCTCGCGCCGACGCCGTTCCGCGGGAAACGCTGCGAGCCGGCGCACACGCGGCTGGTGGCGGAATCGATCGCCGCGGCGCGCGGAATTCCGCTGGAGGAACTCGCGCGCGCAACTACGGAGACGGCGGAGGGTTTTTTTAGATTCGATCGCAAATGAAAGCTCAATCGATCCGCTTCGCCGCGCTCGCCGGCGTGCTCCTCGGCCTCGCTGCCTGCACGACAGTCGACACGCAGCATCACGTCATCGTGAGCGTTCGTGATCAGCGGCTAGCGGTGCTCGATAAAGGCAACTTGCTCGCGACCTATCCGGTTTCGACATCGAAGTTCGCGATCGGCGATGCTCCGGGCAGCCGTGGCACGCCGCTGGGTGAGCTCGAAGTTGCGCAGAAAATCGGAGCCGGTTTGCCGCTCGGCACCGTGTTGAAGGACAGGCGGCCGACCGGCGAAATCCTCACGCCGGATGCACCTGGACGCGATCCGATCGTGACGCGGATTCTCTGGCTGCGCGGACGCGAACCGCAAAACGCGAACGCCTACAGCCGTTACATCTACATCCACGGCACGGCAGAGGAGCGGAACATCGGGCGGCCTGCGAGCTACGGCTGTATCCGCATGAGATCCCGCGACGTCGTGCAGCTGTTCGACGTCGTCGGCCGCGGCGCTGAGGTCACGATCGTCGACGCGCCGCTCGAAGCGTACGTGCCGAGTCTCGCAGCGGAAGAGCCGAAGATCGCGACCAAGACGCCACACGCCGGAATGATCATTCGGTAGAGTAGGACGCTACGGCAGTTTGCCGAGGTGCTCCTGTGCGGTGCGCCGCGAGAGCAATTCGAGATCTGCATCGACCATGATGCGCACCAGCTCGTGGAAGCGCACTTTCGGTTGCCACCCGAGAACGCGCTTCGCTTTCTCCGCATTGCCGATCAACAAATCGACCTCGGCCGGCCGTTCGTATCGCTCGTCGTGACGAACGTATTGCTTCCAATCCAGATCGGCGTGCGCGAATGCCGCTTCGCAAAACTCGCGGACGGTGTGCGTCTCGTTCGTCGCGAGCACGAAATCATCGCCGTCATCCTGCTGGAGCATGCGCCACATGCCTTCCACATATTCCGGTGCGTAGCCCCAGTCCCGCTTCGCGTCGAGATTGCCGAGATATAGCTCCTTCTGCAGCCCATTCTTGATCGCCGCCACCGCGCGCGTGATTTTGCGGGTGACAAACGTCTCGCCGCGTCGCGGGCTCTCGTGGTTGAACAGAATGCCGTTGCTCGCGCGAAAGCCGTAGCTCTCGCGGTAATTGACCGCCGCCCAGTAGGAGAAAACCTTCGAGACGCCGTACGGGCTGCGGGGCCAAAATGGCGTCCGCTCCGTCTGCGGCACTTCCTGCGCTTTGCCGAACATTTCGCTCGACGACGCCTGGTAAAATCGCGGGCGGATTCCAGTCTCGCGCATCGCTTCGAGGATCCGCATCGTGCCGACGCCGGTCACGTCCGACGTGTATTCCGGAATGTCGAAGCTAACGCGCACGTGGCTCTGCGCGGCGAGGTGGTAAACCTCGTCCGGCTTCAATTCGTAGAGCAGCTTCACGAGATTCACCGAGTCAGTGAGGTCGCCGTAATGAAGAAAAAGACGGACGCCGTTCACGTGCGGATCGGCGTAAAGGTGATCGATCCGGCCGGTGTTGAACGTGCTCGCGCGGCGGATGATGCCGTGGACTTCATAGCCTTTCTCGAGGAGCAGGTCGGCGAGATAGCTTCCGTCCTGCCCGGTGATGCCGGTGATGAGCGCGCGTTTCATGCTCAACCGAGCGCCGCGAGCACGGCGCGTTGCGCCACCACCAGGTCGCCGATTCCTTTGCGCCCAAGCACGAGCATCTCGTCGAGCTGCTGCGCCGAAAATGTCGCTTCTTCACCGGAGCCCTGCACCTCGACCAGCTCCCCGCCTTCTGTCCCGACGAGATTGAAATCCACTGTCACTTCTTTGTCTTCGCTGTAGTCGAGGTCCAGAACCGGCGCGTCTTTAAGAATCCCCGCACTCACGGCCGCAACCAGTGTTCGCAAGGGAGCCGCACTCAGCTTCTTGTCGTCAACCAACCTGCGGCACGCGATCGCGACCGCCAGACTAGCGCCAGTGATCGCCGCCGTCCGTGTGCCGCCATCAGCCTGCAGAACGTCGCAATCGATCCACATCGTGCGCGGCCCGAGTTTCTCCAGATCGACGACGGCGCGCAACGAGCGGCCGATCAACCGCTGAATTTCGCTGCTGCGGCCGTCGAGTTTTCCTTTCGCAATATCGCGCGGCTTCCGCGTGTGCGTCGAGTACGGGAGCATCGAATACTCCGCCGTCAGCCAGCCGCCGCTCATGCTTTGCTCCTTCATCCAGCGCGGTACGGTTTCCTCAACCGTGACCGCGCAAATCACGCGCGTGTTCCCCATCGAGACGAGCACCGACGCCGTCGCATTGGGCGCGATGCCGAGCTCGAATGAAACCGGGCGAATCTGGTCCGCCGCGCGGCCGTCGGCGCGTTGCATGCGCGAAAGCTTAGGGCACTGCGCGGCCTGAGCAATGTCGAAGCGGCTGTTAGCTTTGAAGTAACACGCGGCTGCACCAATGTACACAGCTGCTCGTCGATCCCGATTCGCACGATGAAGTTGGAATTTCGCTTCTGTATCTCGCCCGGCCCACAGTTCTACTCGACCATCCGGCTGGCTGCATTATCACTGCGCCAGCTCGGTGCACCGTATGACTCCGCTCGACTGCGCGTGTCGGTCGGCGATTATGCCGACCTCGACTCCGTACAGAAGTCGAACCGCTGGAGCGAAGCGTTTCCGATCGATTGGCAGATGGTTGAGCGCGATCGTTTCGCCGAATCGAGCTACCTCGCGACGCACAACAGCCGCTATGCCGCGTCGAGCCACGCCGACGTCATCATTCTATCTGATTCCGATCTCTGCGTCGTGCGTCGGATCGACGAGTTGCTGGATCGGCTCAGCCAGAGTGGATGTCGCAAGATCGCCGGATTACAGGCGCACTTCTCGCCATTTATTAACGGTGCGCAGCGGATGAAAGCGGCCGCGGCTGAAGCGGAATGGCGGCAGCTGTTCGCTGGCGCGCTGCTCCCGGCGCCTCGGCTGACGGAACGCTATTCGCTCGACACCGCTGATGTAATGGGAAGGGCTCCCGCCTACTTTAACTATGGTCTGGTGGCGTTCAGTCGGGATGCCTTTGCAGCAGTCGCCGCGACACACGAGGACTATTGCAGGCGCGCCGCGGCGATAACGAATCGCAGTTTTTTCACGAGCCAGATTGCACTGACTCTGACGATCGCTGCCGCCGAACTCGACGTCGAACGGCTTCCGCACGCCTACAACTGCGCGAATGATGAATTACCGTTCGTCGCGCCGGAAAACGTGAGGCTACACAGCACGGACGAAATCCGCGCCGTACACTTCCTCCGCAACCAACAACTGGACCGCCGGAGCTTCCTGTGCGATCGCGCGAAGTACGACGCGTTCCTGGAGAGGCCCGACCTCAACCGCGTCAACAGGCGACTACGCGATCACATTCTGACTCTCGCTCAGCACGACGAGCCGTTTTTCGGGGCGGGCTAATCCGTGCGCATCGGCAACGTTCGACTGGCCGACATGCAGCGATCGATCGTTCATCAGGCGCGTTGTCGCTCGAGTTCCTGTCGCAGCTGCGCTTCGAATTCTAACATCTTGCCACGCCGTCTGCTGACGCGTCGCATCGGATTTCCGGCGACCACCGTCATCTCCGGCACAGAGTGACGCACGAAGGTAAGCGCGCCGACCGCGGCGCCCATTCCGATCTCCACACCCGGTAAAACGACGCACGAAGCGCCGATCGCCGCATGACGACGGATCACAACCGGCGCTGACGTCGGCATGCGATACTTCGCCGGCACCATTGGACTGGTTATCCCACCGCCGTTCGCCTCGGTCGAGCTGACGACAGTGGTGTGAACGGAAACGACCGCGAAATCTTCGATCGTGACGCCGCCGCTTCCGAGGATCGTCACGCCCGCGCTCAGATGGACGTAGTCGCCGATGGAAATACCGGCCGGGCTCGCGCTGAGGACGCAGAATGCGTCGATCCGCACGCAGCCGCCGAGCGAGATGTGTTCCGCGCCGTAAAACCGGCAGCTTCTGTCGATCATCACGTTATCGCCGTAGGCGCGCAGCCCAAGGTCCGCGAGCTCTTCGCGAGTCAGGTGCGGAGTCATCATCCCGCAAACGCTACGGCGACGTGATTCAGTTGCGAGCGCGCAGTTGTCGGTACGGGTCAGGCTGCTTTTTCGCTGAGTAGCGGAGCGGCCGCGGCGAACACCATTTTGCGGTCGAACCACATCATCACGTAGAAGTGGAAGTGCATTGCGCAGATCCGCACGTAGTCGTGCAGCGGCATTCGTCTTGCGCCGAAATTTCGCGCCAGATAAATGCACACGTATGCCGCCACAAGCTGCCGGAGCAGCCGTCGCTCTGCGAGCGCACGGAGGAGACGGTACGCCATTGCGGTAGCGACGATTTTCTCGCGCAGACGATGGGAAACTGGACGGTGCGCGCGCCGCGCGCGGCCAGGCCGCGCGGATTGGTAACTGTCGAAAACGCGGTTCAGGAACGCCTCCGGTGCATAGAGCTGACGCAACAACGCGGTATGCCCTTCGCGCAGTTCGCCCTGCGTCATGCGAGCAGGAACGAACGCCACCTCCGCATCGGAGTCATCGAGCCGGCCCTCCCGCGCCAGCCGATTGTAAAGCGGCGTCGTCGGAATCGGTGCCAGGATCGAGACCGCCGCCTCACCAATGCCGCTGGCGGCGATGAAACGATACTGATCTTCAAATATCTGCGCGTCGTCGTTATCGAAGCCGACAATAAAGCCCGCTGTAACGACGAGACCCGCGGCACGGATGCGCCGCACTTTCTCCAGCAACGAATCGCCGCGTGTATTCTGGAATTTGCGCGTTTCGCTAAGCGACTCGGCACGCGGGGACTCGATTCCCAGAAAAACCGATGCGAACCCCGCCTCCACCATCAAGCTGAGCAGTTCACCGTCATCCGCCAGGTTCACGCTCGCCTCGGTCGTCAGCCGAAGCGGATAACGGTGACCACGCTGCCAGTCTCCGATCTCTGCGAGCAACCGTTTCGCCTCTGCTTTGTTGCCGATAAAATTATCGTCGACGAGGAAGCAGGTGCGGAATCCGGCGCGGCGCACCGCTTCCAATTCGGCGATGAACTGCGGCACTGTCTTCACGCGCGGACGCCGGCCAAAGATCGTGATGATGTCGCAGAACTCGCATTCGAACGGGCACCCGCGTGAGAACTGCACCGTCGAGACCATGTATCCCTCGCGCGCGAGTAAATCGAGCCGCGGCACAGGCAACAGAGTCATATTGGTGCGCTCGCGCTGTTCGTAGCGGGATCCAATCGGCAACCCGGCGCCGAGCGCGCGCAGAAATTCCGGCCACGTCTCGTCGGCTTCGCCGATAAAGCACACATCGCACAATCGCTCGAAGGCACTCTCTGCCACGCTGATGTAAGGACCGCCGACAGCAACTATCGCCGGCAGCTGTGCAACGAGCGCGAGTAACTCACGCATTCGGGCGCGCTGGACGATCATTCCCGTCAACCCGATCACGTCAAACTGCCGCAACACATCGAGATCAATATCGGCGACGTTCTCGTCGAAAATTTCGACGCTGCATTCCTCCGGCGCTAAGGCGGCCAGCAGCGGCAATCCTCCCGGTGTTGCCCAGCAACGCTTCCGCGGATCGAGTATTGGCAACGCGTAATGGAAGCCGAAGAATGAAGGATCAAACCGCGGGTTCACGAGCGCGACGCGCAGACTGCGGGCCTTACTCATTTCGATAGGGTCCGCGCACGTGCAGCATGAGAACCGGCGGATGCAAACCGACCGCGCTTACAAACGCAAGCGCGATCTAGTTCTGTCCCGGCGCTGGCACATGCGGTCGCAGTTTCGACTGCAGTCGGCAATCAATGCGGAGAAACCTAGCCGTTCACAACCGTGCCGCCGTTCGGATGCAGTATCTGCCCCGTCATGTACGACGAATCGTCGGACGCGAGGAATACGTAGCACGGGGCAATCTCCTCCGGCTGGCCGGCGCGTTTCATCGGCACGTCCGCGCCGAACGTCTCCACTTTCTCCCCCGGGAACGTCGATGGAATTAGCGGCGTCCAAATCGGCCCCGGCGCAACACCGTTCACCCGAATCTTTTTCTCCGCCAGATTCTGCGAGAGCGATCGCGTGAACGCCACTTCCGCGCCTTTCGTGGACGAATAATCGAGCAATTCCGCGCTGCCTTTGTACGCCGTCACGGACGCAGTGTTAATGATGCAACTGCCCTTTTTCAGGTGCTTCATCGCTGCTTTCACCATGAAGAAATAGCCGAACACGTTTGTGCGAAACGTTCGTTCCAGCTGCTCCGCCGTTATCTCTTCGACGTTCTTCTTCGGGTGCTGCTCGGATGCGTTGTTGACGAGAATGTCGAGGGCGCCGAGCTCCTTCACCGTCTGGTCGACCCAGCGGCGGCACATCTTCTCGTCGCCGACGTCGCCGCGCAAACGCAAGCACTTGCGCCCGTGTTCCTCGACGAGGCGCTGCGTCTCCTCTGCGTCGCGATCTTCCTCGAGATAGCTGATCGCCACGTGAGCGCCTTCTTTCGCGAATGCAATCGCGACGGCACGGCCGATGCCGCTATCGCCACCAGTGATCAGCGCCACTTTCCGATCGAGTTTGCCACTGCCCCGCTGCTTTTCGTCCTCGGATTTCGGGCGCGGCGTCATCTCATGCTCGCGTCCAGGCTGTCTCGGCTGCGTTTGTTTCGGCTGCTTTTTCTGTTTCGAGGGCATATGTGCTAGCGAATCGCCACTGCGGCATCGCGGAGTCGTCCGTATTCGGTTTTTCCGCAGAACGTGTGTTGACGTCCGGCGAATCCGGCGTCTATATTCCCCGATCCGGCTGGCAGGCGCGACACTCCATTGGAGCGGAGCGCGGCAGCGGAAAACGCGAAAAACTTTAAAAAGTTGCAAAATCGCGTTTGACGGATGCGCCAAACGGCTTAAGATCGACATCCCGCCGAGCGCGGGGCTCCGGAACCGAAAGGCGAAGGGGCTTGTTCTGACACATTTTGGGACTGCAAATTGAAGCTCAATTTTGTCCCGGCCTGATAACGGCAACGTAATTAGAGTCGGCACGAAGTTGAGTTTTTTTGTGCCCGGAATGTGAAGGAGCTGGTTCTTTGACATCTACATACAGGGTAGTAAGAAAGTACAACTTTAAGAGCTGAGTCTGAAATAAGCGGCTGGGAAGGTAAGATGTCCCGGCCAGAGAGTTTCAGTTATCATAAAGATCTCGGCCGGCAGCAATGCTGGCTGAACAGATTGATCAAGCTACAAAGAGCGCATCATGGATGCCTTGGTGCCAATAGGCGATGAAGGACGTGGTAAGCTGCGATAAGGCACGGAGAGCGGCAAACACGCTTTGACCCGTGCATGTCCGAATGGGGTAACCTGATCGGGGTAATACCTGATCGAGTTTCTGTGAATACATAGCAGAAACATCGCGAAACCCGGTGAAGTGAAACATCTCAGTAACCGGAGGAAAAGAAAAAGAAATTGATTCCGTCAGTAGTGGCGAGCGAAAGCGGAACAGGCTAAACCGGTCGATTTATCGACCGGGGTTGTAGGAGCCCGTCGTGGTAGTGCAAAGGTTAGGTGAAGCGAATGGAAAATCGCCTCATAGAGGGTGACAAGCCCGTAACCGAAAACTGGAGCACGCCTAGGGATTTCCTGAGTAATACGATGCACGTGAAACTTCGTATGAATCTGCGCGGACCACCGCGTAAGCCTAAATACTAATTGGCGACCGATAGTGAACAAGTACCGCGAGGGAAAGGTGAAAAGAACCGCTGTGAGCGGAGTGAAATAGTACCTGAAATGATGTGCTTACAAGGTGTCAAAGCTGGCGCAAGCTGGTGATGGCGTGCCTTTTGCTTAATGAGTCTGCGAGTTACTGTCAGTGGCGAGCCTAAGTCGTTCTGCGATGGAGGCGAAGCGAAAGCGAGTCCGAAATGGGCGAACATAGTTGCTGGTAGTAGACCCGAAGCGGAGGTGATCTACCCATGAGCAGGCTGAAGGTTGCTTAACCGCAACTGAAGGGCCGAACCCGTGAAGGTTGAAAACTTCTGGGATGACTTGTGGGTAGGAGCGAAAGACTAATCAAACCCCGTGATAGCTGGTTCTCCCCGAAATAGCTTGAGGGCTAGCCTCGTGTGCTGACCTGCGGAGGTAGAGCACTGGATGAACTAGGGCCCATACCAGGGTACCGAACTCAATCAAACTCCGAATGCCGCAGGGTGTAACACGGGAGTCAGTGCGTGAGGGATAAGCTTCACGCGCGAGAGGCAAACATGCCAGACCAGCAGCTAAGGTGCCCAAATACCGTTCAGTGGAAAGGATGTGAGGTTGCTTAGACAGTGAGGATGTTGGCTTAGAGGCAGCCATCATTTAAACAGTGCGTAATAGCTGACTCATCGAGCGATCTCGCGCCGATAATGATTGGCGATAAGCGGTATACCGAAGCTCTGGAAGACGATTAGTTTCGACTAGTCGGATTGGTAGGGGAGCGTTGTAGCGACATCGAAGCAGTGGCGGAAGCCGCTGTGGAGTTTCTACAAGTGAGAATGCAGACATGAGTAGCGACAAGACAGGTTAAATTCCTGTCCGCCGTAAACCCAAGGTTTCCTGGGGAAGGTTCGTCCTCCCAGGGTTAGTCGGGACCTAAGCTGAGGCCGAAGGGCGTAAGCGATGGACAGCTGGTTTAATATTCCAGCACCGGCTGTGGTTAAGTG
>CADDYX010000070.1 GCA_902810735.1 Verrucomicrobiota bacterium | reverse complement strand
GACCGTTCCGCCGCCGGCCCAACTCGCGAACATCTCCGGCCGCGTCTTTGTCCAGAGCGGTGACAAAATCGGTGACGCAGGATTCATCATCAAAGGCAGCGGCACGAAACGTGTGCTGCTGCGCGGGCTCGGGCCGTCGCTGCCGGTATCGGACCCGCTCAAAAATCCAGTGCTTGAGCTTTTCGATAGTGCCGGCAAGCGGATCGCATTTAACGGCAACTGGCGTGCGACGCAGGAGAAGGAAATTCAGCAAACCGGACTCGCTCCTTCCGACAACCGCGAAGCCGCAATCCTTGCGACCTTACCGGCCGGCCACTACACCGCGATTATTCATGGCGCGCACGAGGGCACCGGCGTCGCATTGCTCGAAGCCTTCGACCTTGACCTGGAGAGCGGCAGCGAGTTCGTAAACCTCTCGATGCGCGCCGACGTCGAGACAGACGACAACGTGTTGATCGACGGCGTCATCATCCGCGGTGTGACACCGAATAAGATTCTCTTCCGCGCGCTCGGTCCATCTCTAAAGGCCGGCGGCAAGCGCGTGCCGGGGCGGTTGAAAGATCCAGTCATGGAGCTGCACGATGCGAACGGCGTGCTCCTCGAGAAGAACAACGATTGGAAGGACGCGCCCAACGCGAAGGAGATTGGCTCCACATTGCCACCGCCAAACGAGCGTGAATCAGCGATCCTGAAGACGCTCGGTCCGGGCAATTACACGACGATTGTGCGCGGAGTAGATCGGTCGACCGGCATCGCGTTGAACGAAGTCTTCAAACTGCAACCGTAGGAACGAGCGAGAGGCGTCTGGCAGCGCGTACGGGAGTCGAACCCGTGCACCAGCCTTGAGAGGGCTGTGTCCTAACCACTAGACGAACGCGCCTCGTGCGGACCGAGTGTAAGTGCTGCGCCGCGCGTCGCAAGTCAGTGGCGCGCTACGGAATCGGAAACAACGACGCGGTTGGTTCCGGCGTGGGAGTGATGCTTGGCGGCACAGTTGTGGTCGGGTTAGCGCCGGGAGTCGCGCTCGGGCGGACGTTGTTCTGCGCGGTAATCGCGAGATGGCCATCTCTCTGGGCCGCGAGGTAAGCCTTGAGCTCCGGCGTGTCGGCGAGCGCCTCCAGCTTTGCGTAATAGCGGCGGTAATAGGCGCGAAGCCGCTTTCGTTTCTCCAGGTCGGTGCGGGCGTGATTCGCCGATTTCCATAACTCGAGCAGCTCCGGATCGGTCGCGACGCGGTTTTGGAGTTTCCGCCACTCAACGTGCATCCGGTAATCGTCCGCTGCTTTACCAAGCGGCGTTTGTTGGAATGCAGCATCGAGCTGCGAAATGTCGGGCACATCCGGCGCGGGAGGCAGTACCGGCGCGACTGGCGCGGCGGGAATAATCGGCGGCGGGGTCGGCGTTTCCGCCGGAGCGCCAGTTGCCGCGGGAGTGGGGGAGTTCGACGGCAGCTGCGGCTCTTGCGCGCGCAGCGGCATCGCGCCGGCACAAATAACAAAGGAGAAGATCGAGACGAGAGTTTTCACAGCACGCGCGCCGCTTGGTCGGGGTGACAGGATTTGAACCTGCGACCTCCTGGTCCCAAACCAGGCGCTCTACCAAGCTAAGCTACACCCCGCAGAATCGCATCACGCTTATCACGCGGATTCGCCCGGCGCATGTGGAAATACGGCGGCACGAGCTCCGCCGCACCGGGGCTGGCGAAATCCAGAGTTGCGAAACTCGCATCTCGGTCGACTATGCGACGCTGCGTCGCGCGGGTGTGGAATGGATCGCGGGCTGCGTTTCATTTCCTCCATGTTCAAGCACGATAAGCTCAATCTCTTCCTCTTCGTTACGCTTGTCGGCCTGCAGGTGCTCGGAATCGTGGCGCTCTGGACTGATTTCCAGTGGCGCTATTTCCCGGTCATGTTCGCCGTCTATTTTTTCGGCGGAATCGGCACCACGTTATACCTGCACCGCTACCTGACCCATCGCGGCTTCGAGATGCCGGCGTGGCTGAAATTCTTCTGCGCGACGAGCTCGGCGGTCGTGCTTTCCGGCGATCCGGTCACGTGGGTCGGCGATCACCGTTACCACCACCTGAAATCGGATACGGATGAAGACATTCACAGCCCGCTGCACGGCTTTCCCTACGCGCACATGATGTGGCTGGTGCGCAAGCCGCCGGAATTTCGGGAGCGCTCGCTGCGTTACGCCGCTGATGTGCGGAAGATTTGGTACTGCCGATTGTGGGAGCGCCCGTACTTTTACGTGCTGCCGCACCTTACCGTCGCTGCGATCCTGTTTTTCACGTTCGGATTCACCGGCATGCTCTGGTCGCTCTACGTGCCGATGCTGATCATTTACAATTTCACCTGGGCGGTGAATTCGATTTGCCACATGCCGCGGCTCGGCTACCGCAGCTTCGATACCTCCGATCACAGCCGGAACAATCTGTTCATCGGCGTCGCCGCGTTCGGCGAAGGATTCCACAACAATCATCACGCGCAGCCCCGCGCCGCGGCGCACGGACACAAGTGGTGGGAATTCGATCTGACCGCGTGGGTCCTGCGCCTGCTCGAGAAATGTGGCCTCGCGTGGAACGTGGTGTGGCCAACTCCGGCCGCGAAGTCAGGCGCTGGCGCAGCGAGCGCGGTTCTGCTGGCCGAGCCGTCGCGTCAGTAGCCGAGATTCGGCCCGAGCCACTTCTCGACGTACTCGACGCTGGCTCGTTTCCGCGCCGCGTAGTCGCGCACCTGGTCGAGACCAATCTTCCCGACGCCGAAATATTTCGCGTCCGGATGCGAGAAATAGAGTCCGCTGACGCTCGCGCCTGGATGCATCGCGAACGATTCGGTCAGCTGAATCCCGGTGTTCGCTTCAGCACCTAACAAATCGAACAACGTCCGCTTTTCTGTGTGGTCCGGAGACGCGGGATAGCCGGCGGCCGGACGGATGCCGCGATACCTCTCGCGGATCAAATCTTCGCGCGACAGGTTCTCGCTCGCGCCAAAACCCCACGCGATCCGTGCCTGCTCGTGCAGGTATTCCGCAAATGCTTCCGCCAGACGGTCCGCCAGCGCTTTCGTGATAATCGCGCTGTAGTCGTCATGCTCGGCGGCAAATTTCTTCGCCAGCTCATCCGCGCCGAGGCCGGCGGTGACGGCGAAACCGCCGATGAAGTCGCGCTTCCCGCTTTCGTTCGGCACGACGTAATCAGCCAGGCAGTGGTTTCGCTGATCCGTCGGTTTCGGCATTTGCTGCCGCAAAAAGTGCAAGCTGACGCCGCTCTCGAGTTGCACGTCATCGCCAATCGAGTTCGCCGGCCAAAATCCGAAAACGCCACGCGCCTGGAGGAGTTTCTCGGCAACGATCCGATCAAGAATTTTTTCTGCGTCAGCAAAAAGTTCGCGGGCCTGCTGACCGACGACAGGGTCGTCGAAAATCGCCGGATAGCGCCCGCGCAACTCCCAGGTGTGGAAGAAGGGCGACCAGTCGATGTACTTGATCAACGTCTCGAGTGCGGGGGTCGCGGTTCGGATACCGGTAAATTCCGGCACCGGTGGCTCGTAGTTCGCCCAGTCAGCACGAAACGCATTCGCGCGTGCCGCATCGATCGGGAGCAGCGTCTTGTCGCGGGATTTCGCGGCATGCTCTTCGCGTAGCCGCTCGTAATCGGCGCGCGTCCGCGAGTCGAATTCGTCACGCAGCTGCGGGTTCAGTAAATTACTGACGACCCCAACAGCGCGTGACGCATCGAGGACGTGGACGGTACTCGACCGATAGTTTGGCGCGATTTTGACCGCAGTGTGGGCGCGGCTGGTTGTTGCACCGCCGATCAACAGCGGCACCTCAAAGCCTTCGCGCGCCATCTCCTGCGCGACGTGCACCATCTCATCGAGCGACGGCGTAATCAGTCCGCTCAACCCGATCGCGTCGGCGTTCGTTTCGCGCGCGGTCTCCAGAATCTTCGGCGCCGGCACCATCACGCCGAGATCGATGACCTCGTAATTGTTACACTGCAGCACGACGCCGACGATGTTTTTGCCGATGTCGTGGACATCGCCTTTGACCGTGGCCATCACGATGCGCGCCTGCGGTTTCGCGTCCGCACGTTTCTCCGCCTCCATAAACGGCATCAGGTAAGCGACCGCGCGTTTCATCACCCGCGCGCTCTTCACCACCTGCGGCAGAAACATCTTCCCCGCGCCGAACAGATCGCCGACGACGCTCATGCCGGCCATCAATGGACCTTCAATCACCTCTAGCGGCCGGCTAAATTTCCGCCGCGCTTCCTCAGTGTCGGCTTCGATGAAATCGACGATGCCTTTGACGAGCGCATGCGAGAGCCGGTCTTCGACACTGCCGTGCCGCCACGCCTCTTTTTCCGCAGGCGTCTTGTCCTTCGCTTTGACTGTCTCGGCGAAATCGACGAGCCGCTCGGTGGCGTCCGCTCTTCTATTTAATAGAACGTCTTCCACGCGCTCGAGGAGCTGCGGCTCGATTTCTTCATAGACCGCGAGTTGCCCCGCGTTCACGATGGCCATGTCGAGACCCGCGCGAATCGCGTGATAAAGAAACGCGGCGTGCATCGCCTCGCGCACCGCGTTGTTGCCTCGAAATGAAAACGAGACATTGCTGATCCCGCCGCTCGTTCGCGCCCCCGGCAGGTTCGTTTTGATCCAGCGAACCGCCTCGATAAAATCGACGCCATAATTGCGATGCTCGTCGAGGCCGGTGGCGACGGTTAGCACGTTCGGATCGAAAATGATCTCGTTAGGCGGGACGCCCGCCTGTTCGGTGAGCAGCGCGTAGGCGCGAGCGCACACCTCCGTCCGACGCTGCAGCGTGTCCGCCTGACCCGCTTCATCGAACGCCATCACGATCATCGCTGCTCCGTAGCGCCTGACGAGACGCGCCTGCCGCAGAAATTCGTCCTCGCCGTTTTTGAGGCTGATCGAATTGACGACCGCTTTGCCCTGCACGCACTTGAGGCCCGCTTCGATCACGCTCCACTTCGAGCTGTCGATCATCATCGGAATGCGCGAGATCTCCGGTTCGCTCCCGATCAGGTTGAGGAAGCGCGTCATTGACGCTTCGGAATCGATCATTCCTTCGTCCATGTTGACGTCGAGAATGTTCGCCCCGCCGCTCACCTGCTGACGCGCCACCGCAAGCGCACCATCAAAATCTTCGCCGAGGATCAGCTTCGAGAATTTCGGCGAGCCGGTGATGTTCGTCCGCTCGCCGACGACTACGAAGCCGGTCGCGGCGGTGATGTTCAGCGGCTCGAGCCCGGACAATTGCAACGCGGGAGGGACCTCGGTGTCCCGATGATCGCGGCGGTGAGGCCGCTCGCATAATGCGGGGCGCGGCGCGCAATTGCGCACCGCTTCTGCGATCTTGCGAATATGCGCGGGCGTGGTGCCGCAGCACCCGCCGACGACATTGAGCCACCCGTTCTGCGCCCAACGCTGGAGTTTTGGCGCGAGGGTCTCCGGTCTTTCCGGAAAGCCGGTTTCCGACAGCGGATCAGGCAGACCGGCGTTTGGATACGCGCTGACGAACGTTGGCGCGACGTGTGCCAGTTCTTCGATGAACGGCTCCATCTCGTCCGGTCCTAGCGCGCAATTCAGTCCCACCACCAGCGGATCGGCGTGCGCGATTGATGTCAGAAAAGCTTCAACGGTTTGCCCGCTCAACGTGCGTCCCGACCGATCAGTCACGGTGCCGGAAACGAGCAGCGGAACGCGACGTCCGGCGGCTTCAAATGCTTCGGCGATCGCGAACAGCGCGGCTTTCGCGTTGAGCGTATCGAAAATCGTCTCGACGAGCAGCAGATCGACGCCGCCGCTCAGGAACGCATCAGCCTGATCGCGATAAGTCTGGCGGAGCTGGTCGAATGTGACTGCGCGGAAACCCGGATCGTTCACATCCGGTGAAAGCGAGCCGGTCACCGGAAGAGGGCCAAACGCCCCGGCGACAAAGCGCTGCGTGTCGGTTTCCGCTGCAACACGATCGGCGGCCTGGCGCGCGAGCCGCGCGGCCGTGAGGTTGATCTCCTGCGACAAGCCGCGCAGCTCGGCGTCATCGACTACGCGCTGAAAAAACTCCGGATCTTTCCGGCCGCTTGCCGGCCTCTCGGGAAAAAAGAACTCGTGCAGACCGATCGTCGTCGCGCTGAAGGTGTTCGTCTCGATGACGTCCGCGCCGGCTTCGAGATATTCGCGGTGAACGCGTTCGACAGCGTCTGGTCGGGTGAGGACCAGCACCTCGTGCGCGCCTTTGAGGTCTTTGCCGCGCCAATCCCGGAAGCGTTCGCCGCGGTAATCCGCCTCATCAAGCCCGAGACGTTGCAGGGTCGTGCCCATCGCGCCGTCGAGGAGAACGATGCGCGCGCGCAGCAGCTGCTCGAATGGGTGAGGCTCGGCCGACATGGTCAGCCGCACTTAAAGCGGCTCGCGCGCTAACTCAAGAAACAAATCTACGCATCATGATGCGTAGATATGTCAGTTGCGGCAGATCGCAGCCCATCGAGAAATGAAGTGCCGCGCGTTTGCAGCTTCGCTTCCAGCTTTGCCGTGCAATCGCAATCGCAGCAGGCCCACGGTTCCGATTTGTTTTCATGCCGGCAATTTCGCCGCGCATGCGCGTCCTTGATCGCCAACAGCTCGAAATAGTTCTCCCAGTACGGCCGCTCCTCATCCAGTGGCACATCACAAAAGCAGGTTTCCACCCACTGCACGGTCCCGTCGCTGGCGAGGCGCGCGTGCTGCATGTCGTAGGCGTATTCGTCTCCCGCGATGGAGCCGCTGCCTAACGAGCCGTCATCAATCGCGTTGCGCAGCGCCTTCTCGCGACCCGGTTTAACTCGCGCTTTGACGAGGTAACGCATGCACGAATGTACCTGTCGGGGGCGCGTTGTCATTCCGAGCGAAGTCGCGCAATCTTCGGAGATGTCTCGACTGCGCTCGACATGACAAGCTGGCGGATGAAATGGAAGCGCTGAGGCTATTTCGCAGTCTCAATCGGGACCAGCGGAACACATTCATCGCCTGTTTTCTCGGCTGGGCGCTGGATGCGTTCGATTTTTTCCTCCTCACGTTCGTGATTCCGCCGCTGGCGCACGACTTCGGGCGCTCGGTCGCGGAGATCGGCTATGCCATCACCTTGACCCTCGCGATGCGCCCGGTTGGCGCGTTCATCTTCGGTCTGCTCGGCGACCGCTTCGGACGCCGGACGCCGCTGATGATCGACATCATTTTCTACTCGGTGATGGAATTGCTCACGGCATTCTCACCGAGTTACACGTGGCTGCTGATTTTCCGCGCGCTCTACGGAATCGGCATGGGTGGGGAGTGGGGACTCGGCGCGTCGCTCGCGATGGAATCATTGCCGGTCGCGTCGCGCGGCCTGTTCTCGGGAATCCTGCAGCAGGGTTACGCGTTCGGGTACCTGCTCGCAGCGGTCGTTTACTGGATGGTCTTTCCGATTTTTGGCTGGCGCGGGCTATTTGTGGCGGGAGCATTGCCGGCAGTGCTCGTCCTTTACATCCGCGCGAAAGTTCCGGAGTCGCCGAGTTGGTTGCGAGAACGGAGTATCGCCGCCGGTCTCTGGACCAACCTCGGCACGATCGTGAAGCAGCACTGGCTGCTTTTCGCCTACGTCATTCTGTTGATGACTTGCTTCAACGCGATGTCACACGGCACGCAGGACATGTATCAGACGTTTCTGAGCGAGGAGCGCGGACTTGGCGTCGCCGCGAAGTCGACCATCGGAATCATCTACAGCTTCGGCGCGATCTGCGGTGGAACGGTTGTTGGTCATTTGTCACAGAAGTTCGGTCGCCGTCGCGCGATTATCGGATGCGCTTTGGCAGGCATCCTCGTCGTGCCGCTCTGGGTTTTCTCGCCAACGTTGTCGCTGCTCGTGCTTGGCGGATTCGCGATGCAATTCATGGTGCAGGGCGCGTGGGGCGTTGTGCCGGTGCACCTGACGGAGCTCTCGCCGCAGGGGCTGCGCGGCACGTTCCCAGGTTTTGCCTATCAACTTGGCAATCTGCTGGCGGCGAACACTGCGGTGATCGAGGCGCGCCTTGCGCAGCATTTTCGCGGCGCCAGCGGCCGTCCCGATTATGCGAAGGGAATGGCGGTGTTTGCGTGCGTCGTCTTCATCGCGCTCGTCGTTGTCGCTGCGATCGGAAGAGAAGAACGCGGCAAAAATTTCTAAGGCTCGACGCTCGAACCGGCGGAATCCGTCGGCGGAATGGCGTTCGCCGGTGCGTGGTAAACTCCGGAGCCGTATCGTTCCTCGACAATCGCCTCCGCGATTTTGTCGGCCAGCAACTCGCGCGCGCCCGCAGCTCGCGCGCGTGCGCCTTCGCCGCGATTACTGAGAAAGCCGCACTCGACCAGCACCGACGGATACGTCGCCTTGCGCAAGACACGGAAGTTCGCGTGATGCACGCCGCGGTTGACCGAACCGCTGATGGTCAGCAGGTGATTCTGGATCCGCTGCGCGAGCGGATAGGCGAGCGGCGAATGGTAGTAGGTTTCAAACCCGCGGATGCCTCGCCGCGACGAGTCGTTGAAATGAATGCTGACGAAGATGGAGTTTTTCTGCGCCCGGCCGATCGCGGCGCGCTCTTCGAGCGGAATGAAAACGTCGCTCGAGCGGGTCATGACAACCTTGAACTGCGACTCGCGCAGTTTGCGCGCGAGACGCGTCGCGACATCGAGAGCCGCAATTTTCTCCGGCGGGCCGTAGCGGCGGAACGCGCCGTTGTCCTTACCTCCGTGGCCTGCGTCCACCACAACGGTGCTGAACGTGCGGCTTGTATTCGAGACTGCTGGCGTACTGACGGTGCGGCAGCTCGCGAGCGCGAAAACGACCGCGATCAGCAAGAGAGACGCCAAGGTGCGTGACACGCGCACCTCGATACGCAAAACGTTTTTCGATTCCACCTTTTTCCTGAAAACGAAAACGCACGCGGCCCCGATCTGCGCCGTCGCAAACTCAAAAACCACTTGTGTTTTCGGCGCTCACCGGTAAGGCGTTACGCTGCTTTATGCTCATCCGATTCGCGCTCATTCCGTGCCTGCTCGCCCTGAGTTTACCGACGTGTAAGAAGAGCGGAACGACGGGTAACAACGCGAACTCAGCCGCGAGCGCGAGCCCATCGCCCGGCGCCTCGGCCGCGGCCGCGCAGAGCGTCGCGCCTTTGCCACCGCCGCCGCCCAAACCGGCAGTCGATCAAAATGCTGAAGTCGTGATCTTTGGCTATCACCGTTTCGTCGACAAGGTGCGTCGGCCGGACACCGAGATCACGCCGCAGGCGTTCGAGGCGCAAATGCAGCAGCTGAAAGACAAGAACATCCCAGTCATTCCACTGCAGGATCTGCTGGCGTGGAAGCGCGGCGAAAAAGCCATCCCACCGCGCGCGGCGGTTATCACGTTCGATGATGGCTGGAAATCGCAGCACGATGTCGCGTGGCCGATTATGCAGAAATTTGGCTACCCGCTCACTTTGTTCATCTACACGGAAGGAATCCGCCCGGGGCATTTCAGCGGCGGCGAATCGATGACGTGGGAAATGCTCGCCGAAATGCGCGACGCGGGTGTCGACATTCAGGCGCATTCCGCGACGCACCAGGATTTGCGGCGCCCGTATGACAAGGTCGCGAAGAAAAAGCTCAGCCCGCCGGAATACGAGCAGTGGCTCAATAACGAGCTCGTTGGCTCAAAGCAGATGATCGAGCAGAAGCTCGGGGTGCGCTGCAATTGCTTCGCGGTTCCATACGGATTCTACAATGCGCACGTGAAAGAAGTCGCGATGAAAGCCGGATACGAGGCGATGTTCACCGTTTACGGTCAGCCGATTACCTATCGGGCACCGAACGATTCGTTAGGCCGCTACCTGATCGAGGCGAACAAGCCAAAGACATTTGAGGACGCCGTGGCAGCGATCGCAAACACAGCAGCCGGCCCTGCCGTCGCGGAGGTGTCGAACAGCACGCTTTCCACCAGTCCCGCAAACGGCGAGGTCGTCCGGACCGCGATGCCGTTGATCCGCGCGAACATCAGCTCCTTTGGCCAAATCGATCCGAACAGTCTGCAGATGCGCGTCAGCGGAATCGGGCTCGTCAAACCTAGTTACGACGCGAAAACACAAACGGTGTCATACCAGGTGACGCAGAAGCTCAGGCCCGGCCCGGTGACGGTGATCATCGGCGGCACAGTGGGCGGCAAGAAGACCGAGTCGACTTTTAGTTTCAAGGTCGATGAAGCGGCAGCCGCTCCTGCGCCGACAGCGTCGGCATCGCCGTCAGCGACGAAAAAATAACTGGCGCTCGCGCGTCAGCCGCAAGGTATGTTTTCGCAGTTAGGCGACCGGCTTCAGGATATCTTTAAGGACCTGCGCGGTCATGGGTCGATCAGCGAGGCGAACATCAATGATGCGCTGCGTCAGGTGCGGCTCGCGTTGCTCGAAGCGGACGTGGATTTCCAGGTCGCCAAGAACTTCATCGCGCGGGTGAAGGAGAAGGCGCTGGGCGAAGAAGTGCTGCGGAGCGTTACGCCCGGCCAGCAGATGGTGAAGATTTTTCACGACGAGCTGACGCAGTTGCTCGGCGGCGATGCGGCTCCGGTGAATCTGCAAAAGCCTGCCCGCATTCTGATGGTCGGCCTCAATGGCGCGGGCAAGACCACCTCCTCCGCAAAGCTTGCCGCGTTGCTCAAGAAACAAGGACGCAACCCAGTTTTGATCGCGTGCGATTTGCAGCGACCGGCGGCGATTGAGCAGCTCGCGACGCTCGGGCGACAAATCGATGTGCCGGTTTACACGCCGCCGGCTGACGAAAAGGACGTCGTGCGTTCAGCGAAAGCCGGTCTCGCGTGGGCGGAATCGCAGAATGATAACGTCGAGATTTTCGACACCGCCGGCAGACAGGAAATCGATCAGCCGCTGGTCGAAGAACTGAAACGGCTTCGCGATTTTCTCGAGCCGCAGGAAATCCTCCTCGTTGCTGATGCAGCAACTGGCCAGCAGGCGGTGAGCGTCGCAACCCATTTCAATGACGCTCTGCAAATCACCGGCATCGTGCTGACGAAACTCGACGGCGACGCGCGCGGTGGCGCGGCGTTGTCGATGCGCGAAGTGACGCAGCGGCCAATTAAGTTCGCCGGCGTCGGCGAAAAGCTCGATGAGTTTGAGACGTTTGTGCCGGACCGCCTCGCCGGACGCATCCTCGGCATGGGCGACATCGTCGGGCTGGTCGAGAAAGCGGCGGAAGTGTTCGACGAAGAAGAGGCGCAGCGGATGGAGCGGAAACTCCGCACCGCGTCGTTCGATTTCAACGACTTCCTGGCACAATTCAAAATGATGAAGCGGATGGGACCGCTGGAAAACATCCTTGGCATGTTGCCCGGCATGAGTAACGTCCCCGCCGCAGCGATCGACGAAAAGCAGATCAAACGCACTGAAGCGATCGTGCTTTCGATGACGAGCGAGGAGCGCACGCGGCCCGACATTCTGAATGCGCGGCGGCGTCAGCGCATCGCTCGAGGGAGCGGCAGCACGGTCACGGAAGTGAACGAGTTGCTGCGGCGGTTCGATCAGATGCGAAAGATGATGAAGAACGCCGGCAAAATGAAAAAGATGATGGCGCAGATGGCGCGGATGCAGAGGTAACCAGACATGGCAGTTTCAATTCGACTACGCAGAGAAGGCACGACGAACCGCCCCTACTACAAAGTGGTCGTGGCGGACAGCCGCAGCCCGCGCGACGGCAAATTCATCGAGATCATCGGGACCTACGATCCGAAAAAGCCGGGCGACAACAGCAACCTGGACATTGCGCGTGCGGAGCATTGGATGAGCAAAGGCGCGCAGCCGAGCGATACGGTTCGCAGCCTGCTGAAGAAAAACCGCGCGCGCGTCGCGACGGCCGGTGCTCCGGAAGCTTCGGCTGGCGCAACAGTGACCTCGTAATCGGCAATGAAAGAGTTCCTCGAGTTCGTCATCCGGCAGCTCGTTGAATTTCCTGATGAGGTGATGCTGACGGAAGTGCCCGGCGGCAAAAACATCGTCTTCCGTGTGCAGATGCGGCAGAGCGATGTCGGAAAAATTATCGGCCGCAACGGCCAGACGATTCACGCTTTGCGCGCGCTGCTTTCCAGCGCCGCGTCGCGGCACAATCAGCGCGCCACGCTCGAAATAATCGAGTAGGCGCCGCTGCGCGTCGCGCAGCTCCGATGAACGATCGTTTCACCTCCGTGCTGCTCGTCGCGGCGGTGCTTGCCGGGATTCTGGTGACGGTGATCCATCTCGGCGAACAGAACCGCAGCGAAGTTGCGAAGTTGCGGCAGGAGATTGAGACGCTCGGGATGAGGCAAGAGACGACTCGCAACGAGGTGAGGGACGCGCTGCGGCGGCAAGCGATCACCGAAGCGTCGACTGTTCGCCAGCGCGATATCGTGCTGGAGACCGGCGGCGCTCCTTTCAAAGGCAACACGAATGCGCCGGCCACGATGATCGAGTTTGCGGATTTCGAATCGCCGGAGTGCGCGCGATCTGCGCGTGAAACGTTGCCGCAGCTCGAGCGCGACTACATCGCGAACGGCAAACTCCGATACGTTTTCCGCAGTTTTCCCGAAGATCCGAATCACGCGGTCGCGTTCCGCACGCAGGAAGCGGCCAGATGCGCAGGAGAGCAGGGAAAATTCTGGCAGATGCACGACTGGTTTTTTGCGCAGCGGACCAGGCCGAACGTCGGTGACCTCACTGCACGTGCGCAGGAGCTCGGCGTCGATCGCAGCAAGTTTGTCACCTGCTTTGACGGCGGGCTGCAGGCGCCCGCGATTCGTCGCGACATTCTCGACGGACAAAAGAATGGCGTCACATCGGCGCCGACATTCTTTATTGGCCCAACCAACCCGAACGCAACGAGTTTGCGCGTGACGCGAATCATCAAAGGCGCGGCCCCTTATTCGCAGTTCAAAGAAGCGATCGATGCGTTACTCGGCGCCGGCTGATCGGCTATCCAGCGGCTGATGGCTGCGCGGCGTCGCTGCGTTGCCGCAGCACGGCGTAGCTGATCCAGATCGCCGCCAGCGGAACGACCGACGAAACGCCCGTCGCGTTGAGAATTACTGTCACCATCAATCCTGCCGCGATGGCTGCACGTGCGTCGCCGAGCCTTTCCGCAATGGTGAAAGCAGTTGCCCAATACACGCAACTCTCGAGTCCGCCGGTGAAAGCCGTGATGATTACGCGTCCGACGGTAAGCTCCGAATTGGTAGCCGTCGCGCCCAGCAGCCACAAGGCGGCGGCGCCGGCGCTGATCGCCTGACCAAACATGAAACCGCGGGACCAGCGACGCCAACGCAGGCCGATGATCACATTGATCAGCACGAAGGCAGTGCCAGCCTGGACAACCGTGCTGTACGTCACCGACTTGTTGCGCTCGAGCACCGACGCCGCGCTCGCAACGAGAACCAGTACAGTGACGCCGACGATCGCGGCTGCGATTTCGCGCCAGACCGGTCGACGTC
>CADDYX010000069.1 GCA_902810735.1 Verrucomicrobiota bacterium | reverse complement strand
GCCCATCAGATCCACTTCCATCGGGTAGCGGATAGAGAGCATGCGCCCGTCGATGTCGATCTGCACGCCGCGCGCCTGTCCCTCTTTCGGCAGAAATTCCGAGTACGGAAAACTCGAGCCGACCATGAGGAGCGTGTCGCATTCGGTCATCATGATCCAGCTCGGCTTCGTCCCGAGTAATCCGATCGAGCCCGTGACGTAGGGCAGCGCGTCCGGCAGCGCGGCTTTGCCGAGCAATGCTTTCGCCACGCCTGCGCCGAGGAAATCCGCAACCTGAACGACTTCATCTTCGCAGCCGAGTGCACCCGCCCCGATCAGCATCGCGACTTTCTTGCCGCTGTTCAGGATCTCGGCGGCTTTGCGCAGCTCGGCCTCGTTCGGCACAATGCGCGGCGAGGGAAATCCGATGCCCGAATGAATGGTGCCATGCGCGCGCGGCGGTTTCTCGACCGCTTCGAGTTCCTGGATGTCGTTCGGCAGAATGATGCAGGTGACGCAACGGCCGACCTTCGCGATGCGAATCGCGCGGTCGATCAGATGCCGCATCTGCGCCGGATCGGAGCACATGTGCACGTACTCGTTGGCCACATCTTTGAAGAGCGAGATGAGATCGACCTCCTGCTGGTAATCACCACCGATCGCCGCGCGCGCCTGTTGGCCCACGATGGCGACCACGGATTGGTGGTCCATCTTCGCGTCGTAAAGCCCATTCAGCAGATGGATCGCGCCCGGCCCGCTCGTTGCCATGCAAACGCCCACTTTGCCGGTGAACTTCGAGTGCGCGCAGGCCATGAACGCGGCCATTTCTTCATGCCGCACCTGCACAAAGCGCATGATGTCGCTGTGGCGGTCGAGCGCGCCCATCACGCCGTTGATGCCGTCGCCGGGGAAGCCATAGATGCGCTTGATACCCCACGCGGCGAGCCGCTTGATCAGGAAGTCAGAAACGTTGTCAGCCATATCGATTTAATCGCTTCCCGCGAATGCAATCGTCGTGATTAATGCGTTCTCCGATTGCCGCGAATCGAGACGCGTGTGTTGGACTACGATCGGCACATCGGAAACGATTGTGCTGGCGTAGTTAGTTGCCTTCGGGATCGGCTCGGGATCGTTTAGATCATTGAAGCGGACATGCTTCGTTCGTCGCGCCGGCACGGTAATTCGGTACGGCCCGGCCGGATCGCGGTCGCCATAGAAAATCGTGATCTCGACGTGCGCATCCGTTTCGTTCGCGTTCAGAATGCACGCGGTCTCGTGACTCAACATCTCCGGCTCCGGCCCGTGGCTCCACGCCGGAATCCAGCCCTCCGCGATCGCCCAATGTTTCCGTCCGATCATTGCTCTCCAAATCAATCGCGTAATCTTCCCCGGACAGATGACCCAAAGATGGTGGCGGCATTACATCGGCGAAAGGAACGGCCTCAGCCGTCGCTCATCGTGACCGCCGCCGTTGATGCCGATGCGGCGTCAATCAGGCCGATGATCGGCTACGATCGAGTCCTTCGGCGTCTGCTCTGGTTTGGTCGCAGGTGGGGGCGGCGCGTGCATTTCGTCGCTTCGGCCTGGTGCGGCTTGCTTCGGAGTTAATCCCGCAAGGCTGCGCACATACGCGGCCAGTTCCCACGCTTCCTCTTCCTGCATTTTTTCGTGGAAAGCCGGCATGCCATTCGGGCGGCCGTACATGATTGAGCCGTAAAGTTCGCCGGGATCGCTGCCGTAAGTCCAGTTCGCGTCGGTCAGTGCGGGACCCATGCCGCCGCCGCCATGCGCGTGACAGCCGACGCAATTCAGACTCGAGTACAATTCTTTCCCGCGGGAGAGCGCATACGCGTTTTGCTCATACCAATTTGTTACGCGCGCGACCTGCCGCCCATTGTGCTTCTCGATCGTGACTTGGTACTGCGCTTTCGGCGTATCGGCTGTTAGGCGTTCCGCCTGAAAATCGCACGTTTCACGTTTACAACTGCTCAGCGCCGAGGCGATCAGGACGGCGCACGTAAAAACGTGAGCCGCTGCCGTCGCCCGTCTCCTCATCCGGTGACGCGGCGCTCGGCTGCACGCACGCGTCGCTCGCTTTCCATTTCCTTCGAGAGGAAAAAGTTCAAGCCGGTGCGGATGACCGCAATCGCGCCGAGCTTGCCGATCTGCTGCCAGCTCGGCGCAATGGCGGTGGAAAGAATGTCGGCCCCGAGCTGAAACTCGAGCGCGAGGGCGAGATAACGCGCGAGAACGAGGCGAATCGCCGTGAACTCGGCGGTCTGACGCGCCGCGAATTGCATGAGCAGATGCGCGATCGCCACCAGCACACCGACTGCGACGAGCGCGGCGCCAATAGTCTCGATGCCGAGCTTCAGCCATTGCACAATCCAGATGATCGTCTCCTCGATCGGTAAGACGCCTGCTTCGACCGCGGCCGCAAAGGAGAGAATCGACATCACACTTCTTTCGCATCGGATGCGCGGACGGGTTGCGTATTCGTGCGCGGTTACCGCGACTGAGGGCATGCGCTTCGCGCTTTGCTGCGCGTGCGGCGGCGCTCAGATTCGATCCACTTATCCGAGGTGAAACCGTCCCTCCATTGGCTGCTTATCTTTGTTCCCGTCGCGGTCGTGCTGCGCCTCTGGCCCGCGTTCGCCAGCGATACGGCACTTTTTGTTTGCTCATGTCTGGCCATCATTCCGCTCGCCGGTTTGATGGGTCGCGCCACCGAAGAACTGGCCAACCAGCTCGGGCAGGGGATCGGCGGTTTGCTCAACGCCACCTTCGGCAATGCGGCCGAATTAATCGTCGGGCTGATGGCGCTCTCGAAAGGACTGACCGGGGTCGTGAAAGCATCGATCACCGGTTCGATCATCGGCAATTTGCTCCTCGTTTTCGGCGCTTCCGCCCTCGCCGGTGGGGTGCGCTTTCGCGAGCAGAAGTTCAACAAAACGGCGGCGCGTGTTTCCATCACGTCACTTTCCCTCGCCGCGGTTGCGCTGGTGATTCCCACGGTCTTTCACGTCGCGGCCAACACCCGCCCAGCGGGATGGAACCGCGCCACGGAACAGAATCTCTCCTTCGCGATCGCATTTGTTCTCTTCGCGAGCTATGCCGCCGTGCTCGCCTTCTCGCTTAAAACACATCGCCAGCTCTTTCGCGGTGATGCGAAACGCGAGCCCACAAAAGCCGGAAGCTGGTCGCGCACGCGGGCGATTGTCACCCTGCTCATTGCCACGGCCTTCGTCGCGCTCGTCTCCGAATTCCTCGTCGGAACAATCGAAGCTGCGCGCGCGAAGCTCGGGCTCACCGAAGTGTTCGTCGGCGTGATCGTGGTCGCGATCATCGGCAACGCGGCCGAGCATTCCACCGCCGTTCTCGCCGCGCTGAACAACAAGATGGATTTGAGTCTCGGCATCGCCGTCGGCTCGAGCCTGCAGATTGCGCTCTTCGTCGCGCCCGTGCTGCTCTTCGTCTCCTATCTGTTCGGCGCGCCGATGACGCTCGAGTTCACTCTGCCGGAAGTCGTCGCGGTCGCAGTGGCGGTGCAGCTCGTTTTTCAGATCGGCGGCGACGGCGAGACGAACTGGCTGGAAGGCGTCCAGCTTCTCTCCGTTTACGCCGTGCTCGCGATGCTCTTCTTCTATCTGCCGCCGGTCGGTTGAGCCGTTCCGATGCGCCGCCACATCCGCGCCAAAATCACCGCCCCGCGAGTTGTCGGTCCTGATCGCAAGTCGGGACGAGTTCACGGCGCACACTTTGGAAGGCGCAACGCTCCGGTGCGGCGCGATTTATTGCTATGAGAATTCCGTCACGTGGTCACGAACCGGACCCGCTGCAGGGGATTGTCGCCGGCGTGGCTGGTGGAATTCTCGCCTCGTTTTTAATGGAGCAATTTCAAGCCGCTTGGAGCACCGTTTCGAAGCAGATCAATCCGCAGCCGGCTCAGCAGAACAAGCCGAAGAGCGAGCCGGCGACCGTCCAGACCGCGAATGCGATTTACGGCGCGATCGCGGATCGAAAAATCCCGGCCGACAAAAGACCTGCGGTGGCCGAAACGGTCCACTACATGATGGGAGCGACTTCCGGCGCGATCTACGGGCTCGCCGCGGAGCTGATGCCGATCGCCACCGTGGGCGGTGGTCTCGCGTTCGGCGCCAGCGTCTGGATGATCGCGGACAACGTCGCCGTGCCCGCTTTCGGATTGGCGCAGCCGCCGACGAAAACGCCAATCGGGACGCACATCTACGCGCTCGCATCGCACCTCGTCTACGGAGTTGCGACGGAAGCCGTGCGACGGGCCGTGCGTGGTTCGTGAGCCGCACGTCCGCGGATGTCGCGCATGAAATCGCACATCATGCTCTGGAACATTCGCTTCGGCGGCGGCAGTCGTGTCCTGGAAATACTCGAGGTCATAGCGGAGCACGCGCCGGACATTCTCGTGCTGGCGGAATTTCGGAATAACAGTGTCGCACCGCAATTGTGCGCCGCTTTGGAAGGACAAGGGCTCACGTTTCAAGCCGCGCCAAAATCACCGCCCCGCGAGCTCTCGGTCCTGATCGCAAGCCGGTGCGAATTCACGCCGCGCACTTTGGAAAACGAGCTGCCGCTCTGGCCATTTCGCGCCCTGCGTGCCGATTTCGCTTCGTTCACGATCATCGGTTTCTATGTGCCGACGATGGAACGCAAACGTCCCGTGTTGCACTTCATGCGCGACGCAGCGCCGCAGCTTCTGCAGACAGCGACGCTGCTCATCGGTGACATTAATACGGGCATTCCGCACGTGGACGAACGCGGCGCCGAGCTGACCTGCTCGGCCGAATTTGGAGAAGTGCTGGATGCCGGCTGGATTGATCTCTACCGCATTCGAAATCCCGAATCGCGCGAGCGTTCGTTTTATGAACGGCCATGGCTCGGCTATCGAATCGATCATGCGCTCGGCTCGCCGCCGTTCAACGAACGCGTGCGCGACGTTTACTACTCACACGACGAGCGCTACGCCGGCATTTCCGATCACTCCTCGCTCCACGTGATCAGCGATGACGCGCACAGTTCGATGCGCGCTCGAAAGTAATTCAGTGAGCGCGCACGATCACGGCCCGCGCAACTACAACCGCGCCTTTGCCATCGCGGTTGGGCTCAACGTCGGCTACATCGCGCTCGAAGTCGTCTTCGGAATAATCGCGGGCTCACTCGCATTGCTTGCCGATGCCGGGCACAACCTCAGCGATGTGCTCGGCCTGCTGCTCTCGTGGAGCGCGCATTACTTCGCGCAAGCTGCGCCGACGCGCCGCCGCACCTACGGCCTCCGCCGCACGTCCATTCTCGCCACGCTCGGCAATGGTCTGCTTCTGCTCGTCGCGATCGGCGCAATCGTTTGGGAAAGCATTCAGCGGCTGATCCATCCTGCGCCGGTCGCAGGTCCGACGGTCATGCTCGTCGCGGGCGCGGGCGTCATCGTGAATGGCATCACGGCGTGGCTCTTTGTCGCCGGGCGCAAGAGCGACCTCAATATCCGCAGCGCGTTCGTGCACATGGCGGCGGATACCGGCGTGTCGTTAGGCGTTGTCATCGCCGGCCTCGTCATTCAACTGACCGGGCTCCTTTGGATTGATCCAGTCGTTAGTCTCGGCGTCGCCTGCGTGATCGCGGTCGGCACCTGGAGTTTGCTGCGCGAATCGAGCGCGCTCGCCGTCGATGCCGTGCCGAAAGGAATCAACCCCGACGAGGTGCACAATTACCTCGCAAACCTTCCCGGCGTGCGCGGCGTGCATCACCTGCACATCTGGGCCATGAGCACGACGGAAACCGCCCTCACTGCCCACCTCGTCAAGCCAGACGCCGAGATCGACGACGAACTGCTCTGCCGCATCGATCGCGAGTTGCACGACCGCTTCGAGATCGGCCACGCCACGATTCAATTCGAGCGCGACGGGCAACGCTGCAGCGAAGCGCAATCGCCGGTGCAGTAAACGAAGGCGGTGCGCGCCGGATTACTCAGGTGTAATCGTGCGGAAACGCTCGCGTCACGGTCGCACATGACGCTCTGCCATGAATACGCGCGAGCAAACAACAGCGAGTCGCAGTCGGTTTCACAGAACGATCGCAGCTTCGGCGACTCGGCTGCTCCTTTCATTCTGCTTTTTGATTACAATTGCCGCACCGCCGCTGGCGCGCGCGGAGGAGAACTCGGGCCTACCCACCGTCGGACAACGCGACAAGAATTTCGCGCATGAAGCCGCCCGCGGTCTTCTGCGCGACATTCGCATCGCCAGCATTGCGCAACAGCGTGCCGCGAAAAAGCCGATCAAGACGTTCATGTCCTACGTCGCCCGACGCCGAGTCGATGCGGATGCTGCGCTCCGACGCCTGATCGCAAACAGCGGCCTCACGTTACCGACGCGCCTCGATGCTCAGCAACGGCAGGAGATCGATGCATTGCAGAAGCTGCAGGGCGCCGAGTTCGACAAAGCAGCCCTGCGTGCAATCGCGAATCCGCAGTATGTGCATTTCTTCGAGAATGAGCTGAACGCTCCGACGCCCGAGGCAGACGTCCGAGTGAAAGCATATGCGCGCAAGGAACTGCCGATCATTCGCAAGGACATGCAGGCAGCGCAACGCTGGCTGGACGGCTACGACCGGATTTAAATTCGCGGATCGGCTCCGCAAATCCGAGCTGACCGGAGCGGCGGTGAGACGCGGGCGGGCTAGGCTGAAGCATGAAAGCAACCGCGAACGCAAAGCAGGAACTCGACGTTCAACGCAGCGCCCTCGCGCGGCAGATCGGCCGCGCATTCGAGACACCGATGATGGTGCTCGGACTCGTCTGGCTGGCGTTGCTCATTGTCGAATTGACGCGCGGGTTAAATCGCGCCGGCGAGATCGCGACGAACACAATTTGGATCGTCTTCATCATTGAGTTTGCCCTGCGCTTCTTCGGCCCTGCGGGTTTTCCGGATCTTCCAGGCAGTGCGGCTGCTTCGTGCCGCGCGCGTCGTTCGCGGGTTGCGCCTGGTGAAAGTGGTTGCGTCTCTTAACCGCGGCATGCGCGCCCTCGGTGCTAGCATGGGCCGGCGCGGCTTTGGTTATGTTTCAGTCCTGACGGTAATCGTCACGGTGGTCGGCGCAGCCGGCATGCTCGCGTTCGAGAACGAAGCGAGCGGCGGTCGATTGAACGATTACGGCTCCGCCCTTTGGTGGACCGCCATGATCATGACGACGATGGGCAGCGAGTATTGGCCGCAAACAGCCGAAGGCCGTGTGCTTTGCTTCTTGCTTTCACTCTACGCGCTCGGCGTTCTCGGCTATGTCGCCGGCGTGCTCGCAACGTTCTTCATCGGCCGCGATGCTGAGAACACAAAAGCGGAGATTGCGGGCGAGCGTTCAATCAATGCTCTCCGCGAGGAGTTGGCCGCTCTTCGCCGGGAACTCCGGGCGACTGATCGCTGAGGAGCGCCTTCGCGCCGGTGATCTCGATACCGCAGATGTGCAGCTCGCCATCGATTGCAGCGCAGTTCTCCTGCGCCGACTCGAACAGCCCTTCACGGCAAAGCTCGCGCAGCGGGACTACATATTCGACGAAGAACGCGCGGTGATCTCCGTTTGTCTCGGCACTGGTCCACGTCTTCGTGCCGGCGACGAATTCTCGACGCCGGCGCTCCTTGTGCTCGACGTCGGGAATGCCGCCGTTCCAGTCCTCAATCGCTGCCATGATCAGTCTTTCGCTGAGCGCACGCTGCTGATAGCGGAAGTTCCGATTTCCGCACCTGGCGCTCGCTCTCCATTTCTTTCGAGAGGAAATAGTTGAGGCCGGTGCGGATCACTGCGATCGCAGTCGAGAGAATGTCGGCACCGAGCTGAAATTCGAGCGCGACGCGAAGCGCTGCACCGGACGGTCGGCGCGCGAACCACTCGTTCAGGCTTCAGCTCGATCTGTTGCCCGGCTCGTGGACGCGCTCGTCAAAGGTGTCGTTGCCGCAGTTGTGACACTTCGGGATTTTGTGCCCTTTCGTAACATGCGTTTTCTCGTGACATTTCGTGCAAAGAAAATCGCCCGTTTCGCGCGCGGTTTCACCTGCATGCGCTGCCATTTTATCCGCTGCCGCTCAGGCGAGCGCCTCCACTTTTCAGATCGTCGACCATCCCGCTGGAGAACCCCGGAATCTTCTTCACATCTGCCCAACTGCGGATTGGTCGGGCATTGATCAGACCCTGCGCTTTTTCGGGGCCGACCATCGGCAGATCGACCAACTCATCAGCGCTCGCGCTATTGAGGTCTATCTCTCGATTTTCATGGTGTGTCCGCCCGTGAGAGCGGGGTTCACCCTGACCAGGATGATTGTGAATCTGTGTTGCCATCTAAACAGTTCGATTAACGGCTGATCAACTTGTTGAAATTGCTCTTTTTCCCGTCCGCCGTTTCGTCCTGATACAGGAATGCGAGTTTCGATTCCTCGAACTTCTGGAACCAATCCTCCCAGCTGATTTCTTCGAGCGCACCTGCACCGGAGTAGCCGGGAAAATCGAGCCGGATGATGCCGACATCGCCGTCGCTCTCCGTGCGAATGACGGCTGATGGCTTCGCATTGCGCTCTTCGGCCCAGCGCCGAATGAAATCGTGGTCGGTCGTGACGTTGCCGCCGTGACCGGAGCCATCGGATTTCGAGCTGCTGCCCGACTTCGACTTCGCTCCCGAGCTGGAGCGCGTCTTCGATTTACTACTGCTGTTCCGCGAGTTCTTGCTGCTCGATTTCGATTTCTTGGACGAAGTCGACGAGCCGTTGCCGCCCTTCATCTGCTCGCGCATCGCCTCGAGTAAGGTCTTCCGGTTCTTGTGCTGCTTTTCGTATTTCTCGATCTGCTTCAGATCGTCGCGCGAGAGTTTGGCAATCGCCCGCTGCACCTGATCGATTGTTTTGTGCTGGTACTCGCGGATCGGCAAATTGCGGTCCGGCGACCTTCCTTCGCGGTCCTTGCGCTTTTCGGTCTTCGTTTCGCCGAAGCGTGAGCGCTGCTTGTTGACGATGCGCGCGGCGACCTCCTCCTCGCGACCTTTGTAGCGGCCCTCCTTCTTAAACTCGTGCTTCAATTCGTTGTATTCACGTTCCCGTTTTGCACTGGCTCCTCGTGGCATAAGTCCTCCTTTATCAGGTGATCGCATTCCGTCGCCTTGCCAGATGGAGCAAAGATTGCCGCGGTATTACATTCGGGAAACGAAGACTGCGTCGGCACGTATTCGCTGGACTCGCCGGTCGCGCGGCTAAGCTTGTGGCAACGCTTCCATCGACCTCGCGCGAATGATAGGAAGCGGCCGAGCGCGAACGACCATGGGACAGCTCTTCTTGCCACGAGCCAACGCGATCGCGCGGCTGATCGTGGTCGGCATTCCGCTCCTCGCCGTCGTCAGCGCCGCGGCCCTCTTCGCCTACGCCCGTTCGGATTTCTGGACGAAAATCGATACGCCATTCGATCAGCCGGTGCCGTTCAGTCACAAGCATCATGTCGCCGATGCCGGGATCGATTGCCGCTACTGCCACACCGGCGTTGAGCAATCACCCTTCGCCGGAATTCCGCCGACCGAAACATGCATGACCTGTCACTCGCAAATCTGGAAGGATGCGCCCATTCTCCAGCCGGTGCGGGACAGCTGGCAAACCGGGCGCCCAATCAAATGGCAGCGCGTCCATGATTTGCCGGATTACGTCTATTTCGATCACAGCATTCATGTGGCGAAAGGCGTCGGCTGCGCGACCTGCCACGGTCAGGTGAACGAGATGCCGCTCACCTGGAAAACGCAGCAGCTCTATATGCGCTGGTGCCTGGACTGCCATCGTCAGCCCGAGAAGTTTTTGCGACCGCCGAACGAAGTCGTCTCCATGAGCTATCAGCCGCCGCGCGATCAGCTCGCTTTCGGTAAACAGCTCATTCAGCAAAATAAGGTCCACACTGCGGGACTGACGGACTGCTACACATGTCATCGCTGAGGAATTTCGACGAATTCGTCAGCGACGCGGCAGATTGGCCTAGCGAGTTGTCGCGCCGCAGATTCCTCCAGCTCATGGGCGCTTCGATCGCGCTCGCGGGCACGAGCGGATGCACGCGGAATCCGCCGGAACACATCCTGCCGTATCAGCGCCAGCCGGAGGAAATTATCCCGGGGAAGCCGCTCTTCTACGCCACGGCGCTCACACTCGGCGGGTATGCGCGCGGCGTCTTGGTCGAGACGCACGAAGGTCGGCCGACCAAAATCGAAGGTAATCCGCAACATCCGGCCAGCCTCGGCGCGACTGATGTTTTTATGCAGGCCGAGCTGCTCACGCTCTACGATCCGGAGCGCTCGCAGGCGGTCGCGCGAAATGGCCAGATCAGCACATGGGAAGCGCTGACCGGCGAACTGGCCGTGGCTGCGCGGCAATGGAAGACGAACGGCGGCGAAGGTCTTCGTCTCCTCACGCGGCACGAAACCTCCCCCGCTTTTCTCGACCAGATCGCGCGATTGCTCGCCAAATATCCGGCGGCGAAGTGGCACGCATACGAGCCGCTCGGCGCATCGGCGACGAACGCCATTTATCACTTCGATCAGGCGGAAGTGATTGTCTCATTAGGCGCTGATTTTCTTTGCAACACGGCCGCGGGCGTTCGCTACGGCCGCGACTTCGCGACGGCGCGACGGCCGCACGGAACGATGAACCGCCTCTACGTGTCCGAGTCCACTCCCACCCTGACCGGCACGATGGCAGACCACCGGTTCATGATGCAGCCGAATGAGCTGGAGCAATTCGCGCATGATCTCCGGGCCGGCGGATCATCGGCCATCGCGCAAGCGATCGTGCGCGATCTGCGGGCGCATGCCGGCCGCTCGCTTATTCTCGCGGGCGACTTTGAGGCACCGGCGCTGCACGCGATTGCGCGACAACTGAACGACTCGTTAGGCAATGCGGGGGTCACGGTTGATTATCCGCCTGCCGTCCAATCAGCCGCGCGCGATCTGCCGGAGTTGGTCACTGAGCTCCGAGCCGGGAGCGTTGATACGCTCGTCCTCGTCGGCGGCAATCCGGCCTACGACGCACCGGCTGATCTCGAGTTCGCAGAGGTCCTGAAGAACGTCCCGCGCGCCATTCACCTCGGTCTCTACAAAAACGAAACGGCCGAGCATTGCCTCTGGCACGTGGCGGAAGCGCACGAGCTCGAAAGCTGGAGTGATGCCCGCGCCTTCGACGGAACGGTGACGATCATGCAGCCGATGATCGAGCCGCTCTTTGCCGGCCGTTCGCGGCATGAATTGCTCAACGCGCTCCTCGAGGAAACGCCCGTGAGCAGCTACGAAATCGTGCGCGCGTTTTGGCAGAAGCAGCATGCGGCTGCGGATTTCGAAAAGGTCTGGCGCAAGTCGGTGCATGATGGAGTCATTGCCGATTTCCAATTTCCAACTGCCAATTCGACGCCTGCGCCGGCTGCTTCTGCAATTGGCAATTCGCAATTGGCAATTGGCAATGATTTCCTCCACCTGCTCCTCCGCCCCAGCGCGCGAACTCACGACGGCCGCTACGCCAACAACGCCTGGCTCCAGGAACTCCCCGATCCGCTGAGCAAAATCGTTTGGGATAATGCAGCACTCGTTAGTCCAACGACCGCAAAGCGACTGCGGCTCGAGAACGGTGATGTCGTCAGGCTCAAATTCCGCGGTCGCACAGTGCGGGCGCCGATCTGGATTTCGTCCGGTCAGGCGGATGATTGCGTCACGGCAACTCTCGGCTATGGCCGGACGCGCGCCGGCACAGTCGGGAACGGCGTCGGCTTCAATGCTTATGCCCTGCGCACCTCAGATGCGCTCTGGGGCGGAGCTGGTCTGGAGATCGAAAAAACCGGCGATCATCAGGACCTCGTCACGACGCAACACCACTGGGACATGCACGAGCGTGAGCAAGTCCGCGTCGGCACGTTTGCAGAATTCCAGAAGGACGCGCACGCGATCGCGAAGCCGCAAGAGCCGCCGCCGCGCGAAGAGGAGACGCTCTACCAGAATTACAACTACCGCAGCGGCCACAAATGGGGCATGGCGATCGACCTCAACACCTGCATCGGCTGCGGCACCTGCACGATTGCCTGCCAGGCGGAGAACAACATCCCGGTGGTCGGCAAAGAGCAGGTCGCGATGAACCGCGAGATGCATTGGATCCGCGTCGATCGCTACGAGGCAAAAGAGGCAAACGGCCTAACGAATACTTACCATCAACCGGTGCCGTGCATGCACTGCGAAACGGCGCCCTGCGAACTGGTCTGTCCGGTCGCTGCCACCGTCCACAGTGCGGAGGGACTCAACCAGATGATTTACAACCGCTGCATCGGCACGCGCTTTTGCTCGAACAACTGCCCCTACAAAGTTCGCCGCTTCAATTTCCTCGAATACGACGCGAACCAGTTTGAGCAGCCTGCGACGCGCAAGTTGATGCGCAATCCCGATGTCACCGTCCGGAGCCGCGGCGTGATGGAGAAATGCACCTACTGCATCCAGCGCATTAACGCGGTGAAAATCGAGGCGCAGAAGGCGAACCGCGCGATTCGCGATGGCGAGATCACGCCCGCCTGCGCGCAAGCCTGTCCCGCGGATGCGATTGTCTTCGGTGACTTGAACGATGCGAACAGCCGCGTCGCAAAGCTGCGCGTGTCGCCGCTGAATTACGGGTTGCTCGCGGAGCTGAACACGCGACCGCGGACGACATACCTCGCGAAGCTGCGCAACCCGAACCCGGAGCTCGAATCGGCATGAGTACGGGAGCCGCAGAGCCCATTGTCGCGCCGGGTCACGACAGCGCATCTGTTACAGAGAAAATCACGAATGTGGTGCTGCGCCGTCCACTGCATCGCGGCTGGATATTCGGTTTCGCGATCGCGTTCGCGCTCCTGCTGCTTTTCAACTTCACGATCACCTGGCTCTTCCTGAAAGGCGTCGGCATCTGGGGAGTAAACATTCCAGTCGCGTGGGGCTTCGCGATCACAAATTTCGTCTGGTGGATTGGGATCGGTCACGCCGGCACATTCATTTCCGCGATCCTGCTCTTGCTCCACCAGGATTGGCGGACGTCGATCAATCGTTTCGCGGAATCGATGACGATCTTCGCGGTGGCCTGCGCGGGATTGTTTCCGCTCCTGCATCTCGGGCGGCCGTGGGTCTTCTATTGGCTGCTGCCATATCCCGACACGATGAATCTCTGGCCGCAATGGCGCAGCGCGCTCGTCTGGGACGTATTTGCGGTGAGCACGTATCTGCTCGTCTCGCTCATGTTTTGGTACGTCGGGCTGGTTCCCGATTTAGCGACCATGCGGGATCGCGCCGTGCGCAAACCGGTCCAGCTCATCTATGGAATTCTCGCGCTCGGCTGGCGCGGGTCAGCGCGTCATTGGAAACGGTTCCATGTTGTTTATCTGCTCCTCGCCGGACTGGCCACGCCACTCGTCCTCTCGGTGCACAGCGTGGTCTCGTTAGACTTCGCCACCGCAATGGTGCCGGGCTGGCACTCGACCATCTTCCCGCCCTACTTCGTGGCGGGAAGATGGTCGAG
>CADDYX010000068.1 GCA_902810735.1 Verrucomicrobiota bacterium | reverse complement strand
CGTGGGAAAAATCACTCGACGCGAACGGCGACATCGCGTCGTGGGGCGCGCGGCTGTTGCCGATGAGTGTTGGCGCGAAATCGAAGAAGCCCTGGACCCAGCTTGCGCACACGCTGGATGAAATCGCACCGGCCGGCGTGCCGAATCCGCCGAGCGAGATGATCACGTCGATCGTCGAAGCGATCTACGACGATTACGCGAAGGCGAACTTCACGAACTACGAGCTGCGGCGCGAAGATCTCAATCAGCTCGCCGCATTCGCGCGGCAGTTCAAAGATGTGCACGAATTTCTGTCGCAGCTCGCGTTGATCAGCAACGTCGATGCCGAAGCCGCGCCGAACGCGACCGGCGACAACGAAGCGGTGAACCTCTCCTCAGTTCACCAGGCGAAAGGACTCGAGTACCACACGGTGTTCGTCATTTACCTGACCGACGGAATGTTTCCGAGCACGCGCTCGCTCGACACGCGCGATGCCATCGAGGAAGAGCGCCGGCTGTTTTACGTCGCGATCACGCGCGCGCGCGACGAGCTTTACCTCACCTATCCGCACATGCGGCTGAATGCCGGTTACGGCGACATGTTCCAGCGGCCGTCGCGCTTCCTGAAGGAGATCCCGAACGAGCTCGTCGAGGACTGGCAAAT
Source organism: Verrucomicrobiota bacterium (assembly GCA_902810735.1). Lineage (GTDB taxonomy): Bacteria > Verrucomicrobiota > Verrucomicrobiia > Chthoniobacterales > UBA10450 > CADDYX01. Next base: position 12,903 of record CADDYX010000068.1, on the reverse strand, counting down.
TCGCCGCCGCTGAAGCAGCGCAGGCACCGCGGCGGTCGCGATTCCGATTCGTTCATGGAGCTTTCAACCGGGAAAAAGATCGCTGGCGTGCTCGCGCCGTTGTTCGCGCTGCGCCACGACGATGATCTGGGTATTGGCGATCTCGCGGCGCTGCGCAACTTCATCGACTGGTCTGCGGAAATCGGATTTCGCCTCGTGCAGTTGCTGCCGATCAACGAAGTCGGCGGCGACAACTCGCCTTACAACGCAATCAGCGCGATGGCCATTGAGCCGACAACGCTGCAACTCGCTCCCGGCTCGCCGGAGCATCTCACGGCGCAAGATTTCCATTGCATCGTGGCGGAGTACGATCTCGCGGAGTTGCGCGACGGCCTCGTCAAATACGACAAAGTCAAAGCGCTGAAGCGCGCGCTGCTGCAAGCGGCATTCGACAGATTCGACGCGCACGCGGACACCGCGGCGTTCGCGCAATTCCGGCAACGCGAAGCATCGTGGTTGCCGGACTACACGCTCTTCCGCGCGCTGATGGAGCGGAACGGCGAGCGCGAAACGTGGGACCGGTGGGAGCAAGACTCGTTTGAGGCGGCGCTGCGCTGGCGCGACACGCTCGCACCCAGCGACCGCGAGAAATTCGAGCGCCGCGAGCGCTTCTTCGCGTATGTGCAGTGGATTGCCGACATGCAGTGGCGCGCGGCGCGCGACTATGCCGCAGCGCGCGGCGTCGCGCTGATGGGCGACATTCCGTTTGGCGTCAGCTACTACAGCGCGGACGTGTTCGCGCGGCCTAACGAGTTCCAGCTCGAATGGTCGGGCGGCGCGCCGCCGGAGCCGTATTTCAAAGACGACGAGTTCACGATGAAGTGGGGCCAGAACTGGGGCATTCCGGTTTACGATTGGCCGCGGATGCGCAGCGACAACTTCGCGTGGTGGCGGCAGCGCACGCGCGGCGTGCACCGATTCTTCCACGTCTTTCGCATCGATCACGTGCTCGGGTTTTACCGCATCTACGGTTTCCCGTGGCGGCCGACGCGGAACGCTGAGTTCCTGCCGCTCGATCAGCAACAGATGCTCGAAAAAACCGGCGGCCGCGCGCCGCATTTCATGCCGCGCGATGACGAGACGGAGGAGAACCGCGCGGCGAACCAGCGCGAAGGTGAAGAATATCTGCGCGTCGTGCTCTTGGAGTCCGGCGACACGCGCGTGGTCGGCGAAGACTTGGGAACGGTGCCTCCGTACGTCCGACCGAGTTTGCACTCGTTAGGCATTGCAGGCTTCAAGATTCCGCAGTGGGAGGTCTATCACGATCGCGTCACGCCGGGCGCCGAGTATCAGCGCCTTTCGGTTGCGACGTACGCGACGCACGACCACAAACCACTCCGCGCAATGTGGGAAGAAGCGTTCGAACGACACAGCGACACGCGCGACCAGGCGCGCCACGACCTCGCGAAAATCGCCACGTTCGCCGGAATTGAATCGGCGAATGAGACAATGACCTACGCGTCAGATTTTTACCCGCGAATCATGGAGGCGCTCTTCGCGAGCAATTCCTGGCTCGCGATCGTGATGATCACGGACCTGCTGGCGCGCAGAGATCGGTTCAACGTTCCCGGGATGGCGAACGAAGGTAACTGGACGCGCCGCATGCATGCGACGGTCGCGGAGTTGCGCGCGAGTCGCACCACGCGCGAACGGATGCGGACCATCCGCGAGTTGCTCCGCCGCACGGCGCGGCTAGAGAAGTGATATGAACACGCCCATCAAAGTCGCTGTCACCGGCGCGGCCGGACAGATCGGTTACTCGCTCATTTTTCGGATCGCGTCGGGCGCGATGTTCGGGCCGGAGCAGCCGGTCGCGCTGAGCCTGATCGAAATTCCGCAGGCGCTCGGCGCGCTCGACGGCGTGGTGATGGAGCTGCACGATTGCGCGTTTCCTTTGCTGAAATCAATCACGCCTACGGCCGATCTCGACGAAGGATTTCGCGACGTGAACTGGGCGCTGCTCGTCGGCAGCGTGCCGCGCAAAGCCGGCATGGAACGCGGCGACCTGCTCGGCATCAACGGCAAAATTTTCACCGGCCAGGGGCAGGCGATCCAGAAAAACGCGGCGAAGGATGTACGGATTCTCGTCGTCGGAAATCCGTGCAACACCAATTGCCTGATCGCGATGAACAACGCGCGCGACATCCCGCGCGATCGCTGGTTCGCTATGACGCGCCTGGACGAAAACCGCGGCAAAGCGCAGCTCGCACAAAAAGCCGACGTCGACATTACATCGGTCAGCAACATGACGATCTGGGGCAACCATTCCGCAACGCAGTATCCCGATTTCTACAACGCGAAAATCGACGGTCGCGCGGCCAACGAAGTCATTGGTGACGAAAACTGGCTGAAAGACACGTTCATCAAGACAGTCCAACAACGCGGCGCGGCGATCATCAAAGCGCGCGGCTTGTCTTCAGCTGGTTCGGCGGCGAACGCGATCATCGACAGCGTACGCTCGGTCGCGGAAGACACGTCGGGCGATGATTGGCACAGCATCGGCGTCTGCTCGGACGGCAGCTACGGCGTTGAGGAAGGACTGATCTGTTCGTTTCCGATTCGCTCTCGAGGTGGGAAATGGGAAACTGTCCAGCGCGTGCAGCTGAACGAATTCAGCCGCCAGAAAATCGAAGCGTCCGTCAACGAGTTGAAAGAAGAACGCGAGCTGGTGCGCGATCTTCTTCGTGCCCGCACGTGACACCAGGCTTCACGGCACCCTTCATCGACGTAGCGAAAATGACTGCCCAGATCGGACCGTACGGTGTCGACCGGCCGCAGCCGGAGCTGACGCCGGAGGAGCGCCGGATCGTCGACGAATTCCACGACCTCTACTACCGACGCTGGCGCGCACGCGCCGATACCATCAATCTGAGCTGGTTCGGCCACCTGCTGTGGAAGTGTCCTCTCGATCTCTGGATCTACCAAGAGCTATTAGTGAGGACGCAGCCGGCATTCGTAATCGAGACCGGGACCTTCGCTGGTGGAAGTGCGCTATATCTCGCAAGTATCCTTGAGCAAATCGGCCAAGGTGAAGTCATTTCGCTCGATGTAAGCACACGAGCGAATCGCCCGCAGCATCCGCGCATCACCTACCTGAAAGGCTCGAGCACTGATGCGGCGCTCGTCACAGAAGTAAAGAGCCGCGTCAAGACAGCCCGTGCCATGGTCATCCTCGATTCCGACCACCACGAACCCCACGTTTACGATGAGCTTATCATCTATAGCGAATTCGTACAATTGGGTGATTACCTGGTCGTCGAGGACACGAACGTTAACGGACATCCATCCTTTCCAGATTACGGACCCGGGCCGATGGAGGCGGTGGAGCGTTTTCTCGCGCAGACGAACGACTTCGAGATCGACCACAACTGCAATCGCTTTCTGATGACGCTCAATCCGCGCGGATATCTCAAACGCGTGAGGTAACCTGAGGCGCGGGTCATTGTCAGCCCGGAAGCTGTGTTGATGCAACAAGCCGCTCAATCTACTTCCACGATTTCGGTCGTTGTCGTTGTCTACAACATCCCCCGCGAGATTCCACGGACGCTGCTCTCACTTTCCGCGAGCTACCAACGGCACATCCGTGCAGACGAATACGAAATCATCGTGGTAGACAACGGCTCAACGCCACCCGTCGACCCGAAGATGCTCGATGGATTAGATGGCAATTTTCGCCTGATCCGAATGGATCCAGCCTCTCCGTCTCCGGCGCGAGCGATTAACCGCGGCCTGCGTGAGGCAAAGGGCGACGTAATCGGCGTGATGATCGATGGCGCGCGAATTGTCACACCCGGTTTGCTGCACTTCGCGCGGCACGGAGCGTCATTGTTCCCCCGCGCCGTAGTCGCTACGCTCGGCTGGTATCTCGGAGCCGATGTGCAGAAGTTCGCCGTCGAGGCTGGGTACAGCATAGAGGAAGAGGACGCATTGCTGGCTTCGATCGCGTGGCCGGCAGAGGGCTATCGGCTGTTTGACATAGCGACGCCTGATGAATCGTCGGTCGACGGATGGCTGCGTACGATTGTCGAATCGAATGCGCTTTTTCTGAGCCGTGACACCTGGCGAGCGATGGACGGAGTGGATGAGGCTTTCGATTTTCCCGGCGGAGGTCTGCTGAATCCTGACACGTTCAAGCGAGCGATGGAGCTCGAGGGCAGCGAACTTGTTCTTTTACTCGGCGAGGCAACGTTTCACCAGCTGCACGGCGGCGTCGCCACGAACTCACAGCTCGAAAGCTTTGTTGACGCAGTCGAATTATGGCATGTGCAGTATGCCGAGCTCCGCGGAGAACGCTTTAAACCCCCAAGTCCCCAACACCGGCGGAGTTATATTGGCACGCTTCCGACAGGTGCATTGTTCCAGCTCGTTAGTGCCGCGGTGCACCCAATCCGCGGTCGAAAGAATCCGCCGGTGGGACGAACATTTGACCGGGATCGTTGGTCCCTCACCAAGTCCGCGGCACCGGTGAATTCGAAAGTGGCGGCACTGGTCAAACTCGCACAGAAGGAGTTCACCGCCGGGCGACTGGAGGCATGCGCCGCCGTTGCACGGCTTGCCCGCCGGCATGCCCCCGCTGAGCCCGAGCCACAACGGTTGCTGAGGCAGATAGGTCCGGCATTGTTGCGCAGAATACCAACTGACGACTATCCTGATTTTCATGCCGCATTGGGGGAAGCGTACAGCTTCCTCGGCGACCGTGAGAAAGCTGCGACGGAATTTGCTGCCGCCCTCCGTTTAGATTCAAAATCGAATCGAAGCTATGTCGGCCTCTCGATGTTGCGCATGCCAGGCGATGGTTATCTACTCTGGCTTCGCCGCTTTCACGAACTACTGCGGCCGGCCTCGTACGTCGAAATAGGTGTGAACCAGGGGCTATCGCTTTCGCTCGCGAAACCTCCGACGCGCGCGATCGGAGTCGACCCAGCAGCCGATATTCGCGTTCGCTTTCGCGCCGAAACCCATGTTTTTCCGGAAACGAGCGACGAGTTTTTTGCGCAAGGCCGCTTGCGTGAATTACTTCGCGACCAGCCTTTGACACTCGGATTCATTGATGGCCTGCACCTTTTCGAGCAGGCGTTGCGCGACTTTATCAACCTCGAGCCCTATTGCACTCGGCAGTCTGTCATTCTGTTCCACGATACACTGCCACTTGACGAGTCCGCGCAAAGTCGGGAGCGGACCATGAACTTTCATACCGGTGATGTTTGGAAAGCTATCGTCTGTCTAAAGCATTATCGAGCAGAACTAAATATATTCACGATCGCGGCTCCATGGTCTGGTCTGACGGTGGTCACAAATCTAGACCCAAAGTCACGTACGTTAGAGGTAAATTATTCGGCGGCAGTCGAGCGGTTTATGAATATGCCGTTCTCCACGATTCAACAGGGTTTGGACGCAGCGTTAAACCTCGTGCCGAACGACTGGGAGACAGTGGCACAACGGTTAAGCGGGCGAGCTGACGTTGTCCAAACGGCCGAGACCAATGCGTTGTAAGCACGCCTGGCCGTAGACCGTCGCGCGGCACTGAACCGCGCTAATACACGCAAACCGCATGTCAGCGCGACAGCAGGGACAGAAGCCGAAAGCGGCCGTACCACCCGGCGAGGCCGGACGCGGCGGTCGAGGCAACGTCCCTTGCCGGCGAATCGGCTACATCCCGGAGCTTGATGGCATTCGTGGTGTTGCCCTGCTTATTGTCCTGATCTCCCACACGAGCGTGCTGTATCCGGCTGGCAGATGGCTTGCGGTGCCGGGGGGATATTTGGCGCTCGACATGTTCTTTGTTCTGAGCGGCTTTTTGATTACCTCGTTACTGTTACGAGAGCAGGCGGAGACCGGGGTTATCTCTTGCCGGACGTTCTACCGGCGCCGCGTACTCCGCCTCTTCCCGGCTTTGGCTGTGCTACTTGTAGCGCACTGGTGCTATTCAGCCTCTGTACAGCAGCCACCGGAGCTTGAGCGTGCGACGCTGCTATCGGTGGCACTTTATTATGCAAACTGGAAAATCGCGGCCGGTCAGGATTTTGTGCTCGGGCTCAAGCACCTTTGGTCGCTGTCTGTAGAAGAGCAGTTCTACGTCATCTGGCCGATTGTGATCGCGGTTATCCTGCCACTGCGCCGGTCTCTTTCCTTTGTTGTCGGTAGCGTGGCGATAGCCGTGATCTGTGTTGCGGTACAACGTGCTCTGCTTTGGCAATCCGGATTGCCGTGGTATCGAATTTACGTGCGGACCGACGCGCATGCCGAAGGCTTGCTTCTCGGGGCGTTACTGGCACATCTGTGGGTGCGTGGCAAAACGCCTGCGCGGTTCACACGCAGTGCAGCCTGGGCCGCTTCGGCATTCCTTGCATACTGCCTCTTCTTTGTTCCGCCACAACAAGCTTCCCTTTATCTCGGCGTTTTCACAGTCATCGCGCTGTGCTGGGCAATCATTATTCTCGCGATGGTGGAAACGGATTGGTCGCTCAACCCTCTGCTCCGATCACGTGTGCTGCGAATTGTCGGGCGCGTTTCATACGCATGTTATTTGTGGCACCTACCGGTGTACGTAGCCGTGGCACGGCACACCCCTAAGTGGCCGCCGCTCGGCCGGATCGCTGTCGCGATTGCAATGACGACGTTAGCTACCATTCTGTCGTGGACATTGGTCGAACGCCGGTTTCTCGCGTGGAAAGGACGTCCGGGCGAGGCGATCCCGGTGGGGCGCTCCTCGATTTGACGACCTGCTACTTCGGTCGCCCTTCGGAACACACGCGCCGGCGGCTACAGCAGTTTCTCGGGTAATCTCTCATTCCTGCCGTCGAAACACGAGCATCTTTTGGTCGCGTGGATGGTTCCAGTCGCCGATCAACGTCATCGAGAGTTGTGCCGCGTCTGCCAGTGCCTGCATTTGGTCGATCGATTGATGGAACGGATCTCGATCGTGATACGTCACGATACCTCCCGGCTGGTGCACAATCGACTGCCGATCGCCACCTGGCGGCGCCTCGAAAAAAGTGGCAAAGAACTGGCCACGTGGAGCGAGCACTCGCCGGACTGCAACTAAACACCGGCATATCTCATCGCGGACAAGGTGCGGAAAGACTGACAGCGCCAGTACATACTCGAATCTGCGACCAAACTGCCCTAAGTCGAAATTTTGACTGATCGCGAGTTGCGCCTGCTTCTCCAACAACGCGGCGCGGCCTAGTTCGTGACGTGCGGCTTCAATGAGCGAAGCGTTGGCATCTACGCCACAGTAGTGGCCGGTCTCAAGATGTCGGACGAAGTGCACCCCACCGCGCAGGCAACCGCAGCCGACGTCGAGTAGGTGATGGGATGGAGATAGGCCGCGGAGGCACAAGAATTCGAACTGCAATCGGCCGAGATCTTCCCACAACCCGCCCACAAAATCGCGGTGCCGGCCGTCCGCGATGTCTGCCGCGGAGAGTTGTCGCCCGTAGCCTTTCTGATGCGCCATGGATTGTCAGGAAGTTACTCGACTCGCCCGAAAACAGCAGCAGTGGGTTGTTCGAGAACGCGCCCGAGCCATCTGAGGAATTCCTCCGGCAGATGGCCCGCCAGAACGCATTTTTGCCGGTCGACCGCGGGAATTCGACCGCGCAGCTGAAGAGATTCTGCCTGCCACGTCGCGATTTGAGTGCGCAGTTGAGTCATTGTCAGGCCGGTCGCTGCGCCGCCATGAACCTGATGAAATGTTCCTTCGCCGAGCAGTGTCCAAATTCGCTCGGCGGCGGCGGCAGCGCGTGAAAAGAAGTCGATGTTCACGAAGCCGCCGCCGGGGTGTTTGTAACGCTCGTCCATTCCACCAAGCTGCTGAAATAGCTTGCGAGCCATGAAAAGGCAGTTCGATTCGGAAGCAGGCTCCGACATTCCGTGGCGCGTCTGCGCACTGGCAGACGAAATGTCGAATAACCGATAACCGTTCTCCAACCAGTCGATTCGGTCGAGCAAGCGTGCTTCAGCCTCGTGATCGTAGCCCTCGGCCACGCTTTCGGGCTGGAACTTGGGCCCGAGATGCCAGCCGCGCACTTCTACGATCGAGTGCGGTGCTACTTCGAGGAGGCGAAGCGCCCACGAAAGCACGCCTGGCGTAACCATGCGCGCGCCGTCAATCATCAACGCAAGCCATTCGCCACATGCCGCCGCCGCCGCCTGGTTGATGGCCATGGCCGGACTTGGCTTCGACTTTTCAGGCGACAAATAGATGTAGCGGATATTCGGGGAGAGTGTGCTGACTCTTTCCGGCAGCGGATTCGCTGATCCGTTATCGACGAGAACGATTTCATAATCCGCTGTCGTGATCCCGCGCTGGTAGGGTGGCAAAAGTGACCGGAGCGTATTCTCGACTTGCGCAGCCATTTCATAGCAGACCAGCGCGATCGAAAGTTTAGGCTGCAGTGTGAGTGGAGTCATTATTGCTACACGGCCTAGCACGCACCGACAGATACGATCAATTTGACCATGGTGGACACGTGCGGCGGGAAGCTCCTGTCGATTCCGGTTAGCGAAACCGTCAGTTACAAACGAGCCGGCGTTCGTGCTCGACCGGCATCTTCACTACTGTAGTGCGCTGATTCCTCTGCGGCGACGGCGGGATAGAGCATCTCGAGTGTTTTTCGCAGCACCTCGTTGCTGCCGCGAAGATCGCCTCGCCCGATTAAAGCGGCGACACGGGAGAGATCGGCGAAATCATCCTCGCGGTGCACAATCTCGTGCCGCAGATAATGCAGAATCCGGATAGCCGCGAGTTCGCCGGGGTGCCTCTCATCGAACCGGCGATCGTTCGGAAAATTGTAACGCAATGGCAGCGCGCGGGCGGGCAGTCCTGCCTTCTGGATCGACAGAGTGAGCGCGATCTGAAATCGGAAAAACGTCTCCAATATCGAGCTGACGAAATTGTCCGCCGGCTCGATCTCCGCCGCGAGGCTCCCCATCAAATCGGCTGGTACGAACACGGCTCCGAAATTATAATAAACCGGAGTCATGCGATTCTTCGTCATAAAATCCCACCCGGTGTGCTGGTGGATCGGTGGCGGCACCGGCACACCATACCTTTCGCAGAGACGGGGCCACAGGTCGGCCATTTCGGGTCCGCGAACCGGCGGAGCGTGCGCGATAACACCGGCAACTGCCGGATCGCGGTGCAGCTCGTGCAGCAGGTCGGAAAAATCGCGGACGAAAATCACGTCGGCGTCGGCGCAGATGACGATGCGCCCGCGAATCGGTTGGCGGAAAACTTCGCGGCTTGTTTCCCAATAGTTGTCGCGCCGGAACTTTTCACGGTCCACCCACCGCCAGGTAACGGGATAATTTTTCGACCATGGCTGGGTTTCGGAGAGATTTTCCGCCTCGACATCGCCGCCCACACATACGGTCAACGTCCATCGACCAAGCATTCCCTCCAGCCGCCGGAGCGAGGCCGCCATGAAATGAATGCGCCGGAAAAAATCAGGCGTGGGACTGATCGGCACGCGCACTTCCAAGTCGAACTGCATGTCGTGGAAGCGGCTTACTCTGTCACCGGCGAGCGGTAAAGATACACGGTGTACTCATACAGCCCGTAATCGGCCCGGAAAACGTAGTGCCGGCTAAAATTGGCGTTCAGAATCTCGGCCATCCGATCGAACGGCACATGAAAAAGATCGTCGCGCTGCCAATCGACGTGATGCGACATGACGTTAAAGGCGATCGCGCGTCGGCAATTCTTGAAAGCGAGTTGCAACAGGCGAAGCATGTACTCGGTCATCTGCTCCACCGTCATCTCCAGACGGCACGTGAAAATCCCGCCAAACACGACATAGTCCGGTTGCGGCGACCAGATTTCGCCGAGATCGAACGGGTCACCGCAGACAAAATCAGCTTCCGGATGCTTCTCCTGCGCCGCGCTGATTAACTGCGGCGAAAGATCAACGCCGCGATATGCGATCTCGGTTCGACCTAACGATTTGATGAGGTCGAGCAATCGCGCCGTGCCACAGCCGATATCGAGGACGGAGCACGGTGTGCCACGAACGGCGGCGCGAATCACGTCGAGGTAAACGCGGTAGCGGACGTCGAACCCTTCGGCTCTTGGATAACCCAGGCCGCGATGGGTGTCGCCATGCTCCGCATGCAGTGCTTCCACCATTTGGACGAGGCCGTGATAAGGACGGGCGTCCGGCGAGATCGAATTCGGCTCACTGCTCATGTCTGGCGGTAGGCTGGGAAAAACACTGCTCCCTCGCGACCGGCGCTGAGACCGGCGTAGCGCTCAGCGTCGAGACAGGCGCCACAAAAGTATGCTTCGAGCTCGCGATTGGCAAAGCCGCGCTTGAAATGTGCGAGGCCGTCCTTCGCCTCCGGCGCAACTCCGGCAGCGCCCCCCAGATGCAGAATGCGGGCGGATGCAAAATGCTCGAAGACAACAGCGAAAATCCCGTACATCGCCTGTGTCTTGTAACCGCGCTCGTCCGACGCGCCGAGGTGATAATAAACGATATCTTCGTCGTCGACCCAAAGTGCCATCGCGACGATTTCTCCCGCCAGAAAAGCCGCGAATGCCTCGATCCCCGGCAGCTCTGCAAGGGCGGCAAAGTACTCTGGCGAAAATTTTTGCAGCCCACCGATCGCATGCCGCTCAATCGTGCCGCCGTAGAGCCGGTTCCAATCGGCCAATGCGTCGCGCAGCCGAATGCGCGATACTTCGCACTCGCGCAGCGCCTTTCGCATCCAGCGGCGATGGGTCGCCGATATCCGCTGCGACTCGCTCCGGTCGATCAGGTAGTGGTTCTTGAACGGCCTGCAAACGGCGAAAGCGGCCGCCAGTGCGTCGGGGTCGGGACTGGTCAGCGGGTTTGGCACGAGCGACACAGTCACGAGACCCGCCGCACGCAATCGATCCAACCCCGCCTCGAGATCGGACATCGGGTCGATGAAGCTCAGCGGGTAACAGCCGATCGCATCTTCGAAATCGCTCGCCGGAATCGGCCGACGCAGCACCGCCGTGTTCCATTCCGGCACATCGATGATCGGTAATCCGAAGGCCTGGGCGTACTCAACACGGCCGTAAACGGGACGCGGGCGGCCTGGCTTCACTGGCGGCCCAGCAGCAGCTCGCAAATCCGTGAAACTTGTTCTGTCGGCAAATCGCGCCAGCAAGGGAGACCGACTACCCGATCGGCCAACGCTTCGGTTTGGGTCACCTGGTGCCGCGGGAACTCTTTGAAAGTGCGATGCCGATGAAGACCTCCGCCCCACCAGCGCCGTGATCCGATGCCGTGCTTCGCGAGCTTCGCCGTTATCGATTCGGCGTCGTCCGCAAGCGACTCGACGACCACGACGGAAGAGATCCACCTGTCGCCGAAACCGGGTTGCAGCCGCACGGCGCTTTGGCCGGCAAGAGCATCGCGGTAGGCGCTGGCGACGCGCTGAAATTCCGCGCGCGTTTGTCCCCAGTTGTTCAACTCGGCCAGCCCAACTGCGGCGGCGTATTCACTGAGCTTCCCATTCAGCGCGCGGACGCTCGATTCGCGGGAATTCCAGAAGCCGAAGTTCGCCCGTTTCTCGATTTCTTCGGCCAGTCGCTGATCAGTAGAAACGACGAATCCGCCCTCACCGGTGCCGCACACCTTGGTCGCGTGCAGACTTACAACGGCGGGAACTTCATCGGCCTGCACTGAATCAAAACCGGCGGCGGCGTCCGCCACCACTGCGATGCCGGTCTCCTCCTGGAAAGCGTGCCACGAGCGCAAATCGAGCGGCGCGCCAAAAGGGCTGACCGGAAGCACCGCGGAGACCTTTCGAGGCGCGGCCGGCAGGAGCTCGCGCGCCGCGTCGGGTTCGAGAGCCCAGGTTTCGACGTTCACATCCACAAACCACGGAACGAGCCCGGCCAACAGGGTCGCGTGTCCGGTTGCCGCGAAACTCCAGCTCGGCACCATGCAAAGCGCGCCTTCCGGCAAATCGCAGGCGAACAGCGCGAGCGTCAGGCCGATCGTTGCGTTTGCGACCGTGGCAACAAAGGCGCCTCCGCCGCAATGCTGCGCCAGCCGCGCTTCAAATTCCTTTACCAGCGGTCCGCCGTTCGAGTACCAGCGCGCGGCATCGATCCGCCGCAGATACGGCTGGAGTTGCTCGGCCGTGGCAAGCATCGGCTTCGCCACCGGAACTTCTTCGTCGACGCCTGAATTGGCGCGCCAGAAGCGATCATCGTCGCTGCGCAGGTGGGACATTCGTCCCGGGAGCTTCGCCTTTTTCGCCGGTTTGCCAACCGGCGTGCCGAGCCTTTCTTTGCCGCTGTGCCCGTCGAAACGCTCTATCTCCACATCGGAAGAGGTAAGACGGGCACGACGAGCATCCAGCGCTTTTTGAGCGCGCACCGCGAACTCCTCCGCGAGCACGGCGTGCATTACGTGGCCGCGGATGACGCCCGACAGACAGGCCATCAAAATTTTGCGAAATCATTTATCGAACACCCGCCGCCGTACATGGAATTGCCGCCAAATCTCGAGCGCGCACGCGAGGCGGTGTGTTCCGAGTTACTGAACTCCGGTTCGCCTGCTGGCTTGCTCAGCTCGGAAAACCTGACGCTGGTGGACCCTTCGGAACTCGCGAATTTTTTCCGCCGCTCGCTTCCGGGGGTCCGGGTGCGGATCATCTTCTTCGCGCGTTCGCAGGACGAGCTGGCCGAGTCGCAATACAACCAGATGGTAAAGCTCGCGCTCTGCACAAAGAGCTTCGAGCAATACGTCGCCACGGAACTGGACGAACTCGACTTTTCGGCGCTGCTCGAGCCGTGGGCTGCGCAGTTCGGGCGGGAGAACATCGTCGCGCGAGTGTTTGACGCGTCAGCCGACACTCTCGTGTCGGACTTTCTTGCCTGTC